>JAFWRQ010000007.1 GCA_017519865.1 Bacteroidales bacterium | reverse complement strand
GTTGGAGGAATAACCGCGGACGCGGATCTCCGCCTTGGAACCCGGAGCACCGGAGTTGTTGAGGATCTGCACACCTGCGGCCTTGCCCTGGAGGGCGGCGGCGGCATCGGTGGTGGAACGGTTCTGGAGGTCTTCCGAACGGACCGAAGCCACGGCACCGGTCAGGTCGCTCTTGCGCTGGACACCGTATCCGATGACCACGGTCTCCTCGAGGAATTCAGTGTCTTCTTCGAGGGTGAAGTTTACAACAGGCCTGCCGGCGACTGCTACGGTCTGGGTAGCATAGCCGATGCACGATACGGTGATGTTGGCCTGGGGAGGAACCATGAGGTTATAGACTCCGTCAAGGTTCGTTTCTGTTCCGATGGCGTTGTTTCCAACAACCACGACGGCTGCACCTACGACAGGTTCGCCGTTCTTGTCCACTACTTTACCGGTCAGGGGCCTGGGCTGGGCGAATGCGGTTACGCCTATGAGCAGGATTGACGCGATCAAAGCAGCGCTTTTCAGGATCGCTTGTTTCATTTTGGTTAAATGGATTAAAAGGTTTTATGGCGCTAAGTTAGCCCTTCAATCCATAACCGCGTTCCATTTTTCAGTCAGATGTTTTAGGATTTATAGATACGTGTAAGTTTTTAAGTGTCCCGACGTGGTTCTGACGGATTTTTAAAACTAGTTGAATGGAATTTAAAACGTTTTTAAAAGGATTCTGAAGACTGAACCCGGATTGTCGGACCATTCCGACAACGCTTCCCGGGCTTTATCGGGCGTTATGACCTTGCTCACAAGGGTGTCGACAGGGCAGTTCCCGCGCTCCAGATAGCGGATCACGGCGCGGAAGTCGGAGGGCTCTGCATTGCGCGAGCCCCTGATGTCGAGTTCTTTCTGGACAAAGAGGCGGGTCTCGAAGGTGACATCCTGCTTGGAGTAGCCGATGCAGACGACGCGGCCTGTGAAGGCGACGGAGTCAACTGCGAGCCGGTAGGTCGCCGGGCTGCCGACGGCCTCCACGACTACGTCGGGGCCGTCGCCTCCGGTAATCTGTGCGAGACGCTCGCTGAAATCCGGAGCCAGCGTATTCAGGCCGTAGGCGGCGCCCATCTGTTGCGCGACGGCGAGCTTGCGCCCGTCGATGTCGGCGGCGATGACCGTGGCGCCGCGCAGGGCTGCGCGCACCACTGCGCCGAGCCCGACCATCCCGCAGCCGATGACCATCACCGTGTCGGTGTCGGTCACGGCGCCGCGGGACACTGCGTGGAAGCCCACGCTCATCGGCTCCACCAGCGCCGCTTCGCGGGTGCCGAGATTCTCAGCCGGGATTACCTTCTCCCAGGGGACTGCCATCAGTCCGCGCATCGCGCCGTCCCGCTGGACGCCGAGCGTCTGGTTGTCGCGGCAGGCGTTCGGCCGGCCGCGGCGGCAGGACGGGCAGACGCCGCAGGCGGTGTAAGGGTTGACCGTCACGGTCATCCCGGGCCGGAGGAACTCCGGCACACCGGTTCCTGCGGCCTCGATGACCGCGCCTATCTCGTGGCCCGGTATCACCGGACTCTTTGCGAGGGCGTTCGCGCCGCGGAAAGTGTTGAGGTCGGATCCGCAGAATCCGACATATTCCATACGTAAGAGGACCTCTCCGTCCCCAACCTCCGGAATTGGAAGGTCGATGACCCCGATGGCCCGGGGCTCAGTTATCTGCAATGCTTTCATCTCAAGAGTTTTTCCATCGTACACGCATCTGGTCGCCGATGATTCCGCGGACCTCGCGTACCAGTTCCTGGTCCGGCGGGGTCTGCACGTTCTCTATGTTCTTCCGTACGTTTTCAGGATTGGCCGAACTGAAAAGGGTGGTGGCGATACGTGGGTTGGAGACCGCGTACTGCACGGCAAGTTTCTCGATGGGGTAGCCGCGGGCTGCGCAGTGGGCGGCGGCGCGGGCGCAGGCCTCCACGAGCCTGCGGTCCGCCGGGTGCCACGGCGGTACGCCGCGACCCGACAACAGTCCCATGGCCAGCGGCGAAGCGTTTATCAGCCCTATCCCACGTTCCTCGAACCAGTCGAAATACTCAGTCAGCAGGTCGTCGTTCAGGCAGTAGTGGCAGAAGCAGAGCACCGACTCGACCGTACCTGCCGGGACGTGCTCTATGACCCACTGGAGGTTCTCGGGCTGCAGGTCGGTGATGCCTACATGGCTCACGAGACCTTTCTCCCTTAGCTCGACCAATGCCGGGAGGGTTTCATCTGCCACCTGGCGCAGGTCCGCGAACTCGATGTCGTGGACGTTGATCAGGTCTATGTGGCCGATGCCGAGACGCTCCATACTCTCGTAGACGCTCTCCACCGCCCGCTTCGCGCTATAATCCCAGGTGTTCACCCCGTCCTTGCCGTAGCGGCCGACTTTCGTAGAAAGGAAGTATTTCTCCCGCGGAATGTCCCGCAGGGCCTTTCCGAGTACTGTCTCGGCCTTATAATGGCCATAGTAGGGCGACACGTCGATGAAGTTGATGCCGCCGTCCACGGCAGCATGTACGGCTTCGACGGCCTCAGCCTCGTTGATGGCGTGGAACACGCCTCCGAGGCTGGAGGCCCCGAACGACAGTGCGGACACGCGCATCCCGGTATGGCCTATTTCCCTGTATTCCATTATTTTGATTCTATGACACTACCATGCTCGCGTGCCACGACCTCCTTCCAGAGGTCGGTATATCCGGCGTACTGGAGCCCTTCGGGCGTGCCTATATGATACTGCGAGTGCTTGAATTCTCCGTTCTCTTCCTGGGCCTTAATGTTGCCGTCGATGAACTTGACGAGCAGGGTCTCCTCGAGCCTTGCCCAGTCGGCGAACTGCTTCTGGGCGGTATCGACAGAGTAGCGGGTGAGCGCCTTGCGTACCTTCCTGACCGCGCCTTTCTTGCCGGGTTTGCCCTTGCCGTTATAGACTTTGAGGAGTTTTTCATCGTTCTCCTTCACTTTGGTGAACATTTGCTCGTTCTCGAACCTGTCGGCGGCCTCGCGGACGAACGGGGCCATCCTGTCGTACATCTTGTAGCAGGCGTTGGCCACGCGGTTGCACATCCAGAACGCAGAAGTGGGGGAGTAGTGCAGCATGTCGCCGTTGCCGACGCGGAAACAGTCAGGTACATCCTGGGTGTTTACGTAGATGGGTGTAAGATAGGACGTTGCGGCATCGTCGCAACCGAACCAGATGAGGCTGCCGATCTCGTCGGGGAGCCATCCGCGGGCCTGTCCCACGAACCAGAAGCCGGTCTGCTGGGTGGCGATGGCGCGCTCGTTGACGTAGGACTTGCCGTCCACGGTGAAGTTCATCGGGCGCCAGCGGTATGGCAGGGCGTTGCCGCCCGCGCCGATGTCCTGGGTCATATCCATAGGAGTGCCTTCATAGTGGTCGCGCATCACGTCGGCGACATCCTTTACGGTGATCTTGCGCGAAGGCTTGACGAAGAGCGGCATCTCGCCGGCAAGGTCATAGCCCATGGCGTAGTCCAGCCAGTCCGAAGCGGGGGCGCTGACCTCGCGGCCTTCGGCGTCGATGTACGTGAAGACGCCGTCGCAGAGGATGTTGAAGGCGCTCCAGGCGCGGGCGTCGCAGGCTCTCGCGCCACCGAAATCCAGGGGATTGTAGGCGTCGCGGAAACTGAAGCCCGCGTCGTCACCCTCGTACCAGCCCTTCGAGCGGGCGAAGGAGATGACGTCGGGGGCGAAGATGCAGTTCTCAGGATCGTTCTGGGGGAAGGTCGTGATGCGGGCCTGGTTGGCGTGGGCGCAGATGTACCCGTCGGGTACCCTGCGCGCCACCCACACGATGCCCTTCTCCTCGCCCTTGCCCACGAGGTCCATCACCCAGGCCTCGTTGGGATCGGCGATCGAGAAGGTCTCGCCTTCGGAAGGGTAGCCGTACTCGTTCGCGAGGGCAACGATGATGTCGATGGCCTCGCGGGCAGTGCGGGCGCGCTGCAGCGTTACGTAGATGAGAGAGCCATAGTCCATGATGCCTCCGGGGTTGACCTGCTCCTCGCGGCCGCCCCAGGTCGTCTCGCCGATGATGAGCTGGTGCTCATTCATGTTGCCGACGGTCTGGTAAGTGTGCGCGATCTGGGCGATGTCCCCGAGGGGTTTATAGGTGTCCCATTCGATGATATTCAGCCGTGCGCCGGGCTTCCAGTCTGCCGCCCTATGGAAATACAACTCTCCGAAAAGCATGTGTGAATCAGCGGCATACGATACCATGCAGGAGCCGTCGGCGCTGGCGCCACGGGAGATTATGACATTGGTGCAGGCGTCTGCGGCGCCCTGCGGGAAAAGCAGCAGGGCTGTGGCCAGGACGAGGAGGGGAAGCTTTCTCATTTTGCAGTTTTTTATTTATTGTTTATTTTTGTAGTCTGGATACATTGAATACAAATTTAAAACTTTTTTGGCAGTATGCGTCGGATTATCCTTTCAATCGTGGCTTGTGCCGTCCTTTCCGCCTGTTTCCCGACGGTTGTGGCGGCCCAGGAGAAGTCCGCCGAGGAGAAAAAGGCTGAGAAGGAGTTCTACGAATCCATCGAGCGTGAGGTCGACCGCCTGTCCGGTCTCCTGAAGCTCGATGACTGGCAGGTCTTCTACGTCGACTCCATCCTGACACACGACTACAAAGCCATGCAGGGCGAGCTCAATGATCTGAGGAACCAGAAAGTCTCCAACCTCGACATGCTGTACGACGTGCAGTACAGGTGGGAGGACAAGATGTACGACGCGTTCCAGAAGGTTTTCGATGAGGACCAATGGGCCAAGTACCTCAAGAGCGGTGCTGCCCGGGACAAGAAGAACCGCGACAAGAGGCGCTCGAAATAATTGATTACTGGAGAGTTTATTATATGAGAGAAGAGATAGAGAAACTCATCGCCGAGATAGGCGGTCTCAAGTGCAGGACACTGAAGGAAGTGGAGGAAGCCCGCGTGCGTTTCCTCGGCAAGAAGGGAGAGGTGACGAAACTTTTCGACGAGTTCCGCGCCATGGACAAGGAAGCCAAGAAGGAGTTCGGCCGTGCGCTGAATGAGCTCAAGAACTCCGCTATGGCAAAGATCGAGGAGTTGAAGGGCTCCGTAGCCGACGACTCGTCCTCGGACGGCCCCAAGGCCGACCTGACCATGCCCGGCGACCCCTTCGAGCTCGGCTCCCGCCATCCCGTGTCGATCGTCCGCCAGGAGATCGTGGATATCTTCCGCAAGTTCGGATATGACGTGGCCGAAGGCCCCGAGATCGAGGACGACTATCACGTGTTCGAGGCCTTGAACTTCCCTCAGAACCATCCCGCCCGCGACATGCAGGACACGTTCTTCATCTCCGCCGGGCACCCCAATCCCTTGCTTCTCCGCACCCATACCTCTTCCGTGCAGGTACGTGCCATGGAGACGATGAAGCTCCCCATCCGCGTCATCTGCCCGGGCCGAGTCTTCCGCAACGAAGCCATCAGCGCCCGCGCCCATTGCATATTCCACCAGGTCGAGGGCCTGTACATCGACGAAGGAGTGACTTTCGCAGACCTCAAGCAGGCTATCCTCCTTTTCGCCCGCGAGATGTTCGGTCCCGAGACCGAGATCCGCATGCGCCCTTCGTACTTCCCGTTCACCGAGCCTTCGGCCGAGGTTGACGTGAGCTGCAACATCTGCCACGGCAAGGGCTGCAACATCTGCAAGGGTACCGGCTGGCTGGAGATCCTCGGCTGCGGCATGGTCGATCCCAACGTCCTCGAGGCCAGCGGTATCGACTCCACCAAGTATTCCGGCTTCGCCTTCGGTATGGGTCTTGAGCGCATCGCCATGCTCAAGTGGCGCGTGAACGACCTCCGTCACTACTTCGAGAATGACATGCGTTTCCTCAAGGAGTTCAACACTGCGGTGGAGGTCTAAAAAACTGGAAAAATATTTGGTGTTTCGAAAAATTGCCGTATCTTTGCAGTCCCGTTCGATGAAAGAACGGCATGAAATATCGCGGAAATAGCTCAGTTGGTAGAGCGCAACCTTGCCAAGGTTGAGGTCGCGGGTCCGAGCCCCGTTTTCCGCTCAAAAAGCCTTCCAGACCACTCTGGGAGGCTTTTCCGTTATATGCGGCTTCCCTGCGAGGTTGGATTATTGCAAAACATTGTTTAACTTTGATTCTTCAAGTCCTCCACTTAATAACGCGTTCACCAATTGATAGTTTAATATGAGAAGACGCATCTTCAGCATAATCGAACCTGCCCACAAGGGCAACAAGGCCAGCCTGGCTTATGACATAATGATGTTGATTGCCATTACGGCCAGCGTCATCCCGCTGATGTTCTCCGAGGACCATCCAGTCTTCCGGGTCATCGAGCTGGTGACCGTGACGATCTTCATCATCGATTATCTGCTTCGTTGGCTGACAAGCGATTTTCGGCTCCATAGGAAAGGATTTTCCTATGTCTTGTATCCTTTCACCGGGTGGGCCATCATCGACCTGCTGTCCATCCTTCCGGGCCTGAGCCTTATCGGCAAGGGATTCAAGATCCTGAGGGTTACGCGCCTCGTGAGGATAGTCAGGCTTTTCAAGTTCTTCCGATATTCGAGCAAGATCCGGGTACTGGGCAACGTCCTCAGGAAGGAGAGGCGCATACTGTTCTCTGTATTAGGCATTTGCGTCTTCTATGTCTTCATCACGGCCCTGGTGATGTTCAATGCCGAACCTCACGTCAATCCCTTGACCGGCGAGCCGACCTTCCGTGATTTCTTCGACGCCCTCTACTGGGCCACCGTCACGCTTACGACCGTAGGTTACGGGGATATGGTCCCGGTAACCGACATCGGGAGGTTTATCAGCATGCTCTCCTCTCTGTTCGGAGTTGCCATCATCGCCCTTCCTTCAGGTGTGATCACTGCGAGTTATCTGGACGAACTGCGTGCGCAGAAAACGGAGCAGAAAAGCAATCAGAAGCAAAATAGCGAGTAGGAATATCCATTTAAATAGGATTTTTTCTACCTTTGCGGTGCAAAATTGAAAAATAACCCTTTTGGATATGAAAAAGTATTGTTTACTCTTAACTCTCATCGCAGTGGCGGTCTGCTCCTGCAACAATTCCTCCAAGTCCCCGTTCGTCAAGAAAGTGACTGACTATGCCGTCGTTACCATCCCTGCACCGGACCTCAGCGGCATTACCGACAATGGCAAGGAAGTGTTGAACCTGTACCGCTTCGCCGCCGATGAGGTGGATGCCATTTACTGGGAACAGTATTTCGGCGACCGTACCCCCCTGTTCGACGGGATCGAGGATTCCTGGCAGGAAGAGTATGCAAAGATCAACTACGGTCCCTGGGACCGCGTCGACGGAAAGTCTTTCGTCGAGGGATATGACGACCGTCTCCCCGGTGCGGGTTTCTACCCTGCCGATATGACCAAGGAGGAGTTTGATGCCTGGGACAACCCCGACAAACTCAGCCCCTACACCATGATCCGCCGTGCAGAGGACGGCTCCCTCCAGGCCGAATGGTATCACGATGCCTTCAAGGAGCATATCTCCAAGATCGCCAACTATCTGACCGCCGCTGCCGACATCACCATCAAGCCCAGCGTCAAGAAATACCTTCTTTCCAAGGCCCAGGCCCTTAAGAGTGACGATTACTATCAGAGCAGCATCGACTGGCTGGACATGGATGACAGCAAGATGGACCTCGTGATCGGCCCCAACGAGAATGCCGACGACCAGCTTTTCGGTATCAAGCGTTCCTATGAGGCATTCGTCCTCCTGAAGAATGAAGCCAGGACGGCTGAGCTGATGCAGTTCGCCTCCAGGATCGGAGAGTTCCAGCAGGACCTGCCCGGCGACCCTGAGTACAAGGTCTTCCAGCCCGGCGCCGCTTCCAACATCTTCTCCTGCGATGCGCTCTACTATGCAGGCAAGGCCAATGCCGGCATCAAGGTCATCGCCCTCAACCTGCCTTTCGACCCGGATGTACAGCGCGACAAGGGTACCCGTACCATCCTGCTCGATAACGTCATCCGCGCCAAGTTCAACAGCATCGTCGCCCCCGCAGGCGAGATCCTCCTGTCGACGGAAGATGCTTCGCACCTCCTTTCGGAGGCTTTCTACTGGAACATCGTCTTCCGCGAGGTTGCACACGGCCTCGGCGTCAAGGAAACGGTCAACGGTAAGGGCACAGTCGAGGAAGCACTCGGCAACACCGCCTCCACTTTCGAGGAGGTCAAGGCAAATGTAGCAGGCGTCCTTCTGGTCTGCAAGCTCCAGAGCCACTTCACTCTCCGTCAGATCTTCACCAGGAAGGAGGCCCTTGCCACCTTCTTCACTTCCCTGGTGCGTTCGGCACGCTTCGGCGAGGGCGCTTCCCTCGGCCGCGCCAACACTATCATCTACAACTACCTGAGCGAGGCTGGCGCTTTCCAGCGTCTTCTCCCCGGAAAGTACACCCTGGACTATGACAAGATGGAGAGCGCCCTCTCCGACCTCACGGCACTCGTGCTGAAGATCCAGGCCACGGGCGACTACGCTGCGGCGACTGAGTTCGAAAGCAAGTACTCCAAGCGCAATGCCGACCTCGAGTCGGATATGGCGAACCTTCGCCCCGACCTCGTTCCGATGGACATCCGCTTCGATTTCAAGAAATAAAAGACCCTTAGATCTCTATTTCCAAGGACTTCAGGTCGCAGTCGCGCGAAGATCCGCCATATAATATGCGGTAGCGGCCTGGTCTGAAATTGAGTTCGTCGACTGACTCATCATAGAAGTCGAAGGCGCCGTCGCTGAGTTCGACCTTTACGGTCGAGGTTTGGCCGGCGCCTATTTTTACGCGCTTGAATCCCTTGAGGGATTTGATGGGCGCATCGGCGTCGAACAGGGACTTGACATAGACCTGGACCACCTCTTCGCCGTCAATGGCTCCGGTGTTGGTTACGGGGACGCTGAGTGTCATGGACTTGGCGCCCCCGCTTACTTTGGCCTCGCCGTAGCTGAAGGTGGTGTAGCTGAGACCGTAGCCGAACGCGTAGAGCGGTTCGCCCTGGAAGTAGCGGTATGTGCGGTTCTGCATCGAATAATCCTGGAAATCCGGCAGTTGCTCGGTTCCGGCGTAGAACGTGACGGGGAGACGTCCTGCAGGGTTGTAGTCGCCGAAGAGGACATCGGCGACTGCGATTCCGCAGGCCTGTCCGCCGTACCAGGCCTGGATCAGGGCGTCATACTTGCTCTCGACATTGCCGAAGCCTATCGCGCCGCCGGAGACGTTCACGACGACCACCGGCTTGCCGGTGGCGTCGAGGGCGGCCAGGAGTTCCTGCTGGACTTCGGGAAGTTCGATCGCGGAGCGGTCGTGGCCCTCGCCCTCCACGTCGGAACTGATGCCGCTGACCATCACGATCACGTCTGCTCCGGCGACCTTTGCGGCGGCTGCCGCCACGTCGGCGGGCTCGCGGCTGTAGATGTCGAACGAGAACGAAGCGGAACGCGCCTCAGGCTGGGAAAGTTCGATTGAGATATCGTAAGTCTGTCCTTCGACTACGGGGAACGTGGTCGGCGCAAATCCCCTGCCGAAGCCGCCGAAGCCGCCGAAACCGCGGCCCGCAGGGGCCTGCTGCTCTGCTACTGTCTCACCGTTTACACGGAAAGTATACTTGTTGCTTCCGCGGATGGAGTAGACCATGTCACCGGTATAGTCTGAGGTGAAGGATCCGGTGTAGCGGGCGGAGAAACCGGTGAGGTTGAGCCCCTCGACCCAGGCGCAGTCCTCGTGGGCGAGGGCGGGGGAAGTGGTGTTGAGGTTCAGGGGCTCGTCATAGTCGGCCTGGGCAACTGCGCCGCCGCCGAATCCGGTGTCATTGAAGTACTCCGCGTGGAGACCCGCACCGCCGTTGAGCCGGGCGATATAGTGGGTTGTCAGGTAGGGGTCGGTAAGGTCGCAGCCTTTTTCATAGATGATCTTTGCACCCGGGGCGGCCTCACGGATGGCGTCGAGGATTGTTCTGGTGTTCTCCTTGGTGGGATAGCCGTTGTAGTTGCCCAGGATCACGCGTGCATCGTCGGCGTTGGGGCCAACGACTGCGATGGTTATGCCGTCTTTCTTGAGAGGCAGGACATTGCCCTCGTTCTTGAGCAGGACGATCGCTTCGCGTGCTGCCTTCTCGGCGAGCGCGGTGTGGGCGGGGCTGCTGAGGTCCTGCAGACCGAGGCCCGCCCAGGGCGATTTCTCTTCAGGGTCGAACATTCCGAGCTTGATGCGCGAGGAGAGGATACGGCGCAGGTTCACGTCGATATCCTCCTCGGTGATCAGCCCCCTCTGGATAGCGTCGATCAGCGATTTGTAGTTGGTGCCGCACTCGACGTCGGTGCCGGAAAGCACCGCGTCGGCGGAGGCACTGGCGGCATCCTCGTGCGTGCGGTGAGAGCGATAGAAGTCGGAGATGGCTCCGCAGTCGGATACGACTATGCCGTCAAATCCCCATTTGTTGCGGAGGATGTCCTGGAGGAGGCGGTCGCTTCCGCAGCACGGTTCGTTCTCGTAGCGGTTGTATGCGCACATGACCTCCTGGACATTGCCTTCCTTGACGATGGTGCGGAAGGCGGGGAGGTAGGTCTCCCAGAGGTCGCGCATCGTGACGCTGGCGTTGAAACTGTGCCTGAGTGGCTCGGGGCCGCTGTGCACTGCGTAGTGCTTGGCGCAGGAATGCAGTTTCAGATACTTCCTGTTGTTACCCTGCATGCCCTTGACGGTCTGTGTGCCCATCACGGCATTGAGGTAGGGGTCTTCGCCGGGGGTCTCCTGTCCGCGTCCCCACCTGGGGTCGCGGAAGATGTTGACGTTGGGGCACCAGAAGGACAGGCCCTGATGCCAGATGTTGCCGTTGGGCTCGGTGACGCCCATAACGTGGTGGTCGGTGGTGTTCCACACAGCCCTGGCCTCGTCCGAGACCGCAGTATAGATCTCGTACTGCTGTTCTGCATCGAAGGTGGCACCAAGCGCGATGACCTGTGGGAATACGGTAACGTCGTCGTAACAGATGCCGTGGCAGGCTTCGTTCCACCAGTTGTACGCGGGAATGTCGAGCCTGTCGACGGACACTGAGCCGTTCATCATCAAGCCGATTTTCTCCTCGGGAGTGAGCAGCGACACGAGATTGTCGACTCTCTTCTCAAGGGAAAGGTTTGGGTTCTGGAATGGATAGTCATAATGTTTGCAGCCGGCCATCAGGCAGGCGGCGGAAGCCAGCAGAAGGCCGGCGAGGAACCGTTTAGTCATAAAAAAAAAGATTTGTGGGGAACATCCTCCACAAATCTCGTAAAAAAGCTGCAGAAAACAAAGTGTTTCCTAGAAGTCGAAGATGACGCCGACGGTCGTGAGATTGATGTCCGGGCTGCCCTCCGGCATAAAACTGCTGCTCTTAGGATAGTACTTGACATAGAGGCCGGTGCCGTCGTATGCGAGGCCTGCCACGAAGTTGTAGGAGTAGCGGTTGAACTGGATGCCCTTGTCGATGTTCTTCACTTTCTTGCCATCCTTGAAATACTTGTCCTTGATGCGTCCGGTGAGGTTGAGGTTGCCCTCGACACCGGCTCCGATCTTGAACTTGTCGGCGGCGATCTTGATCATCAGCGGGGCGCTGAAGGTATTGGTCCTGAGACGGCTGAAGTTCTTGGTGATCTCGCCGGGATATTTCTGGGAATAAGGCATTACCTTGGCGATCTTGTCACCTTCGGCGTAGAATGCGTCCTCCTTGGACGTAAAAGCGAGGGTCTTGTAGTCGATGCCGAGTTCGATGCCGAAGAAGTCTACAGGGTAGAGGTTGAGTTTAAGGATATTGATGAAGAACTCGCCGCTGTTGGAGGGCTTGAAACTGTCGGCCTTGACGATGTTGTAGCCGAATCCCATATGGGTGCCGAACTCAAGCGAAGCCTTGCTGTCGCTGGAGCCCACGATGATGAGTCTTCCGTCGTCCTGTGCGGAAACATTGGCATAAAACATGGGCATTGCGACAAGTGCGCAGATGAGGATGAGTGTTTTTTTCATTATTTTAAAGTTGTTAAGCGGTTTCAGAATGCAAATATAGTATTATCTTTGAAAAAACAGCCGAACAGAAATGTCCAGAATCTACAAATCTCTCCTGCTCCTGCTGGCCGGCGCGGCCCTGGCCGCCGGCTCAGCCTCCGCCCAGCAGGGTCGTGGCACCGACTATTCTTCAATCCTGAACGCTCCCATCGTGGGGGAATATACCTATTTCGAGGAAATGATTCCGGGCGGCGACACCGTCCGTCTCCTGACGCGGATATACCTCCCCGAGGGTGAGGGCCCGCACCCTGTCGTCGTGACCAGGACCCCGTACGTTTACGGCGGCCGCGGCGACAACAACGCGCTGGCGCGCGAATACGCTCGTCGCGGCATCGGCTACATCCAGCAGGACTGCCGTGGCAAGGGCGGTTCGGGCGGATTCTACAGGCCCAATGTCGACGAACGCGCCGACGGCATAGCCTTGTACAAGTGGCTCGACGCACAGCCCTGGTGCGGGGATATCGGCATCTTCGGATCGTCGTATACTGCCCTGACGGGCTGGATAGTGGCCGATTCGCTCCCGGACAAGGTCAAGGCGATGTATCTGAGCCACTACGGCGTGGACAGGCACATCTCCTGCTTCCGCGCCGGCCTTTTCCGCGAGGACATTATGAGCGGATGGGTCATCGATAACGCCGAGGAGGACATCGTCCGCCCGCCCAGGGTGCCGGGACAGCCTGTCGGCGAAAACTACTATGATTTCTACCTCTACAGGCCCCAGGTCGAGGCCGACGAGGCCATCCTCGGCCAGAGACTGCAGTATTACCGCGACTGGATCACGCATACGGACTATACCGATCCTTACTGGAATACCGGAGTATGGGCGGACCTGAAGTCGGCCAGCCGCGCGGTGAACGTCCCGATTACCATCGTGGCCGGGCAGTTCGACCATCACGAAGAGGGGACCCTGCTGGGTTTCGAGCGGCTTTCGGAAGAGGTTCGTGCACACAGTCGGCTTATCCTCGGTGCGTGGAACCACAGTTTCCAGCCCACACCGACACACCTGCCTCACGACCATTCCAGGGACTTCAATACCACTTCCGACCAGTTCGACTGGTTCTACCGTATCCTGGTGAAGAAGGAGACTCCCGAGCAGGAGATCCTTGCCTATGCCATCGGCAAGGACGAATGGATGAAACTTGACGGATGGCCGTTGAAGCCCTCCGAAGAGAAGGATTTCTATCTCTCGGCGAAGCAGAAGGGGGACAAATGGAACGTCCTCACGCTCTCCGACCGGAAGCCCGGGCGCAAGAAGGTCGGCTATGTCTACGACCCCGCCGACCCTGTCTACGCCGTAGGCGGGGAGACGCTCTTCACCTCGCAGCAGAGGCGCGGCAGCCGGCAGCAGCCGGAGGCCGGATGGCGCGACGACGTACTGAGCTTTATCAGCGAGCCGCTCGCCGAGGATTTGACCATCGCCGGGACGGTCAAGGTGAGGCTGAAGGTCAGCACGGACGTGGACGACACCGCTTTCGCATTCACCCTGAGCGAGATAACGCCGGACGGCAAGGCCTACAACATGCGCACCTCCATAACCACCCTGGGCTATCGCAATGACCTTCTAGGCAAGCGGCAGACGTACAGGAAGGGCCGCAAGGTCCGCATAGAGATCGTCGCCCTGCCGATGGTATGGACAGTGCGTGCCGGCAACAGCCTGCGCCTCGACATCAAGTCATCCAATTTCCCGGAGTATGCCGTCCACCCCAACAAGGCGGGCGTATGGGCCGAGCAGGCCGACGTGGAAATCGCCCATCAGAGAATATTTACAGGCAGCCGCAGGAACTGTGTCCTGCAACTGCCTGTATTGGAATGACTCCGCAGGAGTCTATTTCACGAAAACGTCCAAGAGTGGCTGATTGGTAATCACGCCCTTGTTGACCCTGTCGGCAAATCCGAACTGTGAGTTGTATTCCCACATCGAGTAGGCGATGCCGAACTCGCGGGCGAGGCTCACTACGTCCTTGAGCCAGGCCAGGCGCACTTCCTCGCCGCAATTGACAAGGCAGCCGAACTCGCCGAGGTACAGGCGCAGGCCTTTCTCCCTGGCGTAGTCGACGGCTTCCTGCCATTGGCCGCGGATCCATTCCTTGTCGTAGGAGTGGTTGTACGGCTCCACGACGGCCTTTTCCTCATCGTTCAGTTCCGCATACACTTCGTCGGGTATCAACTGTCCGGGATACTTCATCTGCCCGTTGAAATGGAGGATGCGGAGCGGGGTCCATGATGCCTGATAGTGCGTGATGAGGAGCGGCTCGTAGAAGTGGAAGGACAGGAGGATGTTCCTGTCGCCCTCGGGGACGACTATGTTCTTGACGTGCCCGACCTGGTTCTGCATGTTCGCTCCCATGACGATGATACGGTCCTTCTCGGTCTCGCGTATCATGGATACGACGCGCAGCAGCACCTGGGACCACTGCTCGTCGGTAGGAGCAACAGCTTCGTTGAGGATTTCGTAGGCCACGTCGGTGACAGGATACTCGCAGAGGATGCCTTGGATGGTCCTCCACATGTCCACGAGCTTGTCCTGTTCCGCCTCGCTTTTCCACAGAGGGGCGTCGTTGTCCATGAAGTTGAAGGAACGCAGGGTGTGAAGATCAAAGATGACCTTGAGGCCATGCTCGATACAGCTGCCGATGGTCTTGTGGATGAGTGCGACGGTACTCTCGTTCAGGGTCATGTCGCGGTTGAAGAGCTGGGTTTCGTCGACGGGGAGGCGCAGGTGGTCGAAACCTTTTTCGACCAGCAGGGCGATATCCTCGTCAGTGAATATCCGCTCGCGGGCTTCACCCATCACCCAGCTCTGAGAGAGCCAGTTGCCGATGTTGACGCCCTTGGAGATATTGAACTCCGTCGGCTTGTCCTTGGCGCAGCCGGTGAGGAGGGCTGCGCCTAGGACGGCCGCAAGGATGAAATTGCAGATCCTTCTCATAGAACACCTGGGCTATTCGTAGCTGAATGCCATATATGAGTGCGGTTTGATGGTCATCGGAGCCTTCTTGGCGGCAGGACCCATCCGGAAGAAACCTCCCATCGCACTCGATCCGGCGGCGAACTCGATCACTTCGCCTGTCTCCAGGTTGGTGAGTTTGCTGAACTCGCCGTTGCCAACGAGCTTGACGTCCACAGGCTCGTCGTTGAAGTTCTCGACGATGACGGTCTTGTTGTCATAGAGGAACACGCTGACCTTTGCCGGGCCTTCCATATAGAGGTCGAGGTCCTTGCTCATATAGCGGCGCAGTTCGTTGAGCACACCTTCGGGAAGGTCGTAGAGGTTGCCGAAGTCCTCGGGTATAGCGATGACATAAAGATTGCCTTGCGAGTATATCGCCCTGTGGAGGAAAGGATAGCCGGAAACGCCGTTGGTAAGGGGGCGGCCGGCGCTGATGATCTCCCAGCTGTCGTTGGTCAGATAGTTGATCTCAGGGATGATGATGTCTTTGGCGCTCTTGCCGTAGCGTCCGAAATCGTTGACGATGGCTTTGTGGTAGTCGGTGCGGAGTTCGCAGATCTCGGCGACTTTCTCGGGCGCCGCCTCGAGCAGGCCGGTGGTGATGAACACTTCACCTCCCGCCATGAGTTGTTTCTGCATCTTTGCCACCAGATCGGGGTCGGTGGCGGCCTGGCGGGTCAGGAGGACTGCCTTCCTGCCTTCAGGGAATTCGGAGCGCATGTCCATCGGGAGTCCTATCATGCCGAGATAGTTCTGGAGGAACTCCTCGCCGGTGGCGTGGAAGACCTTGTAGGACTGGATGCCCAGGGGCTCGCCGAGTTTTCCGCAGAGTTCGTCTGTCTTGCGGAGGACGACATCGGCAATGCGGGCCATCGTTGTAGGAGTGACGGTCTCCCTGCCCTTCTGGAACGGGGCGGTCATCTCGTCATAGTTCCAACTGGTGCCGGTACCCTGCCAGGGGCCGCGGTACATGGGGTTGAGGTTCACCCCGATGAGCTGCCTGTAGTCGAACAGCATGACGTCACGTCCCTTTGCGATTGCCGTGAGGAAGAGCTGCTCGGCATATCGGTCCATGCTCATGGAGATGCCGCCGGAATCGACCCAGCCGCCGCCATTACGGCCTCCGGAAATATTCTCGAAGTACCTCATGATGTTGTAACTGAGGTAGTTCTGGAGATGCTGGGCGCCGGAGGGATCGCGGGTCTCGGTGCCGGTCCATACGCCATCGAAGATCTGCGGACCGTCCTTGAGGTTGAATCCGAGGCCCTGGAAGTCGTCATACCAGTTGGGGTATTTGATGATGACCTTGACCTTGGGGTTGACGGCCTTTGCCGGACCGACGACGAGGTTGCGGCCGGCCTCGTTCATCAGTTCGAGACGGTACTCCGTCCAGCTGCGGTTGCCCTTGGCCTTGATCTCGACATCCTTCTTGCTGCTGGTGAAGAAGAAGTCGTCGAGGAGGAACTCGTCGAAATGCTTCGCCGTGTGCTCGGCAATTTTCTTGACCATCGCCCTGTCCTCGGGGTCGGAATAACTGAAGGTCTCGAAATTGTTGGATTCGTTGATGGTATAGGTGATGCCACCGGCCACTTCGATGCCCTGTTTCTGGAAGAAAGCCTTGGCCTTCTCCAGCGTGGCGTCGTCGACGATGAGGAGGTCCCTATGGGTCTCGAGATAGATCTTGTCGACGTCAAGCTGATCGGAAATGGTCTTCCAGGTCGACTCGAGCCATTCGGTATCCTTCATCTTGTCGACTTCGTAGGCGCGGACATAGACGGATACCTTGAAATTCTTGTGCTTGGCCTGGGCCGGGATGGTAACAGCCATGGCCAGCATCAGCAATGCCAACGCTTGGATGAATCTTTTCATACTATCCGTTTTTTGTGGATTATTATTTCGCTTTGGGCTTTTGGGGGAGTGTAGTGTTGTCGATCTCCTCTTCCGGGGTCTCCGGCATTTCTGTCTCGGGTACGGGAGGCATCGATGCAGGTGCGGATGACTTGGGGGCCATGACAGGGCCCTGATCGTTGGAATCCTCTGTTGTGGAAGATACTGGAGGTCGCGGAATGATTACGACTTTGGAAGGAGTTTTATTTTCCATGACTTGTGTATTGGATGGTTAGTTCAGTATTTTGAACCTGCGGACAGGCAGGCGTTTGATTGCGAGGAATTCGTCGATACCGTCGATGGCGTCCTGGATGTCAGCGATGTCGGCGGTGATCGACGGATCGGGCTGCTGTGAGATCCAATTGACCGCGAAGAGCCCGGACTCCGTCCCGATGAACCTGGGGATGTCGATCGTGTTGCCGGCCAGGAAGAGGGTCTGGTCGTTGATGAGGATGTCGAGCAGGGCCTTGCGCGCCTCCGCCCTCCTGTTTTGGTCAGAGACAATCCAGTCGCAGGTGTCGTAGGCGCGGATGATAGTCATCAGGAGACCGTTGCCGTCGATAATACGGGATACCGAGGAAGACTGTAAAAGATCCGTGGCGTTGTCGCTCAGCTTGACCTCCAACTCCCTGTTGATGATATCGCTGTGGAAGGTTACGGAATCGGCAGGGCACTTGTCCAAAGAGGTGCGATGCTCAATCAGGTATTCCGCTGACTTGCGCTCCTGGTCGATGTATTCGCGTATCTGACTGATGTGTTCGGCGTTGGTGATGAGTTCCGCACGGACCGTCTCCAAGGTATAGCGTATGTCCTTGCGGTCCGCCTCCTTGTTCGCCACTCCATGGATGAGAAACGAGACAATCACGGCGAGGAACTTCACCAAACACTTGAATACGAGCCTGTGCATCAGTTATACAATTAGTTTTTCCTGAGTTTCTTATTGTGTGACTGACGGCCTGCGGCCAGGTACCTGTCGATGGAACTGATGGCCCTCTCGACGTCGTTGATGAACTGTTCTTTGTCAGGGGTGACCTGGGTGGTAATCCACCTGATGGTGTATAACCCGTTCGTGGTGTTGATGAATTTCTTGATGTCTATATAGCCCGAAGAGGCGAACTGCGTTATGGAATTTTCGTTGATCGTCTGGTTGAACTTCTCGTCCCGGTCGCTGATGAACTCGTTGTATTTCGCAACGCTGTACTCGCAGCTGTCGTATGCGCGGATGATGTCCATCGACAACTGGTCGTCACCCAGCTTCTGGAACAGCGAGGACATCTTGAGCAGTTCCAATGCATTGTGGGGCAGGGTCATGGAGGCGTCGGCGAGAAGCATTCCGGCATGAAAGTTCACGGAATCTATGGGACATTTGTCGAGTTTCGCCCTGTTCTCCAGGAAATAGTCCGCCGACCTTTTCTCCTGCTTCAGGTAATCGGCCATCGTATTGATGTCCTCAATGTTCGATGCGAGTTCGGACCTTACCAGTTCGAGCGCCGAGCGGACCTCGTTGCGGTCCGCGGCGCGATCGATGATGCCCTGCCCCACGAAGGTGCACAGCATACCGAAGAAGATGGCAAGGAAACTTATGACGAAATTGATAAAATTATCTTTGGAGCTCATTGCCGGCGGGGAATTGTTTCTCAAATATAATAATCTTTATTTAAAAAGTGGTATTTTTGTAACTCAAAACAAGATACAATGCATTATCGCCGCCTCTTTACCGTAATAGCCGTTCTCGCCTTCCTGTCACTCCCGGCATCCGCACAGGACGGTCCCGGATTGTTCCACCGTTTATTGGATAAGTTCGGACAGCCAACTGCCGGACTCGACCCGAATGCGGTCTATCAGCCCGCTGCGCGTTGGTCCTTTGCCCTCACCGGTGACCTCCGCCAGGCAGGCACCTCCCAGGACCGAAACTTCAAAACCGCAATGTATAATCTGGATGAGTACGGCAATCTCGAAATAGATGAAATCCCCGTGGTCATCAACAGCAGCCTAAGGGGCAGTGTGGACAAGGCCATAGGCTTCCAGGTCGGATACGGCAAGCTCAACCTCGCCCTCAGCAAGAGATTCCACGGCGAGGGGAGCAACAGTTCTTTTTCCTTCGATTATCTCAGCGCAGGCTCGGGCATATCGGTCCAGTATTTCAAGCTTTCCCACGAAGTGGCCTATGACCTCATTTTTGGAGATGAGAGTTATCCGCTATACACCATTTACAGCGACGTGACGAATGAACCGGGCCAGATGCGCGCCTTCATCGTCGATGCCTTCTACGCGTACAACCAAAGGACATTCGCATACTCCGCCGCATATAAAGGGAACGTCCTGCAGCGCCGCAGCGCCGGCAGCTGGGTGTTCGGCGGCAAGCTTATCCTGAGCGATTTCATCATCGATCCGGATGAGATCATCGCGGCCTGGAGCGGCGGACAGGCGCGGCAGTCTTCGGCGCAGGTGTCGTTCGGAGGCGGCTATTCCCTCAATCTGGTCGCCTTGCACAGACAACCTTACGGTGACAAGGAAAAGGGCCTTAGGAATCTCACATTCAATGTCACGGGCATCCCCATGGTGACCCTTTTCAACCAGTTCACCGTGACGAGTTATGAGGCTAAGGATAGCGGCTTTGTCCCATCAGGCAAGGACGTGATGAACGGCAAGCTTCTGCTCAACTACATGGCGCGGTTCGGCGTAGGCTATACCCACGACCTTTATACTTTCAACCTGTCGGCCAGCAGTGACAATTTCGCCTACAGGGGTACTTCCTCGATCGTCTACCAGGGCGTCTCGAACGACGAGGTCGACACTTCGGGGAAGTTCTTCCGCTGGAACGTTTCCCTGCGGCTGTGCAAGCATTTCTAGAAGTCGAATCCCACTGAAAGTGCCACCGAGAAGTTGGTGCGGTCGCACCATTGGAATCCCAGTTTCATCGGCCCTATGATGGATTTCTGCCCTATCTCCAAGCCGAATGCGTATGAGGTGGGCGCCGTCTTGACAATATCCTTCAGGAAATCCTTGTCCTGGAGGACTGCTCCCCTGAGCGTCAAGTAATTCTTGTGATTGATACGGTAACGGAGATCCAACTGGGCCGTGGCGGCGAAATTGCCGCAGGACCGGAATCCTATGTTGTATCCGAAGAATGGCATCTGGTTTTCGA
The DNA here is from genome assembly GCA_017519865.1 of Bacteroidales bacterium. Lineage (GTDB taxonomy): Bacteria > Bacteroidota > Bacteroidia > Bacteroidales > UBA932 > Cryptobacteroides. The sequence goes on along the minus strand of JAFWRQ010000007.1, from coordinate 56,145 downwards.
TGTAGCGGCCTGCCCTGGTGCCTCCGGCCACGAGCGTGTGGACGAAGTTCATGTGCCCCGGTTCCTCCGTCTGCCATCCGAAATAGACTGACGGCTGGATGAAAAAGCGTCCTGAGAGTGGCAGGACGGCCGTAGCGTTGGCAACGCCGACACTGTAGGGTTGGACCTCACCCTCATAGTGATCCCCTGCCTCCATACCTTCATCCTCCATATATATCGAGTATCCGCTGAAAGTATAGTGGGTGTCGAGCGACAGCCGGAATCCCTTGGTAGGGAAGTAACTGTCATTGAAGGTGTCGTAACGCAGGTTAGCGAAAGTCGAATACCACTTGCTTTTGAAGTCCCATCCTTTCCACTCCATCGTGTTGTCCAGATAGTTCTCATACGGCTCCGTGTCGTAGGCGAAGCCGATGCGGACGCTGCCATAGATCAGGCGCGAGTCCTCGAAATAGGCCTCGGCCCTAGTATTGACACCATTGTAGCGGACCTTGGATCCGTCGTCCCAGTAACTGAAGTTCTTGTATGAATTCTTGGAAGCGATTCCGAACACAGGAAGCTGTGCGAGGGGCTTGTAAGAAAGGTCGCAGTTGAGTTCCGTGACCTGCCCGGCCTTCACCTCGGTGATGAAGCGCAGCCCGGAAAGTTTCCTTGTGCCGAGGCCGAGATGGGCGGCGAGATAGACGACTTCGTCATTGTCGAGGTGGACACCTACGCCGACTTCGTGGGCCTGGCCCTTCTGGCAGTCGAAGACCAGCACGTAGGGCTCTTCTGATCCGCTGAGCCTGTATGTGACGGACTCGAATGCCTTCGTGCCGTAGATGGCGGAGAGCAGGTATTCAATCTCCTTGGCACCGTACATGTCGTCACGGGGCAGGAGGGAGGGGCTGATCAGAAACTCCGATTCCTTGGGACTGATGCCCTCGTAACGGATTTCCTTGACTTTGACTTTCCGCTTGTTGATGTCTGTGGCCGAATGCTTCTGCGCTTCCGTGGCGTTGTTCCCCACCCTGCGGGCTATATCCTCGAAGGCTTCCTTGTTCTCCTTCGCCAGGGCATATCCCTGGGAGATGATGTCAGCGACGCTCTCGGAGTCGAAGGATAGCATCGTGTATCCTTTCAGTTCGTGCTGGAGCAGGATGTCGGTGTATTCGCGGTTGTTCTCGCTGATATCGGCCGACAGCAGTGTGATGTGCTGCATGGCAATGTTGGCGAAGTTGCCAAGGTCGGCGAGGGTGCGGACCGAAGGCATTTCTGAGCCGATGATGATATCCGCTCCCATAGCCTTTGCCAGGTCGACAGGGAAATTGTTGCGCGTACCTCCGTCGACCAGCACCATTCCTTCGAGACGGACCGGACGGAAATAGCCGGGGATGGCCATCGTGGAGCGCATCGCATCGACGAGCTGTCCCGAAGTCCAGTTCTTCTCCTTGAGGCTGAGCATATCCGTAGCGACACAGTAGAACGGGACCGGGAGCTTGTCGAATGCCAGGGAATCCTGGTATCCGACAGATACTGAACTCAGTGTGTTGCGGACGTTGAAACCGAAGAGGAAGCCGTCAGGGAGGCCCATTCCGATCTTGGCCATCATCTCCTGGCCCATGTCGCCGGTACGGGTGTCGCTCTGCTCATAATTCTTGTCGTAGCGTGTCTGCCTCTCGATGCGGGCCTTCATGTCCTCGTTGTCATAATGGAACGGGATGGATATCGCGAAGCGCTCCTTGTTGCGGCGGACTTTGTAGGTCTGGAAACTGTCCGGCACCTTGTCGGACATCATAACGGTCCAGTCGATGGCGCGGACGAGCGAGTCGAGGTATGTGGCTCCGTAACCCATGGAGTAAAGGCCTGAGACCAGGCCACCCATGCTGGTGCCGCCGATGAGATCGACGGGGATGCCCAGCTCCTCCATATAGCGGAGGACGCCCAGATGGGCCATTCCGCGCGCACCTCCGCCGCCGAGTACCACCGCGACGGTGGGCCTGTGCTGGCGGATGGAGTCAAGACGCGCCTTGACACTCGCAATTGCTAGCGAGTCTCCGACGGGGTCGACACTGGGGGCGATTAATGTGTTTTGGGCAAAGCCCTGTAATGAGAAAGACAATGTAAGCAGGATGAGCAGTCTTTTCATTCCTTATCAGTTTTAGCTGGACAAAGATAAGAAAAAAACTGCATTCACCCTGCTACAACTTACACTTGTTTATTTGAATATCTTCTGCGCGAACTGTGTCAGATACACGCGCCAGTTGCGCCAGATGTGGCCTCCGTCGGACTCGTAGTATTCGACCGGGTAGCCTTTCTTGTCGCAATACTCCTTGAGTGCCATGGAGTTGACCTTTACGCCGTCAGCGCTGCCAACCGCGATGTAGAAGAGCTTCGGCTTGGCGGCGAATACGGCCTTGAGTGCCGGGTCGTCGTCACCGTCCGGAACCACGACGCCGGAGAACTGGCCGACGTAGCCGATCTTGGTGGGATAGCGGCGGATGAGGGCGGAGGACTGACGGCCGCCCATCGAAAGGCCGGCGACCGCGGTGTTGTACTGGCCCTTGGCCACCTTGTAGTGACTCTCCACGAAGTTCATGATGTCAGGGAAGGCCAGCTCGAACTCCTCGGTGGACTGGGAACGGCTGTTGGCCATGGTCGGCTGGAACATGTTGATGGCTGCGCCGGGGCCGGCCTGGTTGAAGTAGACGCCGTTGGGCATTACCACAATCATGGGCTTTGCCTTGCCTTCAGCGATGAGGTTGTCCATGATCTGGGCGGTACGGCCGAGGTCGAGCCAGGCATCCTCGTCACCGCCGGAGCCGTGGAGAAGGTAGAACACCGGGTATTTAGCCTTGGGGTTGTCTTCATAGCCGGCCGGGGTATAGACCGACAGGCGGCGCTTGGCGCCTAGGGTGGGGCTGTCGTACCACACGTGCGAGACCGATCCGTGAGGGACGTCGTGTACCTCGTAGTACCAGCCCTTGTCGCCCTGCTTTGCGCTGAGGGTGAAGATGTTGGTCCATGTGGCTACGTCGCGGTTCTGGTAGACGTTGGACGGGTCCATGACCTTGGTGCCGTCCATGATGATGCTATACGAGTAGAGCTCGCCTTCAAGCGGTTCCGTGGTGTAGGTCCAGATGCCGTCACGGCCTTCCTGCATGTCCACGCGGCCGGCGGAGAAGCAGTCGCCCGAAAGCTGGACCCTGACCGCCTTGGGTGCCCGGAAGCGGAAGGTGACGCTGTGGTCGGGATTGATCTCAGGGGAAACGATGCCCGTTCCGGGGCCTAAGGCCTGCTGGGCCTGGGCGGCAACGCCTGCCAGCAGGCAAACCGCGATGATGAGGAGTTTTTTCATTATTCAATGGGTTTTAGTGTCTGCACAAATATAGCGATTTCTTTTCAATAAGAACAGGTTCTTCATATTATCGACTTGATGAGGAACCACGCGACCGGAACCAGGAGCGCGGGGAGGTAGTTCAGGGTCTTGCAGTCCTTGATGTTCAGGATGGAAAGGCCGGAAGAAACGATCAGGACGCCTCCGACGATGGCCAGCTCGTTCACAAGCGTTCCCTGCAGCAGCGGCGAGTTCGACGCTAGCTTGGCGATGAGATAGAACATCCCCTGCCAGCAGAACAGCACCGGCGCGGCGAGGATCATCCCGATGCCGAAAGTCGTTGCGAAAACCATCGACGTGACGAGGTCCAGGGTGGAGTTGGTGTAAAGGAAGGTATTGTCGCCGTTAAGGGCGCTCATGACGGGGCCGACGATGGAGAACGTGCCGATGCAGTAGAGCAGGCAGGCCGAGATGAGGCCCTTGGCGAGGCCCTCGCCGGTGCGGCTTGCGACCACGCGCTTCACGCGCCCGTCGAGGTCGAGCGCCGTGCCGATGATCCCGCCTATGGCGAGGCTCAGGATGAAGAGCACCGGGAACTCGCTCTTGGGCATGTTCTGTATGAAGGAGTTGGCACCCAGGACCAGCGATGCGAGTCCCATGGCATTGAAAAGCGTCGTCGTGTATTTCTCGCCGAGCCCCTTCTTGAAAAGGGTCCCTACAAGCGTACCGACGACGATGCAGCATGTGTTGACAATCGTTCCGAGCATAAATAACCACTAACTCCTCGTAAAGATAGGAAAAAATCCCGCATTATGGTTATATTTGTTCCGATTATTCAGAACCCGATGAAACGCTTCCTGCTTCTCGCGGCCTTCCTTACGGCCTTCCTCAATTCCCTGCAAGCCCAGGATTTCCCCAATTTCCGCGTTCCCGACCGGATAGTATCGCCCGAAACGGTGGGGGATACCGTCATCCTCCGCTTTGCCGGGGAGTATGCCTCCCAGGTGCGACTCGAGGGGAGTTGGTTGACAGCGCCTGTGCTCATGCAGAAGCGTGAGGGCGTGTGGGAGGCCAGGCTGACCGGCCTTATCCCCGATTTCTATTCCTACCGTTTCATAGTGGACGGAGTGCCTGCGCTCGACCCCTCCAATGTCTGCGTCCAGCGTTCAGGCGGAGAATTCCGCAATTTCTTCGTCGTGGACGGTTTCACTGCGCGGGGATATGCCCAGGCTTCGCGCCGGGGCGAGGTCTCGTTCGTGTGGTATGACAGCAAGCTTCTGGGCACCAACCGCAGGATGGCCGTTTACACGCCTTATGGCTATCGCACCGACACCAGGAAGCAGTATCCCGTGCTGTATCTGCTGCACGGCGAGGGAGACGATGAGGAGGCATGGCTTTCCATGGGCCGCCTCGCCCAGGTGCTGGACAACCTTATAGAGCAGGGCCGCGCAGTGCCCATGATCGCGGTGATGCCCAACTGCACGTCGACGGAAGAGGCTTCGCGCACCCTCGGGATCGACGAAGTGATCAACCCCCGGACCATCTCCTCATCGGTGTTCATGAGCAGTTTCATCAATGAGATTATCCCTTATGTGGAATCGCATTACCGCGCGATTCCGCGCAAGGCCTCGAGGGCCGTCTGCGGAATCGGCACCGGAGGCACGACGGTCATCAACGCCGTGGTCATGTATCCCGGCCTTTTCGATTTCATCCTTCCTTTGAGCTGCGGGGTCGAGGACAACGGTCATCTCGTCGACGACTTCCTCAGGGTCAAGAAAGCCGGCGTCAAGCTTTTCTGGACCGGATGCGGCACGATGGACAGCGTGGCATACGCGCCTTCACAGACCCTGCACGAAACCTTGTCGTACATCCATCTGGACCATACTTTCTACGTGATGACGGGCGGGCGCGACTGGCGCATCTGGAGACAGTTCCTGAACAATTTCGCCCCGATGATATTCAAGTACTATACGGACTGAAAATGTAAAACCCCGCTGTCGCAGCGGGGTTTTACATTTTCATAAACCAACTTATTAACCAAAACAGTCTTTTTAACGATCGACTTAACAAAAAGCAACTCTCGTGCCAAACTATTTGACCCGTTCGATTTTCAATTGCTGGATCTTGCATTCGCCCTCCTTTACGCTCGCGAAAATGGTGACGTTGAAGGTCTCGCCTCCGGCGTTGAGGGTGCCCAGGGCATACTTCATGTTGGGCCGGCCGGCGATGTGGCTTATGTCGAACGAACGTGGGGTATAACTTTCGAAGAAGGACTTCAGGATCTGCTTGGCCTGGCTCTTGCTCGAGTTGCGCAGCGTGGATATGACCGAGATCTCAAGGTTGTCGGCAAACCATGCGGAAAGGTTCTCCGCATTGCCCTGTGCGAGGTATTTTGAGATGGGGACGAACATGTCGTTGCCCTCGTTCTGCGCTTTGAGACAGAGGCATGAAGTGAGGGCCAATATGCAGGCCGCTATTTTGAGGAATGCTTTCATATCGAACACATTTTCATTGCAAATATTGCGCCACGTTGCTATCTTTGCGGAAGTACTTTCGGACCTTATGAGGATCACTCTGCTCACCGTAGGAAAGACCGACGTCAAGTGGGTCAAGGAGGGGCTGGACATGTATGTGTCCAGGCTCGCGCATTACGTCCCCTTCCAGGTGAGGGAGATTCCCGAGCTGAAGAATGTCTCGGCCCTGAGCCGGGAGCAGGTCAAGGCCCGTGAGGGCGTTCTCGTCCTCAAGGCCGTCCGGCCGACGGACGAGGTCGTACTCCTCGACGAGGGCGGCCGGGAGTTCCGCTCCGCGGACTTCGCCGGCTGGCTGGAGGAGAGGGTCTCCAGGGGTTCCAGGGACCTGGTCTTCGTGGTCGGCGGCGCCTACGGATTCTCCCCCGACGTCTATTCCCGTGCCGATTCCAAGCTGTCGCTTTCGAAGATGACTTTCCCGCACCAGATGGTTAGAACGATTTTTGCAGAGCAGCTCTACCGTGCGTTCACCATCATGCGGGGCGAACCCTATCATCACGAGTGAAATGGGAGAAAAGAGATTCGGCTGGCGAGATTATCTGTCCTGGGGGCTGCTGCTTCTCAGCGCCTTCATCCTGCTCTGGGCTACGGCGATAGACAGCTCCCCGGGCAATACCGAGCAGGCCGCCAGGCGCGTCGAGAAGGTCCTTTCGCGCCGCATGGCCAGGCTGGACGGCTATATGCAGAAGGCCCTGGACGGGGATTGGACCGGTTGGATGGAACTCGACAACCTCCCGTCCGACATGGTCGTGTACCGCTATGTCGACAATGTTCTCCAGTCCTGGGACCATACTTTCATCGTCCTTAACGACGACGTCCAGTCGCGGATGCTCTTCCAGCGGCTCACGGACCCCAACAATAATCTCGCATCTCCGTTCTCAGACCTGACGGAAGAGACTTCGTTCCTGAATATCGGACAGGGGTGGTATCTGGTCAAGATGGCAGTGAGGAACGAGTGCAAGGTCATCGGCGGCCTGCGGGTGTCCGACGCCATCGACGTGCAGGGCACGAACAGCGCCAATCCCGTCCTGCACCTCGACGACCGCTTCTCGATAGAGCCCCTTTCCACAAGCGGGGGGTCGACGGTCAGCATAGAGGGGAGACAGTTGTTCAAGGTCGTCCAGGAGACTCTCCGGAGTGCCCCTATGGCCAACACTTACCTGGTCTGGCTCGCGCTGCTCCTTTTCGTGGCCGCGGTACTGTTCCATCTTTCCGCGCACCGGACATTGCGACGGTTCTGGGCGTGCCTGGGATGCATTGCAGCCGCACTTGTTTCCCTGTACCTGTGGGGAATACGTGCGCGCAGCGGTTCCGACCTCTTCTCTCCGACGCTCTATGCCGGCGGCCCGGTCCTGTATTCGCTCGGAGCGGTGCTCATCATCAACCTCGCGATCCTCTGCCTGACGCTTTGCGTCTATCTGGTTCGTTTCGAACTTTTCCGTTTCATCCAGGTGAAGGTCCGTTCCGGCCTTGTAAGGGCGCTGTTCCCCCTGGCTACGGTCCTGGCCATCGCTGCCATAGTGGTGTATACCCACGCTGCTTTCAGCAGCATCGTCCTCAACTCGAACATCAACCTCGAACTGTACAAACTCAATGAGCTTTCATTCTACAGCGGCGTGGTCTATGTGTCGTTCTTGACCATGCTGGTCAGCCTGCCGCTTCTGGCGCAGTTCCTGCGGCCTGAGTTCAAGCGCCTGACAGGCAAGAGCTTCGATTCGTTCACCGGAATGAATCGTACGCTCGTGGCCCTTGCCATCGGCATTTATTTCGTGCTGGTGTCCGCGCAGCTCGGGTACCGCAAGGAGATGAACCGCGTGGAGGTTTGGGCAAACCGCCTGTCAGTCGACCGCGACATATCGCTTGAGCTGCAGTTGAGGCGCGTGGAGTCCTCGATCGCCAACGACTTCTTCATCTCGTCCCTGTCAGTCCTTCCCAGCACGGCTCCGACCATCCTGAACCGCATCGTGGACAGTTACATGTACAGCATCTCGCAGGACTATGACATCTCGGTGCTGGTGATGGAACCCGAGGAGCGCGACCCTGCCCTCGTGGCATATTTCAACGAACGCATCCGCACCGGAGTCAAGATCAACGACAATTCACGGTTCGTCTATACCACGACGGTTTCCGGACATCCCCGTTACACGGGACTGTTCACATATTTCAACCAGCGTTACGGCGTCTCGTACATGCTGGTGGGCGTGGAACCTAAGTCCAGCAGGGAGTACGGAGGGTATTCGTCGCTGCTGGACATCACGGACCCCGGGCGGGTGAATCTTCCGCCGCGCTACTCCTACGCCAAGTACAGCAACCGTAACCTCGTCAGTTACAAGGGCAATTTCGCCTATCCTACCGTACTCCCGGAGGAGATGATGGCCACCTCTGCCTGGGGCGGGTCCAACATGGTGCAGGACGGATACCTGCATTTCATCACCGATGTCGAGGACGACGAGACGGTCATCATCTCCCGAAAGAAGGACGGAGTGATGAACTATGCCGTGGCTGTCGTATTCCTTGCCCTCTTCGCCTTCCTGCTCTTCTCGCTGGTTGCCCTGACACGGCGCCGCCAGCGCATCTTCGAGACTTCGTACTACAAGAACCGCATCAGTACCGTGCTCATGGCCTCTCTGATCGTGACACTTATCGCCATGGCCACCGTGAGCGTCTTCTTCGTATACGAGCGCAACGACGCCAACAAGCAGGAGATGATGTCTGACAAGATCAACTCGCTGCAGACCATGATGGCCGGCAGTTTCCGCTATATAGACGACTATCGCCAGATTAACGCGCAGGAGTTGACCGGGCTTCTGGAAAACGCCCGCAATATGGCCAAGGCCGACATCACCCTCTATTCCCCGCAGGGCAAGGCCTTCAAATCCACCGCTCCGGACGTGTTCGACCGCATGCTGGTGAGCGACCGTATGGACGAGGACGCCTACGAGAACATCGTCTATAAGCACGCCCGATACTTCATCAACAGGGAGACCCTCGGACAGAAGCGTTTCTACTCGCTTTATGCGCCCCTTTTCAACGACAACGGGCAGATGGTGGCCATCCTCTGTTCGCCTTACACCGACGAGAACTACGACTTCGAACTGGAGGCCGTGATGCATCTCGTAACCATCATGTCGGTGTTCCTTATCCTCCTCCTGCTGGCGCGGTTCATGGTCTCGACGGTCGTTGACAAGATGCTGGGCCCTATCGTGGAGATCGGGCGCAAGATGCACCGGACCAACATCGACAACCTCGAGTACATCGACTACGACCGCAAGGACGAGATATCTTCGCTCGTGGACGCCTACAACCTGATGGTCGACGACCTCGCGGAGAGTACCAAGCAGCTTGCCCAGGCCGAACGCGACAAGGCCTGGAGCGCCATGGCCCGGCAGGTCGCCCACGAGATCAAGAATCCTCTTACTCCCATGAAACTCCAGCTGCAGAGGCTCATACGCCTGAAGCAGCGCGGTGCAGCCGGCTGGGAGGACAAGTTCGACGAGGTGGCGAAGGTGGTTCTGGACCATATCGACATCCTGACAGACACGGCCAACGAGTTCTCCACTTTCGCCAAACTGTATACCGAGGAGCCTTCGCACATCGACCTTGACGCCCTGCTGCAGGAAGAGATATCGATGTTCGACAACAGGGACAACATCGAGTTCAGTTATTATGGCATGGAAGGCGCCTCCGTAATGGGGCCCAAGCCTCAGCTGACCCGTGTGTTCGTAAACCTCATCACCAACTCAGTACAGGCCATCGAGATACAGCGTCAGGAGGCCATCGACGCCGGGCAGGAGCCGGTCATGGGCCGTGTCGCCGTATCGCTGCGCAACTCCGTTCAGGACGGGTATTATGACATCGTATTCGAAGACAACGGCCCCGGTGTCCCCCGGGAGAACCAGCCGAAACTCTTCACCCCCAACTTCACGACCAAGAATGCCGGTACCGGCCTCGGCCTGGCCATCTGCCGCAGCATCCTCGAGAAGTGCAGCGCCGACATTACCTACTCCAAATCCTTCTCATTCGGCGGTGCCTGCTTCACCATCCGATACCCCAAGGGATAATCTCATCGGATGGCTTTCTCCGCCTCCTCCAACGGGATGCAGACTGTCCTTGCAATCTGTTTTACGGAGGTCATATACTTCTTCCTGAGAATCCTGCCCACTTCGATCCGCTGCGGCATGTTTAGGTCCCGGATGCTGGTTGAGCCGTATAATGCCGTGATCTCCTCATCCCTGTGCCTGCGCATTTCAGTGTCCTGCAGATTGAGCGACGTCCACACTCCCATTATGTCCTCCATCTCCTTTTCCTTGTTGCGGCCGATGAAGAAGTTGAAGGCCCGGTGTGATTTGAACAGGGCTTCGACGGTACCTACAGGGATGTAGGATGAAGGAAGGACCATACCGTCGCAGATCATCCAGTCTTCTGGAACAGACTGTTCAGAACCGAGCAGTTTTTTCAAGGCTTTTGGCCCCAATTCTCCAGCCCGGCAGACCTTGAAGAATGCGGCGACAGGAGTGGGACAGTCTTTGCCGATGTATGTCCACAACGGTGCCGCCCAGGTTCCGGCGGAGCGGAAATATAGCGGACCGCTGGACCAGGGGTAGTCGTAAAACATATATCTTAGGCCGTTTACGGGCGGGTTGCGAAGGTCATAACATATGCAGTTCAGCAGATACTCCTCATCGTCGATACGCTGATGGTTGACCGGAATGGCGGCTGCTTTCCCGATACCGTGTTTGCGGGAGTTGTAATGGGCAGTGAGGTTGAGGAATTCACGGGTAAAGGCCTCGCAGTCCTGCAACTCACCGTACAGGACGAAGTGGACGTGGTTGTCCATCAGGCAGAATGCCAGGATGAGGACACGGCTCCTCAGTGCCAGACGGGCAAGCCTGTTCATTGCGGCCTTGAAGTCTGCTTCCGTTTCGAACAGGGCGAAAGCACAGTTGCCGTCCGATGAGAAGTGCCAACAGTTCCTGACCGGACGCAAATGTCCCTTGATGAACGGATGCCCTATGGATAAATCAATACGGAGTTGCTCTAGGAGCGTGGTTGTGACAGTCATAAGCAAGCGTTTGAAAAATGTCGGCCGGGTCGGTGGCGACTACTTTCCCTGGCCGGATGGTTCGGCGTCCCAGATACGCCGGGCCCGGAGCGTTTCTCCGCAGCCCTTCGCCCCGTTGGGGATGTCGTCGGGGCATCTTCTCGTGCTTGCTTGTACAAAGATAGTTTCAAGGAGGGGGAATAGCAAGTGTTTCTCTGAAAAACTCTCTATTTCAGATGATTGTCAAAACCCATCGGACCGGCAGTCGGCCCTTATCGCTCTCTGTGGCAATGCCCGGGCCAATGACCCGGTCGAGGAACTGGCCATTGGCCCGGAACGGGCCGTGCAGGCCAGTGTGAGGTCTTTGCCGGTCCAATGGGTTTTGGCTGGAGGCGGGTAGGGTACCGGTGTGGGGCTATGACAGCGTCGGACGGTGGAAGAATGGCCGGGGACGGTGGTCAGCGGCGGGACTTGACTTCGCAGTCGAGGGTGCCGTCGGAGAAAAGCAGCGAGATGCGGTCGCCGGGGGCGGCGGCTGAGGCGGACTTGAGCACGCGTCCGCGGGCGTCCGCCGCCAGCAGGTACCCGCGCTTCAGTATGGCGCGCGGGTCCGCCGCCTTGATGCGCGCTTCCAGCAGGTCGACTCGCGAAGCGAGGGCGTTCACCTTGTTCAGGAACGCCAGACGGAGGCGCGTACTGAAAGCGCTAATTCGCTCGTCCTCAGCCATGTAACAGTCCAGGAACAGGTCTGCAAGCGCCGTGGGAGTCTTGACGTAAGAATAGGCGACCATGTCGGCGACGTGGTGGTCCCGGTCGTGGCCTATGGCCGTGTAGACCGGGACGGGGCACTGGGCGATGCGCCAGCAGAGCCCGTAGTCATCGAAGCAGGCGAGGTCGAGGACCGAGCCGCCGCCGCGCATTATGAGGATGGCGTCGTAACGCGTGTCCGAACTTTCGATGCGGTCGATGGCGTCGACTATCGACTCCGGGGCGGTCGGCCCCTGCATCGTCGCCTCGAAGAGGTCGGTGCGGAACACGAAACCGTATTCGTTGCCATGGAGATGGCGATGGAAGTCGCCGTAGCCGGCGGCGTCGCGCGCCGTGACGACGGCGAGCGCGTACGGCAGCGCCGCGGGCTCGAGCGACTTCTGCCGCCCTAGCAGGCCTTCGGCCTCCAGGCGCGCTATCGTGCGGCGCTTCTCAAGCTCCTGCTCTCCCAGTGTGAACTGCGGGTCAAGGTCATCTATGACGAGGGTCAGCCCGTACAGTTCGCTGTACGTGACCTGGACCCTTACGAGCACCGACATGCCCGCCTGCAATGACGAGCCTGTCGCAGCCACGAAGAACTGGTTGAGCTGGTAGTATCTGGACCTCCAGATCACCGCCTTGGCCCGTGCGGAGATGCCTCCGGAGTCGTTCTGGGAGAGGTCGAGATAGCAGTGACCGTTGGCCTTCACGCTGACCGAGGCTATCTCCGCCCTGACCCATAGTTTCTCCGGAAACAGGTCCTCCAAACCCAGTTTCAGACGGCTTTGCAGGGTGTACAGGTCGATATATTCCATTTCCATGTCGAATAGGCTTTTATTCCTCACAAAGGTAGGAAAATAATTGCTGGAAAATTGCTATCTTTGCACGCGTATTAAAGAGGACCCCGATGAAGATCATTGACGCCAGCTTTGCGGGCAGCAGCACAAGAGTCATACAGAAGCCCAAGCAGAAACTGCCTGAGTTCGCCTTCATCGGGCGATCCAATGTCGGCAAGTCCTCCCTCATCAACATGCTCACCGGCCGGAAGAAACTCGCCATGACTTCCTCCACTCCCGGCAAGACCAAGGTCGTCAACCACTTCCTCATCAACGACAGCTGGTACCTTGTCGACCTCCCTGGCTACGGCTATGCCAAGCTCCCCCAGAAGGCCCGCGAGGAGCTCAAGGCCCTCATCCGCGACTACATCCACAACTCCGAAGAGCTTGTCATGCTCTTCGTCCTTGTTGACTCGAGGCATGACATCGGCAGCATCGACCTCGACTTCATGGCCGAGCTCGGTGAAAACGGCATCCCTTTCGGCATCATCTACACCAAGTGCGACAAACAGGGCCCCAACGTCCTCGCCGCACAGATAGCACGCAACGAGGAGCGCCTGCTCAAGGATTGGGAGGACCTCCCACCCTCGTTCCGGAGCTCTTCTGAGTCCGGAATGGGCCGCGACGAGATCCTCGACTATATCGGAAATATACTTTCAACACTATAACACACACTATAACAGGTATATATGAACAACGTACACAAATTGGAAATCTTTGCATGCAGGGCTTCACGCGACTTTGCACGCAAGGTTATTGACGGATTGAACGCCATCAAGTCGCCGGAGGAGCCTGAGTATCATCTCGGCGACCTCGAAGTCACTCCTTTCAGCGACGGCGAGTTCCAGCCAGCCTATATGGAGAGCGTCCGTGGAGCCACCGTGTTCCTCATCCAGTCAACATTTCCACCGGCGGACAACCTTATGGAGCTCCTGCTCTGCATCGATGCCGCCAAGCGCGCCTCGGCCGACAAGGTCATAGCCGTCATCCCTTATTTCGGATGGGCACGCCAGGACCGCAAGGACAAGCCCCGCGTATCCATCGGCGCCAAGCTGGCCGCCAACCTCCTCCGTGCGGCCGGAGCCGACCGTGTCATGACCTGCGACCTGCACGCCGACCAGATCCAGGGATTCTTCGACTTCCCGGTGGACCACGTCTACGCCAGCAAGGTCTTCATCCCCGCCATCAAGGCCATGCGCATCCCCAACCTCGCGATAGCGGCGCCCGACATGGGCGGTGCCAAGCGCGCCAATGCCTACGCCAAGGACCTCGGCTGCCCGGTCATCATCTGCCATAAGTCCCGCGCCAAGGCCAACGTTGTCTCCAAGATCACCGCCATCGGCGAAGTCGAGGGCAAGAACATCATCATCGTCGACGACATGATCGACACCGCCGGCACCCTCACCAAGGCTGCCGATGTGCTCATCGACATGGGTGCGGCCAGCGTGCGCGCCTGCGCCACGCACGGCATCCTTTCAGGCCCCGCCTACGACCGCATCAATGCGTCCAAACTCACCGAGGTGTTCATCACCGACACCATCCCCCTGCCGGTCGACCCGGCGGTGGACACCCGCAAGATCAAGGTCCTGAGCATGACCGGCACCTTCGCCTCCATCATCAGGAAAGTTTATAACTACGAGCCCATCAGCCCCGAATTCATCTTCTAGACCCTCATGAAAGTCTTTCTCCTCACCCTTGCAGTCGTCGCACTCTGCGTCTTCGGGATGTGTTTCAACATCATATTCCGTAAGGACGGGGAGTTCCCCGAGTACGAGGTGAGCAAGAACAAGGACATGCGCCGGCTCGGCATCCGGTGCGTACACGAGGAGGAAGCCGCCCTTACGGGCAAGAGGAAACAGGTCCCTGAGCATTGCAAAGGGGAAGTCACGGAAGCATGCGCGGGCTGCGCGCTCTACAAAGAAGAAAAGATATGAGCCTGGTAGCAATAGTCGGGAGACCGAATGTAGGAAAATCGACCCTCTTCAACCGTCTGGTAGGCATGAGGAAGGCCATCGTGGATGACACCGCCGGTGTCACCCGCGACAGGCATTACGGCAAGTGCGAGTGGTGCGGCTCGGAGTTCTCTGTGGTCGACACCGGAGGCTATACCTCCAATTCCGAGGACGTATTCGAGAAAGCCATCCGCCGTCAGGTGGAGATCGCCATCGAAGAGGCTGACGCCGTGATTTTCCTGGTCGAGGCCGCCACCGGCATCACCGACTACGACGCGGAGATAGCCGACGTGCTCCGCCGTTCCAGGAAACCCGTCATACTCTGTGTCAACAAAGTCGATACGGGCGACAAGATGTATGATGTGTACCAGTTCTATTCCCTCGGCCTGGGCGAGGTCTGGAGCATCTCGGCGGCCAACGGCTCCGGGACGGGAGACCTGCTCGACGAAGTCGTGCGGGTACTCCCGAAGGAGGAACAGCCCGCCGCCGACCCCTACGAGGGCATTCCGAGGATAGCCATCGTCGGCAAGCCCAATGTCGGCAAATCCTCCCTGACCAACGCCCTGCTGGGCGAGGAGCGCAACATCGTCACCCCGGTCGCCGGCACCACCCGCGACTCCATCGAAACTCTTTACAACAAGTTCGGCCACGAGTTCATCCTCGTGGACACCGCCGGCATCCGCAAGAAGTCCAAGGTCCACGAGGACCTGGAGTTCTATTCCGTGCTGCGCTCCATGCGCGCCATCGAGCGGGCCGACGTCTGCATCCTTATGATCGACGCCACCACCGGCATGGAGGCTCAGGACATGAGCATCTTCAATATCATCCAGAAGAACCGCAAGGGATGCGTACTGGTGGTGAACAAGTGGGACCTTTTCATCAAGGACCAGAACACCATGCGCGAGTACACCGAAGGGCTTCGGGCGAGGCTCGCCCCCTTCGACGACGTGCCTTTAGTCTTCACTTCCGTAGTGAAGATGCAGCGCGTCATGGACGTGCTGGACGCTGCCGCCAGGGTTTCCGAGAACTATCTCAGGAAGATACCCACCGCCAGGCTCAACGAAGTGCTTCTCCCCATCATCGAGGAGACCCCTCCGCCGGCCTGGAAGGGCAAGTACATCAAGGTGAAGTACGTGACGCAGCTTCCTACCAAGTTCCCCGCCTTCGCCTTCTTCTGCAATCTCCCCCAGTACATCAAGGATCCGTACAAGCGCTTCCTTGAGAACCAGCTCAGGGACAACTTCGACCTGACCGGTTGTCCGGTCCAGATCTATTGCAGGCAGAAATGACGGACGTGATTATGGAAGACTTTGATTATCAGAAGGCGCTCGCCGCCCTCGAGGAGATAGCGGTGAAGGTCGAGGACCCTTCCACCGGCCTCGAGGATATAGACCGCTATGTCAAACAGTCCGAAGAGCTGATCGCAAGGTGCAGGGCTTACCTCCGCACCGTCCGCGAAAAGGTCGACTCTTCTTTTGAAAACTGATGCCATGAAGAAACGGATGATCTACGATACCGACCCGTACTTGATGCCATTCAAGACGGCCATCGACGTGCGGCACGCCCGCATCCTCCAGGAACGCGACGCCATCGCCCGCGACGGCTCCCTTTCCGCCGGAGTAAACAACCATCTCTTCTACGGTCTCCATCATACGGAGGACGGCGGCTGGGTTTTCCGCGAATGGGCGCCCAATGCGACGCGCATCTGCCTGGTTGGCGATTTCAACAACTGGCACCGGACCGAAGGCTATGCCCTGAAACCCATCGGCGGCGGCAACTGGGAGATCAGGCTGCCTAAGATGTTCCTTGCCCACGGCGACCTCTACAAGCTTTATATCGAGTGGGTCGGCGGCGGCGGCGAGCGTCTGCCCGCGTATGTCACGCGCGCCGTCCAGGACCCCGATACCAAGACCTTCTGCGCCCAGGTCTGGGACCCCGGGCAGCCCTACGTCTGGAAGCACCGCCGTCCCGGCAAGCGTCCCAATCCCCTCATCTACGAGTGCCACATCGGAATGAGCGGTGAGAAGGAGGGAGTCTCCACCTTCGACGAGTTCCGCCGCGACGTCCTGCCCAAGGTCGCGGAGTTGGGATACAACGTCCTCCAGATCATGGCCCTTCAGGAGCATCCCTACTACGGTTCCTTCGGCTACCAGGTCTCCAACATCTTCGCCCTCAGTTCCCGTTTCGGAACCCCCGAGGAGTTCAAGGCCCTGGTGGATGCCGCGCATGCCAAGGGCATCGCCGTCGTGATGGACATAGTGCATTCGCACATGGTCAAGAACGAGGCCGAGGGCCTGAGCAATTTCGACGGGCACGACACGCTGTACTTCTATTCCGGCCCTCAGGGCCATCATCCCGCCTGGGACAGCCGCTGCTACGACTACGGCAAGTCCGAGACGAAGTACTTCCTCCTGTCCAACTGCAAGTTCTGGATGGAGGAGTACCACCTAGACGGATTCCGCTTCGACGGAGTCACCAGCATGCTTTACTGGGACCACGGCCTCGGCAAGGATTTCGTCGGATATGACAATTACTTCAACGACGGAGTCGACGAGAATGCCGTCACCTACCTGGCGCTCGCCAACATGCTGGTCAAGGAGATCGATCCCAACGCACTGACCATCGCCGAGGACGTCAGCGGCATGGCCGGCCTCGCCGCGCCCTTCGCCGCGGGCGGAGTCGGCTTCGACTTCAGGATGGCCATGGGGGTTGCCGACCACTGGATCAAGTGGATCAAGGAGAAGAGCGACGAGCAGTGGTCCATGGGCGAAGTGTGGTACGAACTCACCAACAAGCGCGCCGACGAGAAGACCATCAGCTACGCCGAGTGCCACGACCAGGCGCTGGTGGGGGACAAGACCCTCATCTTCCGCCTGATGGACAAGGAGATGTATTTCTCCATGAACATGGAATCCTCCAATCCACTCGTTGACCGCGGCATCGCCCTGCACAAGATGATACGCCTGCTTACGCTGGCCACGGCCGGCAACGGCTACCTCAACTTCATGGGCAACGAGTTCGGCCATCCCGAGTGGATCGACTTTCCCCGCGAGGGCAACGGCTGGTCCTAC
This sequence comes from Bacteroidales bacterium, assembly GCA_017519865.1. GTDB lineage: Bacteria > Bacteroidota > Bacteroidia > Bacteroidales > UBA932 > Cryptobacteroides. The sequence continues at coordinate 38,654 of JAFWRQ010000007.1, read as the reverse complement.
AAGCACGCCCGCAGGCAGTGGTCGCTCGCCGAACCCGATTACCTGCGCTACAAGTACCTGCGCAATTTCGACGGAGCCATGATCAGGTTCGCCCGGAAAAAAGCCCTGCTCGCAGAGGCGCCGAGGCTGCTCGTCGCCGACGAGGAGAAGAAAATCTTGATATTCAGCAGAAAAAGCAGTATCTTTGCATTCAATTTCAATCCTGTGGCATCATTTGCCGATTACGGATTCGCGGCACCTGCCGGAAAATACACGATAACACTGGACACCGATCAGGCGGAGTTCAACGGTTTCGAACGCGTGAAACGAGGGGAAGAGCACTTCACGGTCCACGCGAAATCGCCGAACGGTCCGCAGAACCTGGACGATACGCTGTATCTGTATTTGCCGTGCCGGTGCGCTTTGGTTTTGGAACTTGACGATTGAAACCTGTTATAAAGTAAGAAACACAATATAGTTATGGCTTTTTTGAAGTTCAACAAGTCTGAGCTGGTCAATCTCTCCTATTCGCTCAAGAGGGAGATCATCAGCGCCAACAAGACGGGTGCGTATTGCAACACGTCCATCGTGACCTGCAACACCCGACGCTACCACGGACTCCTGGCCGTGACCCTGGACCGCTTCGGCGGGGACAAGTTCCTGCTTCTCTCCTCGCTTGACGAAAGTCTTGTGGTCAACCGCAAGCAGTTCAACCTCGGCATCCATTGCTATGGGGACATCTACGAGCCGCGCGGACACAAATACGTCGTCGATTTCAAGGCCGACCCGGTGCCCCAGATCACCTACAAGGTCGGTCAGGTCGTGTTCACGAAGAGCCTCCTGCTGGTGCCGGATACCGACCAGGTCCTCATCCGCTATGAGCTTGTCAAGGCCCCCTCTAAGGCCGTCCTGCAGCTCAAGCCTTTCCTGGCCTTCCGCAACATCCATTCGCTGACCAGCCAGAATCCCGTAGCCAACATCGGCTACACCCCCGTTCCCGGCGGAGCTTCCTTCCGGATGTACTCCAATTTCCCGGACCTGTTCCTGCAGCTGAACACCAAGTCAGCCGTCTACAAGCACATGCCTTACTGGTATGAGGGCATCACTTATTCCGACGAGTACCGCCGCGGCTTCGACTGCCGCGAGGACCTTCTCGTCCCCGGTTCTTTCGAGGTTGACATGAAGGAAGGCGATTCCGTGGTCTTCTCCGCTTCCACCGTCGAAGCCAATCCCGCCTCGATCAAGCGCAAGTTCAGCGACCTGCTGGCCAAGACCCCGGAGGTCACCAACAGCCGCGAGCAGCTTGTCCGCTGCGCCGACACCCTCATCTGCAACCACAACAACCGCAAGAAGATTACCGCGGGTTTCTCCTGGATGTATACAGGACTGCTCCGCGAGACGCTAATCGCCCTTCCCGGCCTTACGCTTTATGCCACCGGCAATGCCGCTGAGTTCGAGGAGATCCTCGACAACCTCATCGCCGACGAGCAGGAGCGTCTGTTCCGCCGCACCACCCAGGTCGAGTCGCCGCTCTATATGCCCATCATCCTGCAGGAGTACATCGATGACTTCGGCGCGGATCCCGCAAAGGTCTGGAAGAAGTACGGAAACACCGTCAAGGGCATCATCGAGAGCTATGGCCCCGGTGAGCGCAAGGAGGTGACCATGCAGCCCAACGGCCTCCTGTGGGCCCAGATGGACCGCGTCGCCCTCACCTGGATGAATGCCTACATCCATGGCATCCCCGTCACCGAGCGCGCCGGCTACCAGGTCGAGACCAACGCCTTTTGGTACAACGCCCTCTGCTTCGCCATTGAGATGGAGACCCGCTTCGGGTCCAAGGACGGCGGCTTCGTCGCCCGTTGGACTCCCGTCCGCGACCTCGTAAAGCAGAACTATCTTCCCATGTTCTGGAACGAGTCCAAGGGCTGCCTCGCCGACTATGTCGACGGCTCCGGACAGAACCTCGACATCCGTCCCAACCAGGTTTACGCCATCTGGGTCAAGTATTCTCCCGTTGATGAGGACCTCTTCCCGTCCATCCTGCGCGTGATCGACAACGAGCTTGTCACTTCCCGCGGCATCCGCACCCTTTCGCCCCGCGACTCCAAGTACAAGGGCGTGTACGAGGGTACGCAGATCGACCGTGACCTGGCATATCATCAGGGCTGCACCCGTCCGTTCCTGCTCGAGCCTTACTGCGACGTAAGCTTCAGGGTCAAGGGCCAGTCTTTCGTAAAGAAGGCACAGTGGCTCATCGAGGGCTTCTATGAGGACCTTTCCAAGCACGGCGTCGGCGCCTTCTCCGAACTCTACGACGGAGACCCGCCGCACGAGGCGCACGGAGCCATCTCCTCGGCGCTCAGTACCGCTGCGCTCCTGGCTGTAGACTACATCATCAACAAATACAAGGAGGACTAGGATATGAAAGTACTCATGTTCGGCTGGGAGTTTCCTCCCCATATCGCCGGCGGTCTCGGCACCGCCTGTGAAGGAATAGTCAAAGGACTGGCGTACAACGGCGTCGAGACCCTCTTCGTGATGCCTTCGGCATCAGGCGACGAGGACCAGAGCGCCACCACCATCATCAACGCCAGCGACGTGGCGGTCGACACCGTCAGTTCCACCGTGGACGAGTTCCTCGACAAGGTCAAGTTCATACATATCGACAGCAACCTCGTGCCTTACGTCAATCCCGACGAGTTCGAAACCCTCGTCGAGGAGGAGCGTCGCCGCCAGGTCAAGGATTTCAACGTCCAGTACGGGGTCAAGTACAAGTTCTCCGGAAAGTACGGCGCCAACCTCATGGAGGAAGTCGCACGTTACGCCATGGTCGGTGGTACCATCGCCATGCAGCACAAGGACGAGTTCGACGTGATCCACGCCCACGACTGGCTGACCTACCTTGCCGGCATCGCCGCCAAGGAACTCACCGGAAAGCCGCTTGTGGTCCATGTCCACGCCACATCCTATGACCGCGGTGACGAGCAGCACATCGACACCCGCGTCCTCGACATCGAGACGCGCGGCATGCTGGCTGCCGACCGCGTGGTCACCGTCAGCGACCTCACGCGCAATATCGTCGTGAACAAGTATCACATCGACCCTGCCAAGGTTGTCACGGTCCACAACGCCGTCGACTTCAGCGGACGCGAGAACATCCGCGTCGAGAGGGGAGTGAAAGACAAGGTCGTCACCTTCCTGGGTCGTATCACCTTCCAGAAGGGTCCCGAATACTTCATCGAGGCTGCGGCCAAGGTCCTCAAGAGGACTGAGAACGTCCGCTTCGTCATGGCCGGCAGCGGCGATATGATGAACCGCTGCATCCGCCACGTCGCCCGTCTCGGCATCTCCGACCGCTTCCATTTCACCGGCTTCCTCCGCGGAGCCGACGTGCAGAAGATGTTCGCCCTTTCCGACGTGTACATCATGCCGTCGGTCTCCGAGCCTTTCGGCATCTCGCCTCTCGAAGCCATGCGCACCAACGTCCCGTCCGTCATCTCCAAGCAGTCAGGCGCCGCCGAGGTCCTGAAATATGCCTTCAAGGTGGATTTCTGGGACGTGGACATGCTGGCCGACGACATCTATGCCCTCCTCCAGTATCCCGCCCTCGCGCGCTTCGCCGCCGACAAGGGGTTCGACGAGGTGAACGCCCTCAAATGGAACGGTGCCACCGCCAAGCTCAAGAAGGTTTACGAATCACTGGTATAAGAAACAATAAAAACACAACGATATGAAAAAGAGTATATGTCTGTACTTCCAGGTACACCAGCCTACAAGACTCAGATTGTACAGGTTCTTCGATATCGGCAAGGACTCTCACTACTATGACGACTTTGCCAACAGGACCATCCTGAAGAGGATCGCGCAGAAGTGCTATCTTCCCATGAACGAACTTCTGCTGGAGGCGATCAAGGAGAGCAAGGGAGCCTTCAAGGTGGCGTTCTCCATCACCGGTTCCGCCCTCGAGCAGTTCGACCGTTATGCCCCGGAGGTGATCGACAGTTTCCGCCGCCTGGCCGAGACCGGCAGCGTGGAGTTCCTCTGCGAGACCTACTATCATTCTCTCGCCTCGCTCATCTCCCCCGCCGAGTTCAAGCATCAGGTGGAGAAGCACCAGGCCGCCATCGAGCAGTATTTCGGCGTCAAGCCGGTGTCCTTCCGCAACACCGAGCTCATCTACTCCGATGCCATCGGCGATGCCGTCTATGAGCTTGGCTTCAAGACCATGCTTACCGAGGGCGCGCGTCACATCATGGGCTGGAGGAGCCCCAACTACATCTACACCGACGATATCCAGCCCAAGCTCAAGCTCCTCCTCAGGAACTATCAGCTGAGCGACGACATAGCATTCCGCTTCTCCGACCGTGGCTGGGAGAACTGGCCGCTGACCACCGAGAAGTATGTCGACTGGCTTAAGAACGCCGTCTCCGACGGTGGCGACATCATCAACCTTTTCATGGATTACGAGACCTTCGGCGAGCACCAGAACGCCCAGAGCGGTATCTTCGATTTCATGAAGGCCCTGCCCAAGGCCGTCATCGCCGACGGTACCTTCGAGTTCGTAACCCCGGCTCGCGCCGCACGCAAGCACAAGGCTGTCGACTCGCTTTCAGTGCCTGAGTCCATCTCCTGGGCGGATGAGGAGCGCGACGTCACCGCATGGCTCGGAAACGAACTGCAGAATGACGCATTCTCCAAGCTCTACGGCCTCACTGAGAAATTGTCCATCCTCAACGATCCCGTCCTGTGGTCCGATTTCGGACATCTCCAGGAGAGCGACCACCTGTATTATATGTGTACCAAGTTCTTCTCTGACGGCGAGGTGCACAAGTATTTCAACCCGTACGACACGCCTTACGAGGCTTTCATCAACTACATGAACGTCCTGAGTGACTTCACCATCCGTACTGATGAGGCGTACGCGCTCAATATTGCTGAAAATAATTGATGAGTAAGAAATTACTGAGCCCCGACTACCTGTTTGAAGTCAGCTGGGAAGTCTGCAACAAGGTAGGCGGCATCTATACAGTGATCTCGACCAAGGCGCTGCACCAGAAGGAGCAGCTTGGCCGGCATCACATCATGGTAGGCCCCGACGTGTGGATGCACACCCAGGGCAATCCCGATTTCCTCGAGGACAATGCGCTGTACAGGAACTGGAAGGCCAAGGCGGCGGAAGAGGGCATCCGCATCCGGATAGGACGCTGGAATGTCCCCGGCAAGCCAGTCGCCATCCTCGTGGACTACAAGGCCCTCCTCACCAAGACCGATACCATCCTTGCCGAGCTGTGGAAACGCTTCGGAGTGGATTCGCTCTCCGGCAACTGGGACTACAAGGAATCCGCCCTTTTCGGCTATGCCGCGGGGCGGGTTATCGAGAGTTTCTACAAGTTCAACCTTTACTCCACCGACAAGGTGGTGGCGCAGTTCCACGAGTGGCAGACCGGAGCCGGCCTGCTGTACATCAAGTCTGCCGGCATCCCCGTCGCCACGGTGTTTACGACCCACGCCACCATGATGGGCCGCTGCATCTGCGGCAACAACCTCCCGCTGTACAAGCACTTGAAGGAGTACGACGGCGACGAGATGGCACGGCGTTTCAACGTGGTTGCCCGCCATTCGTTGGAGAAGATGTCCGCGCGCAATGCCGACGTGTTCACCACCGTGAGCGACATCACGGCACGCGAGTGCCTGCAGTTCCACGGGCGCCCCGTCGACATCGTCACGCCGAACGGTTTCGAGAACAGTTTCACCCCCGCTACGGACGAGGAGTGGAACGCGAAGCGGGTGGCCGCTCGTGAGCGGCTGATCAGCATCGCTTCCGCGATGTCCGGCACAGAGGTGCCTGCGGACTCCGTACTCGTAGGCATCGGTGGCCGCTATGAATACCGCAACAAGGGCATCGATGTCTTCATCGACGCCTTGGCCAAACTTCGCGATGCCGATCTCGGCGGCCGTGAGGTACACGCCTTCATCATGATTCCCAGCGGGCACAATGGCCCGGACCGCGCCTTGATGCAGAAACTCGCATCAGGGACCGGCGACTATACAACGCAAGTCTCACATGCCCTGATGAATCCCGAATGGGATACCGTCACCAGGCGTTTCGACGAAGTGGGTTTGAACAATCTCCCCGGCGACAGGGTCAAGGTCTATTTCATACCGTCGTATCTGAACGGCAGCGACGGCATCTTCAACATGAAGTATTACGACCTGATGGTCGGCCTCGACACCACCCTGTTCCCGTCATATTACGAGCCTTGGGGCTATACTCCGCTTGAGAGCCTGGCTTTCAGCGTCCCCACTCTGACTACCTCGCTGGCCGGCTTCGGCCAGTGGGTGCGGGATTATTACGGCAAGGACCATCCCGGCATCGCCGTCGTCGACCGCGACGATGACAACTATTTCGCAGTAGTGGACGCGGTAGCCGCACGTGTGCGGGAGATCGCCGGCCTGGACGAAGGCGGCAGGATACGTTACCGTGCTTCCGCCAGGGATGTGGCAGACATCGCACTTTGGGAGAATCAGATCAAATATTATAACCAGGCCTATTCGACTGCCATCGAAAAGGTTATAGCACGGATAGGAGAGTACCCGTCCGTCAAAGAAGAAAAGAAAATGCAATATCCTAGTTTCAACATCGACGCTCCCTCCTGGAAAAGCGTCATGGTGACCCGTCATCTCCCGGAGAAACTCTCCGGCCTCGAAAGACTATGCAAGAACCTCTGGTGGTGCTGGAATGACAGCGCCAAGCTCCTCTTCAAGACCATTGACTCCGCTTTGTGGACGGAATCGGGACACAATCCCATGTATATCCTCGACCGCGTCAGCATCAAGCGTTTCAATGCGCTGGCTTCAGACGAGGCCTTCCTCGCACAGCTCGAGGGGGTGATGGCGGAGTTCGACGCCTATATGGCGGCGAAGGAGGAGAGGACCGATCCTTCCATCGCATACTTCTGCATGGAGTACGGTCTCGACACCTCGCTCAAGATCTATTCCGGAGGTCTCGGCATCCTCGCCGGAGACTACCTCAAGGAGTCGAGTGACATGAACGTCAATATGGTCGCGGTCGGTTTCCTGTACCGCTACGGCTATTTCACCCAGAAACTTACCGCCTATGGCGACCAGGTCGCCGAGTATGAACCGCAGGACTTCCTCAAGATCCCTGCCCAGCCCGTCCTTGACGAGGAAGGCAACTGGAAGACTTCCACCGTCGCCTTCCCCGGACGCAACGTCGTAGCACGCATCTGGAAGGTTGCGGTCGGCCGTACCGACCTCTACCTCCTCGATACCGACTGGGAGGCCAACCTCCCCGAGGACCGATCTATCACCCATCAGCTTTACGGTGGCGACTGGGAGAACCGCCTCAAGCAGGAGGTCCTCCTTGGCATCGGCGGCATCCGCGCCCTGCGTGCACTCGGCATCCATACCAACATTTATCATTGCAATGAAGGCCACGCCGCCCTCATAGGCGTGGAGCGCCTGCGTGAGTATATCGAGAACGACAATCTCGAGTTCGGCGAGGCGATGGAAGTCGTCCGTGCATCTTCGCTCTTCACCACCCATACCCCGGTCCCTGCCGGCCACGACGCCTTCGACGAAGGCCTGCTGCGCAAGTACCTCGGTCACTATCCCGCACGCCTTAAGGTTGACTGGATCACCCTCCTCGGGCTTGGCAAGGTCAATGCCGGCGATCCGGGCGAAAAGTTCTCGATGAGTGTCCTTGCAGCCAATATCTCGCAGAACGTCAATGGCGTGTCGATGCTTCACGGCAAGGTCAGCCAGGACATCTTCGCAAGGATGTATCCGGGCTATCTCCCGGAGGAACTCCACGTGAGTTATGTCACCAACGGAGTGCACTATCCGACCTGGGCTGCCAGGGAGTGGAAGGAACTCCACGCCACTGTCTTCGGCCCCGAGTTCAAGACGCACCACTATGACAAGAAATGCTTCGACGGTGTGTATGAACTCTCCGACGAACAGGTGTGGACCGTCCGCAAGAAGCTCAAGGGCAACCTCGTGAGCACCATCAAGAAGCGTCTTTCCGACCCTCAGATCTCGGTGCATTACTCTCCCCGTCAGGTAGTTACCATCAAGGAGACTCTGCGCGACGACGTCCTTACCATCGGCTTCGCCCGCCGCTTCGCGACCTACAAGCGCGCGACGCTGCTTTTCACCGACCTCAACAGGCTCGATTCCATCGTCAACAATCCCAAGCATCCGGTTCAGTTCATCTTCGCCGGAAAGGCTCACCCCGCAGACAGGGCTGGCCAGGACCTGATCAAGCAGATCGTCGAGATCTCCAAGCAGGACCGCTTCATCGGCAAGATCATCTTCGTTCCGGGCTATGACATCACTCTGGCGAAACGTATGGTCCAGGGCGTCGACGTCTGGCTCAACAATCCTACACGCCCTCAGGAGGCCTCCGGTACTTCCGGAGAGAAGGCTTCGATGAACGGTGTCATGCATTTCTCGGTGCTCGACGGCTGGTGGGTTGAGGGCTACAAGGAAGGCGCCGGCTGGGCGCTCCCTCAGGAGCGTACCTATGACGACCAGGGCTTCCAGAACGACCTTGATTCCGCCACTATCTACAATATCCTCGAGAACGAGATCGTCCCTGCATACTACGATGTCGACAAGGCTACCGGTATGTCCACGCGCTGGATCGAGTACATCAAGAATACCATCGCTAAGGTTGCGTGCAACTTCACGACCAACCGTATGCTGACCGACTACATCGACCAGTACTATGCTCCTCAGGCCGCCCGCGCAGCCAAGCTCAGGGCCGACGATTTCAAGGTCGCCCGCGAGATCGCAGCATGGAAGAAGCGTATCGGCCGCCAGTGGCAGAACCTCGAGGTGGTGTCACACACGCAGCCCGAGGCTTCCTACACGCTCTCCAGCAAGAATTACATGAAGAGCGAGGTGGTGCTGAACCTCGGCGACATCCTTCCCGAGGAGATCGGTGTCGAGATGCTGTTCGTGACATCCGACCGTAAGGGAAGGCTCCATATCCAGGAGAAGTGTGAGTTCTCGCTCGTCGAGTTCAATGACGGCGTGGCGAAGTTCCAGGCTTCCATCCTTCCCGAGCGTACCGGTATGTATCAGGTGGCGACGCGTATCTATCCCAAGAACGCGCTCCTGCCCCACAGGCAGGATTTCGCCCTCGTGAAATGGCTGTAGTCGCTACAGGATTCTTCGACGGGGTCCATCTTGGGCACCGTCTGGTGATCGACACTCTGCTCCGTGCCGCGCATGAGCGCGGGGAGCAGAGTGTGGTCGTCACATTCTGGCCCCATCCGCGTACGGTCCTGCAAAAGGACGCGCGCGAGTTGAGGCTTCTCAATTCGCTTCAGGAAAAGCGCGCGATCCTTTCTGCCCTTGGTGTTGACCGGGTCGAGGTAGTTGATTTTTCCAGGGAATTCCGGATGCTTACGGCGGAGCAGTATCTCCGCGAGTGGGTCATCGGCCGGCTCGGCGGGACTGCCATCGTGCTGGGCTATGACAACCGCATGGGCTCTGACGGACTGCAGCACGACGCCATCGTCCCCCTGGCGCAGTCCCTCGGCCTCAAAGTCATTGAATGTGACGCAGTTATCCCCTCCGGAACGGGAGATGCAGCGGCTCGGAATGCCGAGGGTGGCACAGATTTTCAGACCCCCACTCTCCGGAAACAGCCGGATGCTGCGATCTCTTCTACGAAGATAAGGGCGGCGCTGGAGAGAGGGGAGGTCGAGGAAGCTGAGGCCATGCTGGGGTACCGGTACGGGCTGCATGGCGTCGTGGTGGCAGGGAACCGGCTGGGACGGACTCTGGGATACCCGACGGCGAACATGCTGCTCTACGAGCCGCTCAAACTCGTGCCTGCGAACGGAGTGTACCTCGTTGAGGTTGAAACGCTGGGTGGGCATTACTACGGGATGACCAATATAGGCGTGCGGCCGACGGTTTCCGGTGCGGGTGCGCGTACCATCGAGACGAATATCTTCGATTTTGACGAACTCATCTATGGACTGGACCTCCGCCTTCGCTTCATCTCCAAGATCCGCGACGAGCGGCGCTTCGACTCGCTCGACGGACTGAAGGCCCAGCTCGAGGCCGACGAGGCCCTCTGCCGCGCGATGCTGTCAAAATAAGCGCGCCGCGAGGGTGTTTTTTTCTAAAAAATTCGTATATTTGCATTGTTGACACAGGGTTCCGCCTCGCGGCGGGACTCTCTTTTAGTTGACTGACCCGGTCCCTCAGGGGGCTTTATTGATAACAAACTACATTATTATGGCAGACATCCATTACATGACCGCGGACGGCCTGGAGAAGCTCAAGAAGGAGCTTGCCGACGCACTGGCGCAGCGCCCGGTCATCTCGGCGGCGATCGCCGAGGCTCGGGAGAAGGGCGACCTCTCCGAGAATGCAGAGTACGACGCGGCCCGCGAAGCGCAGGGCCTTCTTGAGGTCAAGATCGCGAACCTCAAGAATCAGGTGGCCAACGCCAAGGTTATCGACGAGTCGCAGATCGGCACCGACAAGGTGTCCATGATGAACAAGGTGAAGGTGGAGAACCTCACTATGAAGCGTGTCATGGAGTTCACCATCGTCGGCGAGACCGAGGCCGACTTTTCCAAGGGCCGTCTGGCCGTCACCACCCCCATCGCCAAGGCCCTCCTGGGCCATGCCAAGGGCGAAGTCGTGGAGGCCAAGGTACCTTCCGGCATACTCAAGTTCAAGATTCTTGACATCAGTCTCTGATAGATTATGGCAACGATTTTCACCCGTATCGCGAAGGGCGAGATCCCTTCGTACAAATGTGCCGAGAGCGAAGACTTCTACGCATTCCTCGACATCAGCCCCCTCGCTCCCGGTCATACCCTCGTCATCCCCAAGAACGTCGAGGACGATTACATCTTCCATCTGGACGAGAAGACCTATGAGGGCCTTTGGGCCTTCGCGCGCGAGGTAGCGGTGGCCGTCAAGGCCGCAGTGCCCTGCAAGCGCGTAGGCGTGGCCGTGTTGGGCATGGAAGTACCGCACACGCACATCCACCTTGTGCCGCTTCAGACTGAGGGAGACCTGGATTTCCGCAAGCAGAAACCCGTTGTGCCGGAGGATGAGATGAAAAGGATCGCTGCTTCAATCCTTAAGGAATATGAAAATCTCTAAGATAGTTCTTGCGGGCCTTTGCGCCCTCCTCGCCGCCGCGTGCGGCAAGCCGTCTGCCAGCATCGACGGCACCCTTACCGACGCACCTGGTAAGCAAGTTATTGTCAAGCTTTTGGATGTCAATAATTACAAGGTTCTCGACACGCTCAAGACCGATGCCTCGGGTCACTATAAGTACAAGGTACCCGTTCAGCCCGGCCAGCCTGAGTTCGTCTATCTCTATTACGGCGACACCAAGATTTCGTCCCTCCTGCTTCAGGAAGGTGACGAGGTCAAGGTAGTGACCGACACACTCGGTTTCGGTTCCGTAGTCGGTTCCGTAGAGAGCGAGAGGCTCCAGGAGATCGAGCGCAGGTTTGCCTCCTTCCTTCGCGAAGTGGAGCAGGCCGACGACAATGCCACGCTGCGCAATTCTTATATACAGTATTACCGCGATGCTGTCAAGTATGTGATTTCCAATCCATATTCGCTCACCGTGGTGCCCGTGCTCTTCCAGAACGCAAGTCCTGAACTGCCGGTTTTCAGCCAGAATACCGATGCCCTGCATTTCCGCGGTGCGCTGGATTCGCTGATGACCGTCTATCCTGACTCCAAGTATGTCAAGGCTTTGGAGAGGGAGACGTTGCGCCGCGAGAACATCTTGAAACTCAACAGCCAGTTGAGCATGGCGACCGAGACCGAGTATCCGGACATCACTTCCAAGGATGTCAATGGAAACACCGTGTCGCTGTATGCCCTTGACTCCAAGGCGATTATCCTCTATTTCTGGACGGTAACCGATGCAGAGAGCAAGATACTGAACCAGGAGACCTACAAGCCTGTCTATGAGGACTATCACGACAAGGGCCTCGAGATCTTCGCCGTGTCCCTCGACACCGACAAGGCCGCATGGGCAAGCGTCGTCCGCAGCCAGGAACTCCCTTGGGTCAACGTCAACGACGGCCTCGGCTCCGCCTCGCCGGTGGTGACACTCTTCAACGTCACCTCGCTTCCTCAGGCATACCTCATCCTCGACGGCAAGATCCTCGACCGCAAGGTAGAGGGCGAGAAAGCCCTCCGCCGCGAGCTCGACAAGGTCCTCAAATAGCCCCTGCCCACTCTGACACTTCAGCGGGAACAGAATTGCCGATTCTGTTCCCGTTTTGTTATCGGGACGCAGGATTATCGGGAGGGAGGAGTTATATTTGCGGCATTATATGAAAAACTGAAGATGAAGACTTTGGGAACCACGATCATTGGCGTAGCGGCATTGCTCCTTCTGGTCTGCGCCTGCATGAAAGAGGAGTCCGGAATGGGTTGGGTTCCTGCGTTCTGGGGAGGTATGGGAATGCATCCATAGAGTTTTCAGACGGCTCCCGCATCGAGTATACTAAAGGAGACGGGGGTGTCACATATGACGGGAAGATAGGTAACCTGCTGTTGGAGAATAACTATACGGTCCGGGAGGTGGATGGAAAGTTTCATCTCCTGCACAAGATAACCGAGGATATATATAATGAAGCTATGAATCAGTAATGTTTATTGAGTATGAGAATGATGAAGTTATCTTATAGCGCGATTGTTGCAATGATGGTTGTGGCGGTTGGATGCACGAGGGACATCAACGAAGACCCGGGTCCAATGTTGTGTACGATTGTCTATGAGAACACGACGGAGCATGACGTACATATGGAGATATTCAGTTACGCCGGAGTTGACCGTGAGACCCATAAGGCGATTGACCGGAAGTTGTTCTTTTCCCTTGACATCCCTGCGCATTCACGGGTGGTTAAGGATATGAGGACCAGTGAATTGTATAGTTTCTATTCGGTAACTGTCCTGTTTGACGACGGGAAGGTGTACAGTTATGAGAAAGAAGACGTCAACGAAGTTATCTACGACAAGAGCAACCCGGTCAACGTTGCATCTTATCCACGGGAGATTGTGGATGGTATTTATAAGATGACGTTCAAGATTACGGATCAGCTCTACGAGAAAGCAGAATGAGAACAGATGCATTGAAGATACTGAGTGTGGCGGCAGTGCTGTGCGCTGGTGCGGCGCAGGCGGCGGCGCAGGCTCCGCAGGAGCCCCGCCGGCAGGCCGCCGCCACTGCCGCGCCGGAGCTGCAGGACACGCTGACGGCCGCGCGCGTGTCCGCCGACCGTCTGCGGACCGCGATGCGGACGCAGACCGGCCTGGTCCGCCTGGATTCCAAGGAACTCAACAGAGGCTTCGCCGTGTTCAGCACTCCGGACCTCATCAAGACCCTGCAGCTCCTGCCGGGCGTCGCTTCAGGTACTGAACTGATGTCCGGCCTGTTCGTCCACGGAGGCACCGGCGGTGACAACCTTTTCCTGCTGGACGGCTCTTCCATTTACAATACCAGCCATCTCATCGGCCTGTTCTCGGCGTTCAATACAGACGTCGTGGACGGGGTGGACTTCTACAAGAGCGGCTTCCCGGCGCGCTACGGCGGCCGTCTGTCGTCGGTGGTGGATGTCACGACCCGTGACGGCGACCTCTATGACCTCCACGGAACGTTCTCTCTGGGTCTTATCGACGGCCGCCTCCAGCTGGAAGGTCCGCTGGTGCGGGGTCGTACCTCCTTCCAGTTCGGCCTTCGCCGTACCTGGATGGATACGGTCACGATACCTCTTATCGCATATGCCAACAAGGAGAACCGGGGGGAAGACATAATCCGTGGACACTATGCGTTCTGGGACCTGAATTTCGGCGTGACGCACCATCTGGGCAGCAGGGACGTCCTCCGTCTGCGCTTCTTCAACGGCATGGACCGTTTGAAGTTGGGTGATAAGCAACTGAATAAGGATTATGGAGAATCCGGGGAAGTCCTCCATTCCGGCTATGACGACCTTGGAGGAGTCCTTAAGTGGGGTTCGACGACGGCCGGCCTTATGTGGAACCACACTTTTTCCGACCGTCTTGCTTCCCGTGCTGGACTCTATTATTCTTACAACGTGTCCAGCGTCAGGTTCTCCACACGCTACTGGGACTGGGACGATGGGATGGATTATTATATGTGCGCGGAGGAGTCCGACCGCTCGGGCATCGACGGCATCCGGGCCGCTGCGGATTTCGACTGGGAGCCTGCCGCGGCGCACCATATCCGCTTCGGCGCATCCTGGGAGCATCACGCCTATCTCCCCGACCGCTCGTTGAGGCAGTGGGAAGAGTTTGGCAAGCAGAAGAAAGAGTTTTCCAACCAGGCAGTAGGAAGCAGTTATTACGGTGAGGAACCGTCAGTATATATCGAGGATGAGATGACCTTGCTGCCCGGCCTGACGGCGAATGCCGGCGTGCGCGCAGCCCTTTTCCTTGTAAAGGGAAAGGCCTACGTGCTGCCCGAGCCGCGCTTCGCCCTTCGCTACGACGTCTCGGACGCAGTAGCATTGAAGGGCTCGTATACCCTGATGAACCAGTTCGAGCATAGGCTTCAGACCACCTATGTGGACCTGCCGACATACCTCTGGCTGCCCACGACCTCCGGCATCCGCCCCATGCATTCTCAGCAGGCGGCAGCCGGCATCTACACGCGCCTGCCGCACGGCATGCACCTGGACGTGGAGGGCTTCTGGAAATCTCTGGAACATATCTATGAGTATGCAGGCCCCGCATCGATCTATCCGCCTGTGGACCGCTGGGAGACAGCCTTCACCGAAGGCCGCGGCCGCGCTTACGGCGCCGAGGTTGCCTTCGGCTGGGAGGGCGAAAAGACCGATGTAGATGTGGCGTATACGCTTTCGTGGTCGGAACGCTTCTTCCCGGAGTTCAGCGACCGATGGTTCCGCGACCGCAACGACAACCGCCACAAGTTCAACATAACCGCCACTCACAGGTTCACCAAACGCTTCGAGATATACGGCGGATGGGTTTACCATTCCGGAAGCCGCATGTCCGTCGGTTCACAGGGCAAGTACCAGGGTACGATAGAGCAGGCTGACGGGAGGATTTTCCATTATTACGACAGGGTTTACACCGGGCCGAACAATATCAAACTCCCTGACTACCACCGTCTGGACGTCGGAATGAACTTCATCAAGCAGAGGAAAGACGGAAAGATCAGGACCTGGAATTTCAGCGTTTACAACGCCTATTGCCGTCTGAATACCGTCTATGCCGACATCCAGGTCGAGGACGGTAAATACGTCGGTAATTCTTACGGCATCGTTCCAATCATCCCGACATTCAGTTACACGCTTAGATTCTGAGACCATGAGAAAGGCTTTGTACTTATTATCCATATTTGCCGTCGCAGTCTCGTGCGAACGGAGTTTCGACATCTCGAAACAGGTCGGGGAGAGCACGGTCTGGATGAGTTTCATACCGTCCAACGACTACGATACGACTTTCTTTATCCTCCAGGCGACTACGCCGCTCGTCGGAGCCACGGAGCCTGTCCTTACCCGCGGCGAGTCCATCGAGGTGAAGGTAAACGGGCAGCCGCTAGTCCTGGAGAAGAACGGACGCTCTATCCAGGACCGCATCCAGTTTTATGCTACCGACCATGTGTTTTCACCAGGTGACCGGGTGGAGACTGCCGTAACCGTGCCCGGAGCGGGCTCCGTCAGCGCTTCCTGTGAGGTCCCTGAACCTTTCCCGTCCTTTTCCTGGACCGCCAGGAGGGTACCCAGATCTTCGCCGAACTCCTATTTGATGATGGTGGACATCGACTATACCGACCCTGGCGACGGAGGATACTACGGCGCCGTGGTCATGCAGTACAGCGAAGATGACAGTCAGTTTGAGGACCAGGACCCGGAAACCGGCGAGAAATTCTGGGGGGAGATTTCCCATAGCAGTCACACCGGTACCCTTTCGCCCTGGCCGATGGTGGACAGCGATGCGTTGTCCGCCATGGGTGAAGAGCCGATCACCGTTTCGCCGAAGAAGAACAATTATCTTTCAGGAAGGTATCCGGAAGTTCAGATATGGAGCGATTCGGCTGATTCCGCACCCAAGGATGGACGTCGGCGTATGACATTCGCGTCGCTTTGCCGTGAGTCGCCTGCCCATGTTGACTATACCGGTGGCCGTTTTGATGGCTGGGCGGAGTATCACTACAAATACAAGCTGGTTCTGTACCGCTTCTCTGAGAGCTACTACAATTACCTGAAAGCGCGTTACAACAGCAGCAACAACGAGTTCTCCGAACTCGGCCTTTCGCCTGCTTCATTCGTCTACTCCAACGTCAAAGGGGGCGCCGGTGTCTGCGGCGCCTACATTGTCAGCGAATCCGAGTGGCTGGAACTCCCTCCCGTCAAGTAGCCCCCTCGCCGTCCGACCTTCCCCCAAAATGATAATCGGGAGCGGAATCTTCCTTTTCGCTCCCGTTTCCCCTTTTTTCCTTCATTCGGGCGCAGAATCGCTCTCCTCGCTCCCGTTATGAGAGCGGAGGCGTAGAGCATTGCTCAGCCTTTGCTCCCTGCGTCCGGAAGGATGCTCTTCACTAGGGCAAGGTCCGCCTTGAGGATTCGCGATATTTGCTTGGCAGAGGCATTGTATTCGAAATACATCTTTCTGGCGACCTCAACCTTTGCCTGCGCAGGGAGGAGGGCAGGGCTGCTGACCCCGAATCCTTCTCTGCAGATTTTGAGAATGACGCCATATAGGTCTTCGTCAGTATAATAAATGCTCTCACCGATTTCTTTGGCTATATCTTTCATTCCCTCCAGATTCCTTGAAACGGAGGTGAAATAGTGCCTGGCATCCCTGAAAACATTTTCGGCGGATCCGATGTCGCAGAATACTGCAGGTGGGATGTACCCGTCCAGGATCGTTTGCCCTGTAAAACCGTCAAGTTTATGTGTATGGTAGAGGCCCCGGATAACCTTATGCTGCAATGTCTCTTTGCTGTTCTCGACCAGTTTAATCGTATCTGGGTTGAAGAAGAATCTGTTCGCACCCCAAGGGTAGGTAAGGGGAGTTGAATCGGGATTCACCAAGAAACCGTTACGATTGTTGTAAGCGATAACGTTGCGCAGGTCCTTTAGACTCTTTATACGCCGGAGGTTGTAAGCCCACGATGCTATGGGAATTATCCTGCCTCTGGCTTTCAAGTGTTTACCTAGATACTTCCTAAGCATCGCAAACATGGATGAAATGTCTTTCTCCGTGCCTGACAGTGTTATATGGAGGTGATTGCTCATCCACTGGAATGTAAGGATACGGAGGTTTGGGAAGCTTAGTGCACAGACTGCAAGCAGTGTCATTGCTGCCTTGAAATCCGCTTCGCAGGTGAGGATGACAGGGAAATCCTCAGGTGTGTAAAAATGCCAGCAGGGGTTAAGCAGGTGGAATAATGATTCGCACCTACGTTCTTCATCACTGAATGATCTTTTCATAGTTTCAGGTTTTTCCCAAAGATGAGCATTTTCAAAGGATCCGGCGTATAAAAAGATAAGTTTCTGAGGGGTAAATGAATTATTATATGTTTTCGATAAAATTCAGTCTCTTTTTTTGCACAAACGGGAGTGAAATAGCTTGCCACGCGCCCGTGAGAGGGTTTTTCCCTAAAACGGGAGTGGAAAGGCATATTCTGCTCCCGAAAGAGAGTTTTTTTCTAAAACGGGAGTGGGGAAGCCGGTTCTGCGCCCGAATTAAGGGAAAGAGGCAGGTCGAAAGGGAATTGGCGAGGATTCAGAAGATCTTGTTGCGGGGGACCGTGGCGATGAATTCTTTCAAGTAGAAAGGTTCGAAGTAAGCCGTGTCCTCGAAGCGGCTTGCTTCCAGGGCGGCAAAAGCGGGGCGGAGCATTGCCGAAGCCTTGGGGCAGCACTGGACGAAATGCGCGTTGGGGTGGGCGAGCGCTTCCTGGCACTTGCCGGCTCCGTCGCCGATGAAGAGCACGGGACCTTCGGCCAGGATATCGGCGAAGTCGCCTGCCGAGACAACCTGCGGCCGGGTCTCCGTCAGTTGTTTTCCGTCAGGAGTGAACACCGAAGTATAGACTTCCATCCGCCGTGCGTCGACCATAGGGACGACGTAGCGGCAGTCGTCCGGCAGCAGGCCTTCGTCGGCGGCCTGATACACCAGGGTGTCCAGGGTACCGACGGCGATCAGCGGGATGCCGGCGCCGAAGCACAGGCCCTTGGCCGTGGAGACGCCCACGCGCAGGCCTGTGTACGAGCCCGGGCCCTTGCTGACGCAGACTGCGTCGCAGTCGCGTACGCCGAGGCCGCGCTCGTTCAGCATCTCCGCCACGAAAGGCGCCGTGAGCGACGCCTGCGCCCGCGGCGTCGTGCTTTCCTTGTAGGCTACGATCCGCCCGTCCTCGGCCAATGCCGTGGAGCATAGTGCGGTGGAGGTCTCTAAGAATATGATTCTGGCCATTGTCTATTGCTTGAGTAACAGCTCCTTGAGGTAGGGGAATACCGTGTAGGCGATGTCCCTGATGGGGCTGTAGAGTACTGACTCGTCGAGCACGGCGTTGTCCACGAACTCGAACTTGGCATTAAGGGTGTCGAAGAGCACGATGCATATACCGATGAACAACCCGGCCTTCAGAAGGGCGAAGACCACCCCGAGTATCCAGTCGAGCCATCCAAGCATAACAAGTTTCGTTACACCTGTAAGTATCTTTGCCAGGACGAAAAGTACCAGCACGACCGCCACCATTATGACGGCGAAGCTTATGACGTGCATTACGGTCTCGGAAATCTTGAAATATGGCATGAGCCAGTCTCCGACTACGCTGGAAAACATGAAGGCCATCCAGGCACCCAGAATAAGGGAAACCAATGCCAGAGCCTGCTGGATAAAGCCTTTGGTAATCCCGCCGATTACGGCGGGAAGGAAGCATAGAAGAATTATGATGTCAGGCGTGCTCATAGTTTTGTATAAAACGCACGGATTGATTATATTTGCAGACTATAAAACAGACTGTCGCCGGACGAAGTCCGGATGCAAAAATAGGCAAAAAATATGACATTCAAAGAGTATAAGGGCTTGGATCTGGTCTCGATCGGAAACGGGACGCTGGAGAGATGGAAGAAAGACCGCGCTTTCGAGAAATCACTCGAACTGCGCGAAGGCGCTCCGGAGTTCATTTTCTTCGAAGGGCCTCCGTCCGCCAACGGCATGCCGGGCATCCATCACGTGATGGCCCGCTCCATCAAGGACGCGATCTGCCGTTACAAGACCCAGTCCGGCTTCAAGGTGAACCGCCGCGCGGGCTGGGACACCCACGGCCTGCCCGTGGAGCTCGGCGTCGAGAAGAAACTCGGCATCACCAAGGAAGACATTGGCTCCAAGATCAGCGTTGCGGAGTATAACGACGCCTGCCGCAAGGAAGTCATGAAATATACCGCCGAGTGGCGCAACCTCACCGAGCGCATCGGCTACTGGGTCGACATGGACGACCCTTACATCACCTACGACAACCGCTACATAGAGACCCTCTGGTATCTTCTCAAGGACATCTACAAGAAGGGATACCTTTACAAGGGCAAGTCCATACAGCCTTATTCGCCCGCGGCGGGCACGGGCCTGAGCTCGCACGAGCTCAACCAGCCCGGCTGCTACCGCGACGTCAAGGACACTACCGCCGCCGTGCAGTTCGAAGTCATCCGCGATGCGCGCTCCGAGGCCCTCTTCGAGGGCGACCTCCCGCTGTACATCCTTGCCTGGACCACGACGCCCTGGACCCTTCCTTCAAATACAGCCCTCTGCGTCGGTCCGAACATCGACTATGTCCGCGTACACTCGTTCAATCCTTATTCCGGCAAGGAAGCGGTCTATCTGCTGGCCAAGGCCCTCGTCGGCGCCTGGTTCAACCCCAAGGCTGCTGACGTCGCGCTCGATGCATACAAGCCCGGTGACAAACTTGTCCCCTATCAGGTCCTTCCCGGAGAGTTCAAGGGTTCCGACCTGCTGGAGATCCGTTACAAGCAGCTGATCCCGTGGTTCCGTCCTGAAGAGGGCGCATTCCGCGTGATCCCCGGCGATTACGTCACCACGGAGGACGGTACGGGCATCGTCCACATCGCACCTACCTTCGGCGCGGACGACATGAAGGTCGGCAAAGCCGCCGGCGTTCCCCCGCTGATGGTGATCGACCGCAACGGTGACCCTCAGGCCCAGGTGGACTATCAGGGACGCTTCTGTCGCATCGAGGATCTTGATCCGAAGTATGTCGAAGATCGTGTCAGTCCTGATTATGCCGAATGGTCCGGCCGTTTCGTGAAGAACGCCTACGACCCCGCGCTCGGCCCCGACGACCCGACCCTCGACATCGACCTCAGCGTAATGCTGAAGTCACAGGGCAAAGCCTTCAAGATCGAGAAGCACGTCCATACATATCCTCACTGCTGGCGTACCGACAAGCCCGTGCTCTATTATCCGCTGAATTCCTGGTTCATCAAAGCCACTGCTGTCCGCGAGCAGATGATGGCCCTCAACGAGCAGATCATGTGGAAGCCTGAGGCCACCGGCACCGGCCGTTTCGGCAAGTGGCTGGAGAATATCCAGGACTGGAACCTCAGCCGCAGCCGCTACTGGGGCACCCCGCTGCCGATCTGGCGCACCGAGGACGGCAAGGAAGAGAAATGCATCGGCTCCGTCAAGGAGCTCTATGCCGAGATAGACAAGGCGGTAAAGGCGGGCATCATGGCCTCCAATCCGTTGGCTGACAAGGGTTTCGATCCTGAAGACATGAGTCTTGAGAATTACAACCGCATCGACCTGCACAGGCCGTATGTCGACGAGATCTTCCTGGTCAGCGACAGCGGCAGAAAGATGGTCCGCGAGAGCGACCTGATCGACGTATGGTTCGACTCCGGTTCGATGCCGTATGCGCAGGAAGGCCTGCGCGCCCTCGGCAGCGACAAGTTCGGCTGCACGGCCGACTTCATCGCCGAAGGCGTCGACCAGACCCGCGGCTGGTTCTACACCCTCCACGCCATCCATACCATGGTAAGCGGCACCCCCGCTTTCAAACGCGTGATCTCCAACGGTCTTGTCCTGGACAAGAACGGCGACAAGATGTCCAAGCGTCTCGGCAACGCCGTCGATCCCTTCAAGGCACTTGACACCTACGGCCCTGACGCTTTGCGCTGGTATATGCTCACCAATGCACAGCCCTGGGACAACCTCAAGTTCGACGAGGCGGGCGTGGTCGAGGTCAGCCGCAAGTTCTTCGGCACCCTCTACAACTGCTACTCGATGTTCGCGCTGTATGCCAACATCGACAAGTTCGACATCAAGGCCGCTCAGGTGCCTTATTCGGAGCGTCCCGAGTTCGACAAGTGGATCATCAGCAGGCTCAATACCCTCATCAAGGGTGTCGTGGCCGCATATGAGGATTATGATATCACCCTGGCCGGCCGCCTGATCCAGGATTTCGTCATCGACGACCTTTCCAACTGGTATATCCGCCTGAACAAGAAACGCCTCTGGGGCTCCGGCCTCGCTTCGGACAAACTTGCGGCGTATCAGACCCTTTACGAGGTCCTGAAGGACGTCGCACTGCTCTCCGCCCCTATCGCTCCGTTCTATATGGACAACCTCTGGGTTGACCTCGTTCCCGAGGCAGACAGCGTGCATTATCAGCCTATGCCGAAGAGCGACGCTTCGCTTGTCGACGCTTCCCTTGAGGAGAGGATGGCGCTTGCGCAACAGGCTTCGTCGATGGTGCTCGCCCTTCGCAAGAAGGCCGGCATCAACGTCCGCAAGCCGCTCGCGCGCCTGCTCATCCCCGTCATCAGCGACTCGGTAAAGGAAAACCTCGAGAAGGTAAAGGGCATCCTCCTGACCGAGGTCAATGTCAAGGAAGCACAGTTCATCCAGGACACCACCGGCATCATCACCAAGCGCATCAAACCCAATTTCAAGACTTTGGGCAAGGTCTACGGCAAGCATATGAAGGAGATTGCCGCAGCGTTCGGAGAGCTTTCACAGCAGGCCATCACCGACATTCAGTCGGCCGAGACCGCCGGAGCGCCGTATACGCTCAATCTGGCTTCCGGCGACGTAATCCTTAATCCCGGCGACTATACCATTTCGTCCGAGGACATGCCAGGCTGGCTCGTAGCGTCCGAGGGACAGCTTACCATCGCCCTTGACCTCGAAATCACCCCCGAACTGCGTGCCGAGGGCACGGCGCGTGAGCTCGTCAACCGCATACAGAACATCCGCAAGGACAGCGGATTCGACGTCACCGACAAGGTGGCGGTAACGATCTGCGCCGAAGGCGACGACCTTGCGCAGATCCGCGAGTCCCTGGAGTCGTTCGGCGACTACCTCGCCTCGCAGACGCTCGCGGTGTCCGTGGACACCACTTCGCTGGCCAACGCCCCCGAAGGGGCCGTCGAGGTCGAGTGGAATGACGGAAGCATCCGCATAAAAGTAACCAAGGAAACAAAATTAACAAGTGATAAGACTATGGCAGAACAGAACAAGAAGGTCGAGGAGACCATCGAGAAGACCCGTTACAGTGACGAGGAACTCGCTGAGTTCAAGGAGATTATCCTTGACATGCTGGCAAAGGCGAAGGCTGAGTACACGACCCTTCGCGGCACGGTGATGCGTACCTCCAGCAATGACATCGAGGACACCTCCCCCTCGTTCAAGACCGTCGAGGACGATGGCGCCAACCAGCTTTCCAAGGAAGAGGCCAGCCAGCTCGCAGCCCGTCAGTACAAGTTCATCCAGAATCTCGAGGCCGCCCTGGCCCGTATCGAGAACAAGACTTACGGCATCTGCCGTGTGACCGGCAAACTCATCCCCAAGGAGCGTCTCCGCCTCGTGCCTCATGCCACTCTGACGGTGGAGGCCAAGGAAATGTTGGCCAAGAACGGAAGGAAGTAGGCCTCATGAAAAGATCGACAGGCCGGAAACTCGTCATCCTTGGCGTCATCCTCGTAGTCATTGACCAGGTCATCAAGGTCCTGGTCAAGACCAACATGGGGCTTGGCGAGCATATAGACGTGGCAGGCAACTGGTTCAAGATCCTGTTCGTCGAGAATGAAGGGATGGCTTTCGGCTGGGCCTTCGGCGGCAAGGTAGGAAAACTCCTCCTTTCGCTTTTCCGCATCTGCCTCTGCGGTGTGCTCATCTGGTGGATACGCGGCATGTGCAGGAAGAATGCTGCGGCGCTGAAGGACGGAGATGCTGCGCCCATCCCCACAGGGGTGCTTGTCGGCTTGACGCTCATCACCGCCGGCGCATTCGGAAACATCGTCGACAGTCTCTTCTACGGGATTATCTGGGACTATGCGCCTTTCCTTTTCGGCAAGGTAGTGGATATGTTCTACTTCCCGTTATGGACCTGGCCGGATTGGTTGCCGCTGCTCGGAGGCCATATCTTCTTCGAGCCTGTCTTCAATTTCGCGGACAGCTGCGTGACCGTAGGTGCCTTCTATCTGATCCTGTTCCAGTGGAAGTTCTTTGCAAAGAGCGACAAGTGATTTTGGTCGTGCGTTTTGCCGGACAATGAAATTTGTCTATATTTGCACTCCTTCAAATAAATGGTGAGTTGGCCGAGTGGTCGATGGCGTTGGTCTTGAAAACCAATGAACTGCAAGGTTCCGGGGGTTCGAATCCCTCACTCACCGCTGTAAGCGCCTGATTTTCAGGCGCTTTTGTGTTGGTTGGAGGGGGCGTTTCGCGCGGGTCCTACTGGTACTCCAGGCCCTTGACGGAGATTCCGATGTTGATGGGGACGTACTTGAGTTCGGCCAGGGAGGATTCACGATAATAGCTGCTCTTGAAATAGATGTTGGTGTATAATTGCATGTCCGTCGGAGTGCGCTCTGACTCCGGCGTCTCCTGATACCTGCGGACAGCGTCCATATCGCAGTCGACCAGCGAAAAGGATATATAATAACTCCCCGGTTCCAGCAGGAGGGATTCTTCGGGCTGGATGTCGAAATCCTGTATTCCGTCAGATACGGCGACATCGGCATAGATGGGCCTGTGCAGGATGTTGATGAACTCTCTAGGTTCTCCCTCGATGCGGTAGATGTTGATTGATACGACACATCCGGGGATTCTGTTACCAGTAATGGTGAACAGGATGTCCTTGATCAGGAACGGTTTACGCAGTTTGGCAACCGATCCGACCTCTGTTCCCTTGTTTATGCCGTCCCGGGCATCGAAGCCTCCTGCGGCTCCCGGAAATCTGGTTCCGGGCCGCAGAAGGTACTTTTCTTTCGTGTTGCCGCCGATGAATACGGCGGGGGGCAGTTCGGAGTCCTTCAGTACGATTACCACGTCATCCGCAGGCCCGGAGACGGGATAGTAGCCGGTCTGGTAGGATACGTGGTGGAATTCCAGGGTATCGGAAGGGACTTCGATCTCGAAGCGGCCGTCCGCCGTAGAGATTGTTCCGATGCCGGATCCTGGCATACCAAGCTGGACGTATTCGATGCTTTCGCCCTGCCCGTTGACGACCCGCCCTCTGACGGTAACGCGTTCTTGTGCCGACAGCATAGCCGGGAACACTGCGAGGGCTAGGAGAAGCTTAATCCGCATAGATATCCTCCTCCATCTCGGTGCCTTCCGGGTCTGGCTGGTAGTCCAGGATGTCGCCTGGAACGCATTCCAGCACCTTGCAGAGCTTGTTGAGCGTAGAAAAGCGTATGGCACGGCCCTTCCCCGTCTTGAGCAGGGAAAGATTGGTCATGGAGATTCCGATCCTCTCAGAGAGTTCCGAGAGCTTCATATGACGCTCCCAGAGCATTTTGTCGAGATTGACGGTTATCATATCGCGAGGCTGCTGTCTTTTGCGGTTAGGTGGGCGATCTTGTAGAGTCCTGCGAAGAACAGGACGACAAGGGGATAGAACAGGGTATTTCCGTCGAGAACGGACATTTGGGCTCCCTTGATCGCGTCACCGTAGTTCGATTGCACGAATGTCGCAAGGGCTGTGACCAGGGCGGCCCAGCGGAGGAGGGACACGTTGGACCTGGGGAAGATCTCCCCATTCTTCAGCGAGCGGTTCGTGCGGACCAGGAAGATCCAGCAGAAGAAATAGAGGAGGGCAGTGGCGATCAGCCTTCCGGCGATGATGAAGACCTGCCAGGCCAGTTTGTCCTGATTCCAGACAATGGTCTTCTGGATCCATAGCTGGTTGATGGTTTTGGCATAGATGAAGCCGAAGTAGATAGTCGCAAAAATCAGGATGGCGACGGAGAGCCATTTGATGCTCCTTTGAGTTGGATTGTTCATATCGTTGTCTTTTTCCAGTCGCGAAACCTAAAGACAAAGATAATGCCAATTTTACGAAAAACATAAAACTATTGTATGAAATTCGTAAAACTGGCAAAACAATTGGAAATGTTGAGATGCCGTGGATGGCTATTTCTTGCCTTTCTGACGGGCTTTCCATTGTGTCCAGGAGACCTTGAATCCCTTGGGCTTCTGCTCCCTTATGTATTGGTGGACCAGCGGGATCATCTCGGCTTTTTCCTTGGCGAGGGGGACTTTATACTCTTCTTCGTTCTCCTTGTCACCGTTGTAAAGCATGAAGTTGCCGCCCAGGTTGAAATGGCGGTAGATGATGTCCTTGGTGGGGACGTCGGTGTTGCGCAGGAAATCGTAGAAGACCAGGTACATATTGGTCCTGCCCATGCCGGCCTGGCAGTGGAAGTGGAGCCATGTGTTTTCTGGGAGGGTCTGGACGAAAGCGATGAAATCGTCGATGCTGCGCGGGTCGGAGAAGCAGTGGTCAAGCACTGTCAGACGAAAATAGCCCAGCCCGCGTTTGGCGCAGGCTTCAGCCTCTGTCTCCGCGGAGTTGACGTCAAGCCTGGTGGTGTTCGAGACCCTGCCGCCGCTGACAGTGCCCAATTCGACTTGTCGGCCTAAAAACCCGTGAATGGTCCTGGCCTCTGTTTCGACGATCTGCTCCCGGCTCAGGCCTATGTTGTCCCAGTTCTGCTTGCCATAGAGGGAAACGTGGTTGCCGTTCAGCAGGCCATGGGTCTCGTTCCTCAGGTCTACAATCGTAATTGGTCCGTCGTGATGTTTTCTGATCTCCGCGACAAGGGCGTCCAGTTCGGAGGAACTGAAGTCCGAACTGGCGCTTATCTTCAGTTCATCCAAGCCTTTGCGTGTGGGGACGAAGTCCGGGTCGTAGCCCGGGACGGGACTCCGCCTCCGGAACTCGTCCCGGCAGGTCCTGAAACCGCTTGGTAACCCATCCTTGTCCGGACGCTCGAGACGCCAGGTATAAGCGGCATATTCTTCCCTTTGGGAGGGAGTTACGCTTTCCCTTTCCTCCGCCGCCGTGAGGTAGGTATAGTGCTGATAACTGCAGGATGCCAGCAGGACAAGAGCACATAAAAGAGCAGTTATTTTCTTCATGGTGTAAAGATAGTAATTTCCCGGCATTTTACCCCTGTCTTTTTACCCCTCCGAGACGGTCCGCCCAGCGTTCGGTCCAGAAGGAATAATAGTCTCTACGACGACGGCTCGCCCAGATGATTGAAGGCAGGCCTATGACGATGAGATAAAGCCAGCCAAGCATCATCGACTGGCGCGTATGGCCCCATTCATGTCTTTTCTCATCGTCATCGTTCCGGTATCTTCTGTTGAGGATGATGTGCCTCCCGAGTGAGATGCCTCCCGGGATAGTGTCGGAATAGTGAAGTCGTATGCCGTGGTAATCACGTCCTTTCCCGGTTCTGTAACATAAGGTGAGGATCTCCCCGAGGATATTCTGGGGAAGTTGCCATACATAGAGCAGGATGGACTGAAAGACTATCTTCATACGGTTCAAGACGTCACAATAACCCTGCCATCGTCCGATACTGCGGGAATTGAATAAAAAAACGTCCTTCATGTTTGGAATCTCCCTGAAAGTCCTTATATTTGCAGTCCCGAAAAGGTAAATGACCTTTGACGACCTCTGGATGTGGCGCAGTTGGTAGCGCACCTGGTTAGGGACCAGGAGGTCGCTGGTTCAAGTCCAGTCATCCAGACAAATCACAATCAAGCACTTGCGGCAACGCAAGTGCTTTTTCTTTTTCCGGACACATTTGGAATACTGGAAATGATAGTATATCTTTGACTTTGGAAGATTGTCGCACTAATAAACCGAATTCATAATGGAGCGTTCTTTCATGAGAAAAAGAATCCTTTTTATCGTGACCCTTCTCTTCGTTTCCGTGTTCGCATGGGGGCAAAGGGCGGGTGTCCGCGAGGAAGTCCTCGCCAACCCCCTGAAGGCTTTCGGCACGGATTACCCCTATCCGACGGAATTCCCTGCTCTCACGAAGGCCCCCAGAGGCTATAAGCCTTTCTATATCAGTCACTACGGTCGTCATGGCTCGCGTTATTACTGGGAGGAGTCCCTCTACAAGGATATGGACAGCCTTCTGACCGAGTCGCACGAGAAAGGTGCGCTGAACGAGGCTGGCGAAGCGTTCTATGACAAGATCTACAGCATCCTCCCGGAACTGACTCACGGCGTAAGCGAAATGACCCCGTTGGGCTATGAGCAGCACGTGAGGATTGCGAAGATGATGTACAAGTCGTTCCCCGAGGTCTTCAGGAACGGCGGCCACGTAGATGCCATATCGTCGCTGTCGAAGCGATGCATCATCAGTATGGCCGCGTTCTGTCAGGCCCTGGCAGGGTGCAACAGCAAGCTGGACATCTTCCAGCGCGCCTCGCGTGAAACCCTGCACGGCGTCGTTCCTGACGACAGTGAGAATCCTTACAAACGTACTTTCCCCCGTCAGGAGTTCCCGGTGCAGGGCCAGCCTTCCAGCGCCAGTACCCCGGCTGCGGGAAAGATGCCTTTCGTGGATATGTTCTACAAGGACGTCTCGCTTATAAACTGGGAGCCCAGGAAGGTCCAGAGTACTTTGAACCGCTTCTATACTTCACTTCCTAATATTGGCTATGAAGGCATTATGGGCGAACCCTATACTCCCGAGGAGTTGTATGTACAGTGGGAGAGTTCCAATGCCGGAGCATATCGTGGCTTCTGGTCAGGACGCCTGAGGATGATACCCATCCTTGAGGATATACTGGACAAGGCTGAGGCCGTCATTTCAGGCAGGAGCCACGACGTCGCATCGCTTCGTTTCGGCCACGACTCGTATCTGGGGCCCCTTATGGTCCTGCTGGGTCTCGACGGCTCGAGCACGGTACCGGCTGATCCTGACGACTTCAAGACTGTTTACCAGAACTATCGCACGGGTATGGGTGCCAACATCCAGCTTATATTCTACAAGAGCAGGAAGCCAGGCAAGGACATCCTTGTGAAGGCCCTTCTCTGCGGAGAGGAGGTTACCCTTCCGTTGCCGGGCGACCTGTATCCTTACTATAAATGGAGCGATTTCGACTCTTACTACCGTAGTCTCTGCAATCAATACAAGTAGTGACCGCCCCGCTGTTTTATCTACAAGGGTTTCCCCCTGCTTTTTTTGTGTTCGTCAGCCAAATGAAGTATATTTGTAGAATAAAACAGTAATAGAAGATGAAAGCCATCGTTGAAACCGACCTGCATCTGCCCGGCCAGGTGTCCAAGTACACCGGAAAAGTCCGTGATGTCTATACCCTTGAAGGGGATTATCTCGTAATGGTCGCCACCGACCGCATCTCCGCCTTCGACGTAGTACTGCCCGAAGGTATACCCTACAAGGGCCAAGTCCTGAACCAGATTGCCTCCAAGTTCCTCGACCTCACCGAGGACATCATCCCCAACTGGAAGATTGCGGAGGTGGATCCGATGGTCACCATAGGCCACTGCTGCGAGCCCTACAAGGTCGAGATGGTGGTCCGCGGCTATCTCGCTGGACACGCCTGGCGCGAGTACAAGGCCGGCAAGCGCACGCTCTGCGGCGTCGCGCTGCCCGACGGCCTGCGCCAGAATGAGCGCCTGCCCCAGCCCATCATCACCCCGACGACCAAGGCCGCCGAGGGACACGACGAGGACATCAGCCGCGAAGAGATCATCGCCCGCGGCATAGTTCCGGCCGATGAGTACGCCGAACTGGAGCGCTACACTCTCGCGCTCTTCCAGCGCGGCACCGAGATTGCGGCCAAGCGCGGCCTCATCCTCGTGGACACGAAGTACGAGTTCGGCCGCAAGGACGGCCGCATAATGCTGATGGACGAGATCCACACCCCCGACTCGTCGCGCTATTTCTATG
The DNA here is from genome assembly GCA_017519865.1 of Bacteroidales bacterium. GTDB lineage: Bacteria > Bacteroidota > Bacteroidia > Bacteroidales > UBA932 > Cryptobacteroides. Next base: position 9,414 of record JAFWRQ010000007.1, on the reverse strand, counting down.
CCTACGGTTACGAGGAGCGCCTGGAGAAAGGCGAGCACCAGCGTCAGCTCTCCAAGGAGTTTGTCCGCGAGTGGCTGATGGCGAACGGCTTCCAGGGCCAGGAAGGCCAGAAAGTCCCCGATATGACCCCTGAGGTCGTCGCGGGCATCACCGACCGCTACATCGAGCTCTACGAGAGCATCACGGGCGAGAAATTCGAGCGCACCGAGTGCGCGGACGTCCGTTCCCGCATAGACGAGAATATCGCCAGGTTCCTGAAAAACATGAGGTAAAGATGATCGAGAGATATTCCAGAAAGATAATGAGGGACGTCTGGACCGAGGAGAACAAGTTCAGCGCCTATCTCGAAGTCGAGACACTCTCCTGCGAGGCATGGAGCAAACTCGGCGTCATCCCTGCGGAAGACGTCGAGAAGATCCGCGCCAACGCCACCTTCAAGGTCGACCGCATCAAGGAGATCGAGGAGCAGACCCGCCACGATGTCGTAGCGTTCACCCGCGCCGTCAGCGAGAGCCTTGGCGAGGAGCGCAAATGGGTCCATTACGGCCTGACTTCCACCGACGTCGTGGACACTGCCAACGGTTATCTTATCAAGCAGGCAGATGCGATACTGTTGAAAGACCTTGAGGAGTTCCTCGAAGTCCTGCGACGCAGGGCTTTGGAGTTCAAGTCGACACCTTGTATCGGTCGTACCCACGGCATCCACGCCGACATCACCAGTTTCGGCCTCAAGTGGGCCCTGTGGTTCGAGGAGATGAAGCGCAACATCGAGCGCTTCAAGACCGCCGCCGCCGGCGTCGAGGCCGGCAAGATGAGCGGTGCCGTCGGCAATTTCGCCAACATCCCTCCGTTCATCCAGGACTATGTCTGCGAGAAGCTCGGCATCAATTCCGCCAACATCTCCACCCAGGTGCTGCAGCGCGACCGTCACGCGTACTACATCGGTACGCTGGCGCTGATCGCCTCCACCCTGGAGCAGATGGCCTTCGAGGTCCGCAACCTCCAGAGGACCGAGGTCCGCGAAGTGGAAGAGGCTTTCCGCAAGGGTCAGAAGGGCTCCAGCGCCATGCCCCACAAGCGCAACCCCATCAGCAGCGAGAATATCTGCGGCTGCGCCCGCGTGATGCGCGGCTATATGGCTGCGTCCTACGAGAACGTGGCGCTCTGGCACGAGCGCGACATTTCCCACTCGTCAACCGAGCGCATCATCCTCCCGGACGCCACCGAACTGCTGGACTACATGCTGACCCGCTTCAAGGGCATCCTCGAGAATCTCGTGGTCTATCCCGAGACGATGCTTGCGAACATCTACCGCACCAAGGGCGTCATTTTCGCCCAGCGCGTGATGAACGCCCTCATCGGCAAGGGCCTTGCCCGCGAACAGGCATACGACACCGTCCAGCCCATCGCGATGAAAGCCTGGACCGAAGGTCTTGACTATCAGACTCTGTTGAAGGATTCCCCTGACGTAATGGGCCTCCTTACAGTCGATGAGCTGGAATCCTGTTTCACCCTCGACTACTACTTCAAGAACGTCGACTTCATCTTCGGCCGCGTTGGGATCTGATTTCCGTTCACTTAACGGAAAAAAGGGCGGATGATTCCGCCCTTTTTCCATATGAAAGCTTTTATTTACTGCTTTCGTAGATCCTTACACTGCACTTTTCACGCAGTTCATCCTGCTGTTCTTCTTCCAACTCGTCGAATGTCTTACCGTATTCCTGCATGGCGAGATCTTCACGGACGGACCTGAATGCGTCATAGACAGATTGGACTGCGACGGAATATGCTCCATAAGAGGAGCCGCGGTCGGCTATGAAGAAGAAAGAGATGCCGTTATTCTTCTCGATATCATTCTTCGCCAGGTCAAACAGGTCTTCCTGATTGATGACATTAATGTCCTTTTTCCCTCCGGTCCTTAAATACAACAGCTTGTCAAGGCTGTTGAGACGGATCTGGACGTCTCCTTCACTTGATCTTTCCATAAACTCAAGGACGCTTTTCGCAGCCCCGATCGGCTCGAGTTTCCTTTCGACTTTCACTTCCGGTTTTTTGCACGAATACATGATCTTCAGAGCATCGATCTTGCGAAGTTCCTCTTTCAAATCTTGGAGATATCCTATCTGCACTTCAGGATCGCCGATAATGTTGACATAGAAGTAATTGTCTTCTCCGCGCACGTCATTCACCTTTTTGCCGACTTCATCCAAACTTACCGGATTGCCGTTGAGATAAAACCTTACATCCTCTCCTTCCATGACGACCTGGAGATTAATAGCCCTCGGCCCGGGAAATTCCTGCCCGGCAGCTTTTGTTTCAGAAGAATCTTCACTAACTTTGTAGTCAGTGACGGTCTGCGAGTTGCAGGCCAGGCCCGCTGCGACGAGCGGGACGACATAGAGGGCTCTCAGCCCCCGCAATGTCACGCTTTTTTGTTTTGACATCATAGTAATACGATTTTTAAGGATACTGTGATTAAAGCTGTTGGTGATGGAGTAGCCGCTCGCACTGACAGCTTTTCTTATTAGTGAGTATTGGTATTCCTTGATGTTTGCTCCTTCGCGGAGGACTGCATCGTCCGCTTCGTACTCGTAGACGGCACGGAGGTCGTCCTTGAGCATCTGCATCACGGGGTTGAACCACTGCATCGCGGAGAGGATGTCGATGAACAGCAGGTCGCGCGCGTGCCCGAGGCGGATGTGCGCGCGCTCGTGCTTAAGTATGTGTGTGTTGCCGCTTTCATAGTCTTCCCTCGAAAGAACGATCCATTTCATCCAGCTGAACGGTGCAATGTCACGGTCGACGATGACCAGGGCGGTGCCGTCATCCTGCGGGTTAGACTCCCCGGAACGGATGATGCGGCTGACCTGGACCAGTTCGACCGCTATCCTTACAAGGCAGAATAAGACGCCTGCGATATATATCATGGCAAGGGCTGCCGGCCACCAGCTGCCGTGTACGGCAGCGTTCGGGGCTTCCGCCGCGGCAGCGGCCGCCACGGCCTCCGCCGGCCCCTGCGGCAAAGCCGGCAGGGCCGGCCAGGCGGGCGCGTCCGCCCCGGCGGCCACTTCCACCGTTCGGTGGACCGTCAGCACGCAGAACGGCAGGATGAAGGACACCAAGACACTGCCTGTGAGCACGATACGGTTGAGCCTGTGCAGGGTCTCACGGCTCAGTAGAACCCTGTAGCAGATATAGAATATAGCCAGCAGTAGGGCCACTTTGGCTTCGTATATGACAAGGTTCAGCATGGCATTATTTGTCTTTATGCTCGATGAGGTCTATTATTTCCTTGAGTTCGTCAAGGTCCATCTTCTTGTCCTCGACGAAATGCAGGACGAGGCTGGAGTAGGACTTGCCGTAATACTTGTTCACGACGTCTCCTATGGTGATGCCGTGGTAATCGCGTTCGCTGATGGCTGGTTTGTACAGGAAGGTGTTGGCGATTGGCCTGCGCTGCAGGAATCCTTTCTCCTCGAGGAATCCCACCTGTTTGGAGACGGTGGTATAACCGGGCTTCGGCTCCGGGAAACTGTCCACCAGTTCCCTGATGCACAATTCTCCCTTCTGCCAGAAGATGTTCATTATCTCCTCTTCCTTTGTCGTGAGTTTCTGTTTCATAGTGCCTTATGATTGGTCCTCACGACAAATATAGACAAAGATTTTAAACTACGAAACTTTTTCGTAGATTTCTTTACTTATTTTCGTTGCTCCTGAATTGTGGAGAGGGCAACGGCTCAGGCACAGGAACGACGGTTTTGTGCTTGAAATGAGGAGGAACAAGCACAAGAGGTGAGGTTTTGTGCTTATTCTGTTCCCTTGGAGCCGGAAAAAGCACAAATCAATGTGATCTGTGCTTTTTCCTGTATTGAATGCCGGAGTAATTCCGGGTAGAGTGAGGAGGCTAGCGGACGACGGTGGCGTTGCGGTCGGGGCCGACGGAGACGATGCTGATGCGGCATCCGGTCTCGGCCTCGATGAAGGCGATGTAGCCCTTGAAGGCCTGGGGGAAGTCCTCGAAGCGGCGAAGGCCGCTCAGAGGGGCTTTCCAGCCGGGGAACTCCTTGTAGACGGGCTCGATGTTGACGCCTCCGTCGTAGGGGAAGCTGTCAAGGATCTTGTCCCCTTCCTTATAGGCGACGGCGACCTTGATGGTGTCGAAGCCGTCGAGCACGTCGGACTTCATCATGATAAGGTCGGAGACTCCGCTCATCATGACGGCATATTTGAGCGCCACGAGGTCGAGCCAGCCGCAGCGGCGCGGGCGGCCCGTGGTGGCGCCGTACTCGTGTCCGATGCGGCGCAGCTTCTCGCCGTCCTCATCGAAGAGCTCGGTCGGGAAAGGACCGCTGCCGACGCGCGTGCAGTAGGCCTTGAAGATGCCGTACACCTTTCCTACGCGCGTCGGCGCCACTCCAAGCCCGGTGCATACACCGGCACTCATAGTGTTGGATGAGGTCACGAAAGGATATGTGCCGAAATCGATGTCGAGGAGGGAGCCCTGTGCGCCTTCGGCGAGGATGGGCGTACCCTCGTCGAGGGCTTTATTGACGTACACCTCGCTCTCTATGAATTCGAATCGCTTCATCTCCTCGACAGCCAGCATCCATTGCTTCTCGTAATCGGTGATGTCGAACTGGAAGTCATATTGGGAAAGCAGACCGAAATGCTTCTGCTTCAGGGCTTCGTATTTATTGATGAAATCCGCGGAGAGGATGTCGCCTATGCGCAGGCCGTTGCGCCCGGTCTTGTCCATATAGGTCGGTCCGATGCCCTTGAGGGTGGAGCCGATCTTGGACTTGCCCTTGGCGGCCTCGCTTGCAGCGTCAAGCATGCGGTGCGTAGGGAGGATGAGGTGGGCACGTTTGGAGATAACGAGTTTTCCGGTGATGTCTCCGGCTTTCTGCTCGATGGCGTGGATCTCGTCCATAAGGATGACGGGGTCGATCACGACGCCGTTGCCGATGACGTTGACCGTGCCTTCGCGGAAGATGCCGGAAGGTACGGTGTGCAGTACGAAGCCGTCACCGTCGAAGACCAGTGAATGCCCGGCATTGGGGCCTCCCTGGAATCGTGCAATAATCTTGTAATCAGGAGTTAATACGTCTACGACCTTGCCTTTGCCCTCGTCGCCCCACTGGAGCCCGAGCACCACGTCGATCTTGTTGGATTTCATAAATACACTACTTGTTTGTGGAACAACCGAGTAAAGATACGAAAAATGGACGGAAAAAAGTTATAACTTTGTGTGTAATCTTGAAAGGTTCTCCCCTTGATATCGTATATAGGAGTATGAGAGAATTGAAATGTCCCAAATGCGGAAGCGTTTTTTCCGTGGACGAGGCTGATTATGCCTCGATAGTGAGTCAAGTGAAGGGCGCCGAGTTCGACGCCGAGGTGGCGAAGCGGCTCGCAGAGCTGCGTCGCCAGCAGCAGGCGGAGGAGCAGGCGCGTGCTGCCAGGGCTGAGAAGGCCTGGCAGGGCGAAATATTCAAGCGCGACAATGAAATTGCCGCGCTCAAGGCTGCTGCAGGGCAGAGCGCAGATGCTCTGCGCATCGCCGTGCTGCAGGAGCAGCAGCGGGCGGTGGAGACATTGCGCGCCAAGGAAGCGGAGATCGTGCAGCTTAAGGCTGATGCGAAACTTGCACGCTCCGAGGCGAGCGTCCGTGAGAACAGCATCAAGGAGTCCTACGAGGGCAAACTCAAGGCTGCCGAAGAGCAAGTCGCCTATTATAAGGATCTCAAGACCCGTCTTTCGACCAAGATGGTCGGCGAGACGCTGGAAGTCCATTGCAGCACGATCTTCAACGGGGAGATGAGACCGATGTTCCCCAATGCCTATTTCGAGAAGGACAATGACGCTTCGGGGGGCTCCAAGGGCGACTTTATTTTCCGCGATTTCGTGGACGGTTTCGAGTATATTTCCATTATGTTCGAGATGAAGAACGAGATGGACGAAACCGCGACCAAGCACAAGAACGAGGATTTCTTCAAGAAACTGGACGCCGACCGCAATGCCAAGGGCTGCGAGTACGCCGTTCTGGTGTCTTTGCTGGAGCCGGAGAGCGAACTGTACAATGGCGGCATCGTGGATGTGTCTTACCGCTATCCCAAGATGTACGTGATACGTCCGCAGTTCTTCAAGTCGATGATCACCCTTCTGGTGGGGGCAGCGCGCAAGACTGTCGACTACCAGAAGCAGTTGGCTGAGGCTAAGAGCCAGTCCCTGGACGTGACGCATTTCGAAGAGAATCTCATGGCATTCAAGGAAGCTTTCGGGCGCAACTACCGTCTGGCCAGCGACAAGTTCAAGACCGCCATCGATGAGATAGACAAGTCCATCGCGCATCTCCAGAAGATAAAGGAGGCGCTGATCGGTTCAGAGAACAACCTCCGGCTGGCCAATGACAAGGCCGATGCGCTGACCATCAAGAAATTGACCAAGGGCAATCCCACTATGATGGCAAAATTCGAAGATCTGTCAGGAATGATCGACTGATGGGCAGGGCGTTCAGGTTATCGGCCATTATGATGGCAGCGATGCTTTCGCTGGTCGCTTGCCGTCGAAACGGCGGAGACGTTTCAACTGTCTCTGCCTCCGTTTCCGATATCCATCCGACGGAAGTCCGTCCTGATTCTTTCGTTCCCGGCGATATCATCCCTGCGGGTGCTCTTGACGGGATGGACACTTCCGCGTTCTTCTCCGCCGTCCCCGTCGACAGTACGGTCTTCACCCGTATGTACGGCCGGTCCTACAAGGACGGCTGCCCCGTCGTCGTGGAGGACCTGCGCTACCTTCGCGTTCTCCACAAGGACCTGTCCGGCAGGACGCTCGTCGGGGAGATGATTGCCAACAAATCCATTTCTGGAGACCTTCTGGAGATATTCAGGGCTCTCTACGACGCAGGCTATCCCATCGAGAAGATGCGCCTGATCGACGACTATGACGCCGACGACGAGGCTTCCATGACCGCCAACAACAGTTCCTGTTTCAACTATCGCCACAAGGCCTCCATGAATGCAGTTTCCAAGCATGCCTACGGCGAGGCCGTTGACATCAACCCTCTCTACAACCCCTATTACCGCGTCACGCCCGCGGGTGCGCGCATTATCGAGCCCGCTTCCGCAGCCCCCTACGTCGACCGTTCGGCTTCATTTCCGTATAAGATAGAGCGCGGCGACCTCTGCCACCGCCTTTTCCTCGAGCACGGCTTCCACTGGGGAGGCTCCTGGACCCGTTCCAAGGATTACCAGCATTTCGAGCGCTGACAGGTCAGACGAGCATGTTGAGGTCGTCAGGCTTGAGCAGCAGGGCCTTGGCGAGGCTGGCTGATTTGCCGGCGATGCCGTCCCGTATCATCCTGGCCGCTATGGCCAGGCGGATCCGGACATCCACTTTGACGAGAGTCTTGCCGCATACGCCGACACAATACTCGTTGCCTATCCGTCTGAGGTCCTGGATGCTTCTGGATTCCAGATAGTTGCTATGTATCTCCTTCTTTATGGCCGTTTCATCCTCGCGCCGGACATACAGAAAAGCTATGAAGGTCCTGACCGACCCGAACAGATGTTCGACGTGGTTATAGTCGATAAAACACTCTGGGAGTATGCGTCCCCCCGCATCCACGAGCCAGTCTTCAGGCAGTTTTGTCCTGGTTTTGAAACAACGGTATTGCTCCCTCAGCGACATTATTCCCAGGCGGTTGGCCGGAGGGCGTCGGCTCAACTCGGAAAAGTAGATATTGCCTGACCCCCAGCGGTATTCTCCTGGCATCTTTTTGTAGAAATCCAGGCAGTTCCGGTAGACATACATGAACTTGGACATCGCCTCCTTCCTGGTCTGAACCTCATTGGATGCAAAATGTATCCTGTTGTATCGTCTTGTCAACCGTTGCTGCAATGCCGCCTTGAATCTCAGGACCCTGTCCTTTTCACCTCGTACCAAAACGTGCAGATGAGTGTCGTTGACGGTGGATACCAGGACCCTCACTCCTGCCCTTTCGGCGCAGATTGCCACACTGTTCCAGGCAAACGTCTTGTCCTCATCGGAAAAGAAAGGTATGTCCGCCCTCGTTCCGTCAGAGTACACATGCCAAATATCCTTTATCCCTTCGTCCATCTTTTTTTTGCGCAAGGTACGCGTCACAGTCCGTTTATGCAAAATGGAAACGGATAAAGGCAAAAAACTCCGTCAGGGGCGGCCGGAAAGGCTATTTGCCCTGTTTGGAATGATGAAAAAGTAAGATTCTTACTGAAGCAGGTCCAGGCTTATGCAGCGCCCGTCCCCCGCTTTTCCCACTCCTTCTCCCACCCCTCCGTCTCCCTCCTGAGAATTCAGCCCGCTGCGCAGTTGGCTGTCCTTCGGGAAAATCCCGAAGGATGTGGGAGTTTTTGGGTCATCCTTCGGGAAAAGCCCGAAGGTTACGTGGGACAGGGGATAGGGCGAGAGCGTAATCATCGTTTCAGGGCGGTATTTGATCCTAGCCCGGGATTGCAATCCTGGGTTGAGTGCGTTTTCGAGTCTGTAAGGCCGGTTTTGAGCTTGGTGAGAATCGGAGCGCGTCCGAATAAAAATAATATTTCTACTAAAAAAATTAGGAGATATGGAAATAATGCTTATATTTGCAGTGGGGAGCTGGTTGAAACTGGTGGAATCTGCCGTGAAGGGTGGGATAAAGGAGCAGACCGGCAGGATAGGTTAGCGGGGAGGAGAATGCTAATAAAGAGTATTAATTCAATCAATTATATGAAGTCAAGACTGACAGCCAAAGAGGAGGCCATCATGCAGATAGTGTGGGATGGCGGTGATATGTTCATCAGGGATATCGTTGCGAGGATGCCGGAGCCGAAACCGAATTATAATACTGTCGCGACGCAGGTCAAGTTCCTGGAAGAGAAGGGGTTCCTCGGGAGAAGACCCATGGCGAACAGCTTCCAGTACACGGCTCTCATTTCCGAGAGGGAGTACAGGGGGACGACCATTGGGGACGTTGTGGCCAGGTACTATGGCAATTCATATACGCAATTGGTATCCCAGTTCGTGGAGGAAGACAGGATGGACCTGGACGAATTGAAGGAACTAATCGCCCGTATAGAGGAGGGCAGGAACAATAGCGTGAAATGAAACCGGAAGGACGTGATGTGATTGTGATCTAAGAAGGAAACTATGTGTGAGTTCTTATTATATATAGGCAGAAGCAGCCTGTACCTGGCAATCTTCTACGCTTTCTTCCTGCTGGTTATGAGACGGACTTCGCTTTTCCGTTTCAACCGCATCGCCCTGCTGGCGGGAAGCGCCGCGTGCTTCGTCCTGCCGCTGGTGCGGCTGAGGACGGCAGTGTCCGCGGCGCCAGTGGCGGGCGCCGTGGCCGGGCCTGTCGAGGCCGTCGCCGCCGGCGCGCCCGAGCCGCTC
>JAFWRQ010000006.1 GCA_017519865.1 Bacteroidales bacterium | reverse complement strand
GCCGCTAGGCATACTTCCGAACCAAGTGTGTGATGGCTTCCTCGAGAAGGGCCCGCTTGGTCCTGCCGGTCTTAAGTGAGAGATCCGTGAACTGTTCTCCAATGCTCGCGAGACAACTGACGTTGATTTGCCTGAGTTCCTCGCGCGTCTCGCCCTTCCGTGGATGTCCACGGTTGACGTTCTGTGCCTCGCGGAGGATTTTCCTCTGCTCTTCCGGAGTAGGGGATGGGGGAGTCGCTAGGGAATTAGTGGGATGGGATTGAGCTTTCCGCTTGAGTTTCTTTTTCTTCGCCATAGTCTAGATAGTTATCGTTAAACATCCCGGTCCGTATGGCGAAAAGCCACAACTCGACCGAGCTGTGGCAAAGATAGGCAAATATTAATATAACTAATTGCTAGCTAATTAGTTGGATAGTGAATTCATGCAATCGCGCGCAATGGTCCCAGAAAGATTTGGTGGTTAAGTTGTGGTTAAGTAAAAAAGAAAAACCGCACTGGAGATGTCTCTAATGCGGTTTTATCGTGACTCCTACAGGATTCAAACCTGTAACCTCTTGATCCGTAGTCAAGTGCTCTATTCAGTTGAGCTAAGGAGCCGTCATTAGGGCCTTGGGCCCTTTATGCTACTCGTCGGCTTTCTTCGCAACGAACTTCTTCTCCTTGATCCTGGCCTTCTTGCCGGAGAGGTTCCTGAGGTAGAAGATGCGGGCCCTGCGGACCTTACCTACCTTGTTGAGCTCGATGGACTCGATGGACGGAAGCTCGTAAGGGAAGATTCTCTCGACTCCGATGCCGCCGGAAACCTTGCGGATGGTGAAAGTCCTGGTGAACGGGGTTGCTCCGCAAATCTGGATGACGACGCCCTTGAACTTCTGAAGTCTTTCCTTGTCTCCTTCCTTGATCCTGTAGGTAACGGTGATGGTGTCACCGGCCTTGAACTCAGGGTAGGAAGCGGCTTTGTTCTGAGAGAATGCCTGCTCTACAATCTTGATGTAATCCATAACAGTCAATAATCTATATCAAGTGCAACATTACCAAATAACTAAACCCTAAAACAGTAAGAGGTTGCTTTTTGTGGACTGCAAAGGTATACAATTTTTTCTATTCCTCAAACTTTTTTCCTATTTTTTCAAAAAGATTCTTGTCGTCACGGCTGAGGCTGGGACGGAAACTGTCGCTGCCACGCATGTCCTCGATGGCCCTGCGCTCGTCGCGGTTGAGCTTCTTCGGGATCCAGACCATGATCTGGACGAAGAGGTCGCCGCGGCCGGAGCCGTACCCGCTTACAGCGGGCAGGCCTTTGCCGCGCAGCCTGACAGTCGTGCCGGACTGTGTTCCGGCATCGATCTTAAGGCGGTAAGGCCCGTCGAGGCAGGGGATGGTAACCTCGCAGCCGAGCATGGCGTCAGGGACGCTGATTATCTGTGTATAATACAGGTTCATGCCCTGGCGGCGAAACTGCGGATGCTGGGTCTCCTTGATGACTACCAGCAGGTCGCCGTTCGTGCCGTTGTGCGGTGCGGAATGGCCTTCGCTGCGTACGGTGAGCTGCATGCCCTCCTCGACGCCGGCGGGAATCTTGACCTTTACGGTCTCCCTCCGCCGTACGAGGCCCGTGCCGCTGCAGGTACGGCAAGGGTTGGAAACAACCTTGCCTTCGCCTTGGCACTGCGGGCAGGTGGAGTACGCCACCGTGCGCCCGAAGAGCGAATTGGTGATGTTCTGGACCTGTCCGGAGCCCTTGCAGGTGGGGCAGGTCTTGATGTCCGACGAGTTGCGCGTGCCCTTGCCCTGGCAGTCCGGGCAGGGACGGTTGCGCTCGATGGTGACCTCTTTCTCGACGCCTGCGGCGATCTCCTCGAGGGTGAGGCTCACGCTCGTGCGGATGTCCCTGCCGCGGAAAACGCGCTGCTGGGGCTGTCCGCCGCCGAAACCGAAGCCGCCGAAGCCGCCGTTACCGAAGCCGCTGAAGCCTCCGAAACGCCCTCCGAAGAGGTCGTTGAGTATGTCGTTGAGGTTGCCGAAGCCCTGGCTCCAGTCCGGAGCGCCGCCGGCGCCGTCGGTGCCGGCAAATCCGAACTGGTCGTAGCGGGCTTTCTTGTCAGGGTCGCTGAGCACGGAATAGGCCTCGGAGGCCTCCTTGAATTTCTCCTCGGCGGTCTTCTTCTCCTGCTCCGTTCCGCTGACCCAGCGGTCGGGATGCCATTTGAGGGCGGCCTTCCTGTAGGCGCCCTTTATGTCGTCCGGCGCGGCGTTCCTGTCAACGCCAAGCACTTCGTAATAGTCTCTTCTCTCTGCCATGATGCTATGCTCCAACCACTACTTTTGCGTAGCGCAAAACCTTTCCGTTCAGGAGATATCCGGTCTGCACGACATCGATGACCATGCCTTTCTGTGACTCGTCCGGGGCGGGGAACTGCGTGACGGCTTCGTGGAAGTCCACGTCGAATTTCTCGCCCTTGGCCTCGATAACGCTTAGACCCTTGCTCTTGAGATACGCCATCAACTTGTTGTAGATCAGGTTGGTACCTTCCTTCGCCGCTTCGTCGCTGGACTCGGCGAGCATCGCCATCGCGCGCTCGAAATCGTCCAGGACGGGGAGCAGCCCCTTGATGGTATCGGCAGAAGCGGAGCCGACGAGATTGAGCCTGTCCTCGGCGCTCCTGCGCCTGAAGGTCTCGAACTCGGCCATCAGCCTGAGGTAGTCGTCCTTGGCGTCCTTGCAGCGGGCTTCGGCCGCCTCGGCCTTCTTCTCGCTCTCTTCAGCCTTCTTCAGGCTCTCGGCCAGTTTCTTTTCCAACTCTTCAATCTTCTTGGCCTCTTTCTTCAACTCTTTCTTCGAGGGCTGGGGCTCTTCCTTCTTCACTTCTTCCTTCACTTCGGGATTCTTGATATCTTCTGTTGCCATATTGTGTATGTTTTTCTTTCCTTGTTTTATTATTTATTTGCACAAATAATCTGCCAACGGCACCGTGGCTGACACTTTGTCAGATTTTTTATATATCTTTGCGGCGAGATCGGTGCAGCATGCCGGTCAAGTGTACTTGGCACCACTATAAAAACAAGAAAATGAAACATTCCACTACTTACGTGTGGCTCGCAGTGATATTCTGCGTATGCCTCGTCTCTTCAAACCTTTTCGTACCCCGTACCTGGCAGGTGGGGTCCCTCCCGCTCCAACTTTCCGGAGCCATCCTCGTCTTTCCGATTTCCTATATCGTAAATGACTGTTTAACTGAGATATACGGCTATAAGGCCGCTATGAAGGTCATCATTATGGGCTTTGTCATGAGCCTGTTCATCAGCCTTATGGCCGGCCTTGTGACCAAACTTCCGGCACCTCTCTACGAGGACAACCTTTCGCTCTCCGAGTCGTTCAACGCGCTGTTCGGTCTTGCGCCGCGAACGGCCGTCGCTTCGCTCCTGGCCTTCTTCGCCGGCTCGACCGTCAACGCGCGCATCATGAGCCTGATGAAGGAGAAATCAGGCGAGAAGGGCTTCGGCTGGCGTGCCATCCTCTCTTCGCTGGGAGGCGAGAGCGTCGATTCGCTGATCTTCTTCCCCATCGTCTTTGCGGGCATCATGCCGCTGATGGGCATCATTACCCTCGTCGTGACCCAGGTCGTCTGCAAGACCCTCTATGAGTTGGTGGTGCTCCCGCTCACCGCCCTTATCGTCCGTATCCTTAAGAAGAAAGAAAACGATGTCAACTATGCCTAAGAGTAGAAAGGAAGAAGGCCTCAAGGCCCTTGGCCACGAGACCGCTTACAGCAAAGGCTACGACCCTTCAGTGCTGGAGGCTTTCGAGAACCAGCATCAGGACAACGACTACTGGGTCCGTTTCAACTGCCCGGAGTTCACCACTTTATGCCCCATCACCGGCCAGCCCGACTTCGCCGAGATCCGCATCTCGTACGTTCCTGACGTCAGGATGGTAGAGAGCAAGAGCCTTAAACTCTATCTCTTCAGTTTCCGCAACCACGGCGGCTTCCACGAGGACTGTGTGAACGTGATAATGAAGGACCTCATCAAACTGATGGATCCGAAGTATATTGAAGTTACAGGATTCTTTGTCCCGCGCGGAGGCATCTCCATCCATCCTTACGCCAATTACGGCCGTCCGGGGACGAAATTCGAGCGTCTGGCGGAGCAGCGCTTCGCCACGCACGAATAGTTACTGTCCGGCGAGCTCGGAGAGCTCAAGCCATCGCATCTCCTTCTCGTCGAGAAGGTCGCTTACTTCGCCGAAGCGTGCAGACGCTCCGGCGATTTCGTCTACGGAGGCGGTCCCGCCGGAGAGCAGCGCTTCGATGCGCGCTTTCTCGGCGTTGAGTTCCTCCATATCCTTCTCCAGTTGCTCCAACTCTCGCTGCTCCTTCCAGGTCAGTTTGCGCCGTGCCGGCTTGGGCGGCTCCGCCCGCGGCGCTGCCGGCTTCCGCTGCGCTTCAGCCGCGCGCCGCTGCTCCGCCTCGTAATCCTTCATGAAACTCCGGTACTCGGTGTAGCCTCCTATGAAGTCCTTGACGACTCCGTCGCCGCAGAATACGAACAGATGGTCCACGAGCCTGTCCAGGAAATGCCTGTCGTGCGATACTATCACGAGCGTGCCCTTGAACTCCTTGAGGTATTCCTCCAAGATGTTGAGTGTCACGATGTCCAGGTCATTGGTCGGCTCGTCGAGTATGAGCAGGTTGGGCTGCTTCATAAGGATGGTGAGCAGGTAGAGCCTGCGCTTCTCGCCGCCCGACAGGCGCGAGATGCGGTTGTTCAGCATGTCGTGGGGGAAGAGGAACTGCCCCAGCAGCCTGGTGTCGTTGACCGTCTCCAGCACGGTCTGGCTCTCGTCGAAAGCCATCCCTTCCTGGCGGTAGTATCCGACCTTCAGCGATTCGCCGCGCTCTATCACTCCCGACGTCGGCTCCAGTTCTCCGGTCAGCAGGCTCAGGAACGTGCTCTTGCCCACGCCGTTGCGCCCCACGATGCCGACCTTCTCGTACCTCTGGAAGTTGTAGGTGAAGTGCGACAGGTAGTATTGGTCGCCGTACATGAAACTGACGTCCTTGCAGTTGATGATCTTGGAGCCCAGGCGCGAGGCCTGCCCGACGTCCGGCCCTATGCTTATCTGCTTAGTGCTGTATACCTGCTCGGCCCTGTCCTTCAACTCGTGGAAGGCGTTGATCCTGTACTTCGCCTTTCCGGAACGGGCGCAGGGAGTGGCGTGTATCCACTCCAACTCGCGGCGCAGGACGTTCCTGACTTTGTCCGTCTCGGCGTTGTAGTTGTCGATGCGTTCCTGGCGTTTCACCAGGTAGTTCTCGTAGTCTCCCTTGTAGATGTAGATGGCTCCGTGGTCCATCTCCATCACCGTATTGCACACTCTGTCAAGGAAATAGCGGTCGTGCGTGACCATGAACAGGGTGCAGCGCGAGTGCGACAGATAGCCCTCCAGATACTCGATGGCATCGGTGTCGAGGTGGTTTGTCGGCTCGTCCATTATGAAGAATTCGGCCTCGGAGGCGAGCATCTGCGTCAGCGCAACGCGCTTGACCTCGCCGCCAGACAGGTCGCCCATCCTCTTCTCCCCGTCCAGCCCGAAGTCCGTGAGGATGCGCGTCACGCGCAGCCCGTACTCGAACAGATGGTCCTCGTCAAGGCCTTCGGTGAAAGCCTCGGACGAGTCCATGATCTGCTGCCGCACAGTCTTCTGAGGGTCGAAGTCGTACTCCTGCTCAAGGAATGCTATGCGTATCTGCTTGAGGAACATGATGCGTCCGCCGGAGTCGGACTTGTCCTTGCCGGCGAGGATGCGCATCAGGGAAGTCTTGCCGGTGCCGTTGGGAGCGATAAGGGCGATCTTGTCGCCTTCGTTGATGTTGAAGCCGATATTCTCGAAGAGGACCTTTGGGCCGTACGACTTCGAAATGTTCTCGATCTGGAGATACGAAGCCATTATTTGAAGAATCTGTCGACTTCCTTGACGGCCTCCGGCAACGCGAACACCGCTACGCGGTCGTACGCTTCGATGACCGTGTCGCCCACGGCGATGAATGACTCGCTGCCGCGGATGACTCCGCCCACGATGGCGTTGCGCGGGAAGCCCATGTTCTTGAGGGGACCGCGGGTGATGGCGCTGCCGGGCGCGACGGTGTACTCGAGCACCTCGGCCTTGGTGCCGCTCATGTACTTGATGGTCCGGGCCTTGCCGCTGAGGGTGAACTTGAGCATGCGCGCTGCGGTGAGGAGTTTCTTGTTGATGACGGTGTCGACGCCGAGTTCCTCTGCAAGTCGCAGGTACTCAACGTTTTCCACCTGGGCAATGACGCGCTCCACCCCGAATTTCTTGGCTACGACGCAGGCCAGGACGTTGGTCTCGTCGCTGCCGCACGCGGCCACGAAGGCGTCGTAGGATTTGATGTCCTCGTCGGCCAGCAGGTCGGAGTTGCGCCCGTCGCCGTGGACCACGGAGACGTTGCCGGGAAGCATCTCGATGAGTTCCATGCAGCGCTGCTTGTCCTTCTCGATGATCTTGACTTCGCTGACCTGGCGGGCGATGGTCTTGGCCAGCTGTTCTGCGATCTCGCTGCCTCCAAGTATCATGATGCGGTCGACTTCGACGTTGCTCTTGCCGAAATACTTCATCAGCAGGGGCATGCCCTCGCGCTTGGCGATGGTGAAGACGAGGTCGTGGTAGCGGAAGTGGGTGTCCACCTTCGGGATGATGGTGTCGTCGCCGCGGGCGATGGCGATGATGCGGAACTGAAGGCCTTCGGCGGAGGTCTGGGCGACGAATTCGCCTAGTTTCATGTCCAGCATGGGGGAGGTTTCCTCGACCTTGAAGACCGCCATCTGGAGTTTGCCGTGGGCGAAATCCATCGAGTCGGTCGATGCCGAATGCTTGAGCTGGTCGATGATCTCCTCGGCCGCGATCTTCTCGGGGAAGAACATCAGGTCGATGCCCATCTCCTTGAACATCAGTTTGTTCTCAGGTGAGAGGAACTCCTCGTCCTCGAGGCGTGCTGTGACTTTCTTGGCACCGATTTTCTTGGCCAGCAGGGCGCTGACTATGTTGACCTCCTGCGAGACGAAGGGGTTGACCGCGATGAAGAGGTCGCAGCCGGGCACGCCTGCGCTCCTCATTATCTTAATAGAGGAGGATGTGCCCTGGATGCCCACAACGTCTGCTATTGCGGTCAGTTGCGACAGCCTCTTGGCGTCGTTGTCGATTACGGTGATCTCGTTGGCCTCGCGGCTGAGCATCTTTGCCAGGTGCGATCCCACCTGTCCGGCTCCTTCAATGACTATTCTCATAATACCATCTTTGATTCAATGTAGTCGAAAACTCCCTTTCCCTTCAAGAGCGATGCCACGATGACGCTACCCTGGTAGAGGCCGGCGATGCGGGCGCCGGGATGCGCCTCGCGCCATTGCGCGAGGGCTGCGGCATCCGTGCGCGTGCGCAGCCGGCCCGCTTCGCGGTGGGCGTCCCAAACGGCGCGGAAGGACTTGAACTTCCCTGTCAGGAAATACACTGCCGCCGACAGGCCGTCCAGGCACTTGCGCCCGAAAATGGTCCTGCGCGCGTGCGCAAGGGCCTTTTTCGGAGCCTCTCCGCCTGCGGCATAGGTGCGGGCAAGATTGTTTTCCAGCATCAGGAGGTTGTTGCGGTAGTTTAGTTTGAGCTTCCACGGGGAACTCTTGGGCAGCGTGCCGCCGCCTACGTGGTACACCACAGAGGCGGGCACGCAGCATACGCGCCAGCCTTCGAGCTGGAGGCGCCAGCAGTAGTCGATCTCCTCCATGTGGGCGAAGAAACGGTCGTCCAGGCCTCCCAGCCTGCGCCAGAGGACGCTCCGCGTCATCAGGCAGGCGCCGGAGGCCCAGAACACGTCGGAGGGGGAGTCGTACTGCCCCTTGTCCTCCTCCGTGCGGGAGAGGATCCTGCCGCGGCAGAAGGGATAGCCCCATCTGTCGATGCGGCCGCCTGCTGCTCCTGCGTACTCGAAACGTCCCCGGTCCTGCCAGGACCGGAGTTTCGGTCCGCACGCGCCGCAGTCCGGATGCGCGTCCATCCACTCCGTGAGCGGACGCAGCCATCCCTGCGTAACCTCTATGTCGCTGTTTATCAATACGTAATACTCGGCGTCTACCTGCGCAAGGGCGCGGTTGTAGCCGCCTGTGAAGCCGTAGTTCTGGTCCAGGATGATGGTCCGGACATCCGGGAAACGTTCCTGCATCATCTCCATCGACCCGTCGGTGGAGGCGCTGTCGGCGACGATGACGCAGGCGTCCTCCTCCCGGACGCTTTCCAGCAGTCCGGGGAGGAATCTCTCCAGGAATCCCTTGGTGTTCCAGTTCAGTATGACTACGGCTGTCTTCATCTATTCATCGTGGTGGCAGCATCCTTCGCCTCCTTCGTGGCAGCATCCTTCGCCGTGGCCTTCGCCCTTGTGGCAGCATTCACCGTCCTCGTGGTGATGTCCGCCGCCGTGGCATCCTCCGTGGCAGTGGCAGCCCTCCTCCGGAGGGAGGAATTCGCCATGCAGGCCCTCGGTGAGCTCCTTCTCGGTGGCATCTCGTACGGACAGGACTTTCCCCTTGAAATTCAGGGTTTTACCGGCCATCGGGGCGTTGAAGTCCATCGTGACCTTGTCGTCCTTGACCGCCACGACCATTCCGTGGCAAACTTCGCCGGCAGAGTTGAGCATCGGGACGTATTTGCCGATCTCCATGAGGTCTTCGCGGAGTTTGCCCTTGAACTCGAACGAACTCTTGGGTATGTCGAACACCTTCGAGAGGTCGTAATCGCCGTAGGCCTCCTCCGGAGGGATGGTGCAGGAGAAGGATTCTCCTTCTTCCTTGCCCTCCAGGGCGGCCTCGAGCATCGGGATGATCATCCTCATGCCCTGGATGTAGTCCAGGGGCTTCTCTTCGGTGGCACTGTCGACCACCTTTCCTTCCACTTCCACTTCGTAGCTGATGGCTACGACTTTCTTGTCTTCAATCTTCATATCTCTATTCTCCGGAAATATCCACGTTTTCAAACGCTAAGGTAGGAATAAGTTTTGACTTGCATGCACGTGCGTCGTCTCCGACCGCCAGCAGGCTGTTCCACAGGCCGATGAGATTGCCGGTCATCAGCATCTCCCGGACCGGATGCGTGATGCGCCCGTCCTTGAATGCGAAGCCTTCGATGCCGAAGGAGTAGTCGCCGGTCGAAGAGTTGGAGTTGCCTCCGTTGAAGCCCGTGACGAGGATGCCCTCGCCGCAGCGGCGCATCAGCGCCTCCCGGTCCAGGCCGGCCTTCGGCCAAGGCTTGACCTTCGGCCGGATGGCGTCCTCGACGTTGGGCGGCATCTGCATCTTGTTGGACATGTAAGTGTTTATGAAATACTCATTTACGATGCCTTGCGAGACTATTTCATGCTCGGTCGTCGCGACCCCTTCGGAGTCGAAGAGGCGCGAGCCGGTCTCGCCGCATCTGCGGCATTCGTCCATTATGGTAAGGCCTTCGGAGAAGACCTTTTCCCCCAGTTTGCCGCAGAGGAAACTGTTGTTCTGCTGTACTGCGTAGGCTCCGAGGGCGTTAAGCAGGGGAGTGACCAGCCTGGAGGCGCACTCCGTGTCCACTACGCAGCGGTACTTGCCGCTGCGCAGGCTCTGCGGCCCGATCTGCGCCACTGCGCGCTCAAGCGCTACGGCGCAGATGCCGTCGGCGCCGAGCTCCGCCAGGCGCGGCTTGGAGTTCCACCAGTAGCCGCTGTATCTGTTGCCTTCAGAATCCTGTATGGTCATCTCCACCCCGTATTCGAACGAGGTTTCGGTGTGGCGGCAGGAGAGCCCCTGGGTGTCCATCACGAGAGTGTCGAACACGCTGTCGGAGTACTCGGCTTCCTCCGAGACCAGGGTCCAGTTGTCGCCCGGCGCCGTCTCCTTGAAGATGGAGGCGCCGAGGGCGAGTTCGAGCCTGCGCCCGGCGTCCATCGCGAGGCAGGCTTCGTCGTAGAGGCCGAGTTCGCGGCCTCCGGTCGCGTCCCTGGCCGTGCGCGCCGGGTCCGGCAGGTCACGGCAGGGGTCTGCCTCCAGCAGGCGCGCCGTGGCGATGGCCTTGTCGATGAAATCCTCCAATGCGCTCTCTTCCAGACGGTTGATGGAAAAGCTACCGAACTTTCCGTCGACGAAAAGCGCTATGCTGATGGAGCGGTCGAGGCAGTGGCTGACCTTGTCGACTTCGCCGTTGAGGGTGCCGATGAGGTCCATGCAGCTCTTGTTGAGCGTGACGCGGGCTTTCTGCGCGCCTTTGGCGCGTGCTATCTCGAGGCATCTTGCCGCGAGGGCCCTTTCCTGTGCAGTCAATGTGTGGTCCATCATTCTCCTCCCACTGTCAGATTGTTAACCAGCACGGTCGGTATGCCGCACGATACGGGGCAACTCTGCTCCTTGCCGCAGGTCCAGGTGCCGTCGTCGATCTTGAGATCGTCGGCGACGGCCACTATGTCGGCCAGGGCCTGGGGGCCGTTGCCGATGATGTTTACGTCCTTGACGGGCATCGTCAGGCGACCGTCCTCGATGAGGAAGCCGCTCTTGACGTAGAAGGTGAAGTCGCCTTCACCGATCTTGACCTGGCCGTTGGCGAACTGGTCCACGTAGATGCCTTTCTTCACGGACGCGATGATGTCCTCCGCCGAACCCTCTCCGCTCTCCATATACGTGGCGCGCATGCGCGGGATGGGGTTGTAACGGAATGACTCGCGGCGTCCGTTGCCCGTGGGCGCGACGCCGTAGTATTTGGCGCTGATGCGGTCGTGGAGATAGGAGGTGAGTATTCCGTCCTCGACCATCACGGTGTACTGTCCGGGCACGCCCTCGTCGTCGAAATTGACCGCTCCGCGGTTGCCGCGGATGGTGCCGTCGTCGACGATGGTGATGCCCTGGCGGCATATCCTTTCGCCCATCCTTCCGGAGAATACCGACTGTCCCTTGCGGTTGAAGTCGGCCTCGAAGGCGTGACCCATGGCTTCGTGCAGGAGGATACCGGAAGCCCCGGCGCCCATGACGACGGGCATCCGCCCGCCTTTGGGCCGCCGGGCGGCGAAGCGCTCGTCGATGCCCTGCACGGCCTGTGACGCTAGCTCTTCGAGCAGCGCGTCCGTGAGCATCTCTCCGCCCTTGCGGAAACTCCGCGAGACCGATTTGTTCTCGATGGCGCCGTCCTGGGCGAAGACCACCGAGGCGACCAGGCTTCCCATGGGCCTGGTGTCGTATTTCATCTCCTCGAACGAGTTGTACATCAGTATGTCGCTGACCTGCGAGGAGAGCATCGCTATGACCTTGACCACCCTTGCGTCCTTGGCGCGGATCAGGCTCTCAAGCTTCTGGAGCATAGGGAGTTGGGCCGCTACGTCGGCGGTCCTCCAGTCCTGGAGCATGGGATAGCGGTCGGCGGCGGGATTGGGCCGGCCGAAGTGGCGGTGGTCGCTGGTGCGGCGGTCGCCGACAGCCGCGACACCCGCCGTGATGGCGGCTGCGGCCCGTGCCGCCGCCCGCATGGACGGCATGTCGGTGCTCTCGGAATAGGCGTAGCCGGTCTTTTCGCCGCAGAGCACCCTGATGCCTACGCCGTAGTCTATGTGGAATCCTCCGGAACTGACCTCTCCGTCGCGGAGGAGGATGTCGCGGTAGGATGTGTTCTCGAAGAACAGGTCGCAGAAGTCCCCGCCGCTCCTGAGGCCTTCGGCCGCGAGCTCGGCGATGTCACGCTCCGTGACCCCGAAAGTATCGAGATAGTATTGTCTATCGTAGATCATTGTCCGTGTTTTCTTCTGTCTCCGGGGGATGGGCGATGGCCCAGGTGAGGGCGTATTTCTCGCTGTCACGGATGTGGACCATAGAATTGCTCCCTTCCGCTATTACGGTAAACGGAGACTTGGAGTTGTCGGCGAGTATCCAGCGGTCGCATTCGGGGATGTACTCGTCGAAGAAATACTTGAGCCCCATCAGGAACCTGCGGCGGATGATGGGCTCGGGAATGTTGTGGCCACCTGAGGCGACCCTGTCCTTGACGCGGGCTATCGCCAGATCGGGAGAATTGAGCCACAGGTAAATGATGGTAACGGTGTAACCGTTCTCCTTGGCCTCGCGCACCATCCTGAGGAGGGAGCGTGTCGCCAGGGTGCTCTCGATGCAGAAGTCTTCCTTGCGGTTGAAGAGGTAGTTGATGCGCATCAGCATGTAGCGCCCTGCGCGTACCGATGCCGAGTCCGGGTCGAAGGGCGCAAGGCTCTTCGCGAACTCGTCGGAGTTCACGTACTGGGAGCATTCGAGCATCTCGGGAAGGACGGAGTAGGAGGCCGTGGTCTTGCCGGAGCCGTTGCACCCGGATATGATGAACAGCCTAGGCATCCTTGTCTATGTCGTATCCGAAGAGAGCGAAGTCTCCGAGGCACGGGTCGTCCGGGAAAATGTCCCGGAATGCGTCCGTGATCTGCAGCGCGGTCTTCAGGTCGCGCTGCTTGCGGCGGGTCAGGCCGCAGGCGACGGCACGGTTGTACACGTGCACGTCGAGCGGGATGATGAGGTCGGTCTTCTTGATCTTCTTCCACAGGCCGAGGTCGACCTTGCCGTCGTCGCGCACCATCCAGCGGCGCATCATGTTGATCTTCTTGTTGGGCGCCTTGGGGTCGGACTTCTGGCGGAAGATGGTGGTGCGGAACTCGTCCTGAGTGAGCGACTCTAGCGAAGGATGCCAGAAGTACCATTCCTTCAGGCGTTTACATATCCGGGCCACATCGATCCACTTGGTGGTGCGGTGGATGCTCGTCTCGTCGTCGCGCCAGGCTCCGGCCTTGACATAGTCGAACGGGCGCCACTCCATCTCGTCCATGAGGCGGTTGCAGTCGCGGATGATCATCTCGCGGCGCCCCCAGGCGAAATGGGCCGCGAAGAGCGCGGCGATCTCGACGTCCTGAAGTACGGCCCGGCCCTCCGCCATGTCCTCCGCGAATTTTCGCGGGAACATGACGGGGTCTTCCCGGAAGTACTCCGGGTCATTGTATTTCTCAGCCCATTCGATGAGCTGGTTCCGGGTCGATTCTTTCATACTATTTTTCGGGGATATTCTCCAGGACCGCCTTGAGGAAGTCCCAGGCCTTCTGGACGGAAGGGATGTTGGCGCGCTCGTCGGGGGAGTGCGGGCTCAGGAGGGTGGGACCGCAGGAGACCATGTCCCAGTCGGGATAGATGCCTCCGAGAATGCCGCACTCGAGGCCGGCGTGGATGGCCATTACGAGGGGCTCCTTGCCGTAGAGGTCGTTGTAGACCTTCTTCATCGTATGGAGGATGGGCGAAGCGCTGTTCGGGGCCCATCCGGAGTATCCGCCCTCGAAGGTGACCTTGGCACCGGCGAGTTCGAAGACGGACTCGAGCTTGGTGGCGAGGAATTCCTTGCCGGAGTCGACCGAGCTGCGCATCAGGGAGACGACGCAGAACTCACCCTTCTCGATCCTGACCATGGCCATGTTGTTGGAGGTCTCCACGAGGCCGGGCATCTGGTCGCTCATGCGGTCGACGCCGTCAGGGCAGGCGAGGATGGCGCGGACGAAGCGGAGAGCGTCGGCCTCGGGGACGTACTTGCAGTCGTCGCCGTGGTCGCAGCACTCGCCGTCCTTGCACTCGTAGGGCTTGAAGACGAACTCCATGTTGGGGTCGGTGACTGAGTGCTCGTTCCTGACCTCGGCTGCCACCTTGTCGACGACGGCCTGGGCCTTGGCTATGCCGTCCTCAGGGACGTAGAGCGTGGCGAAAGCCTCGCGGGGGATGGCGTTGCGGAGGGTGCCGCCTTCGAGGTCGATGAGTTTGGCGCCGCAGTCGCGCAGAAGCGGAAGGAGTACGCGCGCCGCCACTTTGTTGGCGTTGGCGCGGCAGAGGATGATGTCCATTCCGGAGTGTCCGCCCTGGCAGCCCTTGACGGCCAGTTCATAGCAGGCGTAGCCTTTCTCCGGCCAGGGCTGGGGCTCGTACGTTGCCTTGGCGACGGCGTCGAGTCCGCCGGCGCAGCCGACGTACAGCTCGCCCTCGGTCTCGGAGTCGAGGTTGATGAGGATGTCGCCCTTGAGGATGCCCGGCTCGAGGGCGCGTGCGCCCGTCATGCCGGTCTCCTCGTCATAGGTGACGAGGACCTCGATGGGGCCGTGCTTGACGGACTTGTCCTCGAGCACGGAGAGACCCATGGCCACGCCGAGACCGTTGTCGGCGCCGAGCGTCGTGCCCTTGGCACGGAGCCATTCGCCGTCGACCCAGGTCTCGATGGGATCCTTCTTGAAATCATGCACGGTATCGTTGTTCTTCTGCGGGACCATGTCCATGTGCCCCTGCAGGATGACTCCCTTGCGGTTCTCGAAGCCGGGGGTGGCGGGAACGCGGATAATGACGTTGCCGGTCTTGTCGGCAAAGGTTTCGAATCCTT
Source organism: Bacteroidales bacterium (assembly GCA_017519865.1). Classification (GTDB taxonomy): domain Bacteria; phylum Bacteroidota; class Bacteroidia; order Bacteroidales; family UBA932; genus Cryptobacteroides. Next base: position 43,328 of record JAFWRQ010000006.1, on the reverse strand, counting down.
TGGACTTGCCCCAGTCAAGGAGATATTGTCTGACTTTTTCCTCGTGCTTTGAGGGACGAGGGATGCGTGTGAGCTGGTAGAAGTTGTTCCACACGACTTTCGGTTCCAAATCTTTGATAGTCATTTTTTCAGTGTTTTATGCTGGTTATCGTTTATAATCATACAGGTTTTTCCATCTCTTGTGGCTCCAGAGGTAGTTCCAGGGCTGTGCTTCGATGTCCTTCTGGAGCAGGGCGTAATACCTGTCCATGATCTCGCCGGGGGACAGCTGCGACGCATCGCGGGCGATGGTTGTGAACCTCATCCGGTAGTGGCCCTTCGAGATATTCTCGAAGCCGACGTACACGGCGGCCAGGCCCATCTTGCAGGCTATGGCCGCGCCGCCTGTCATGGCGAGCGTCCGCTGGTGAAGGAAGTCCACTTCGTGCCCTTGGGCTCCTTTGTAGGGGTACTGGTCGGTGTTGAAGAGGAACGCCTTCCTGTCGCGGTGCTCCAGCGTGAAGCGGAGCACGCTGCGGGACTCGACGTAGCCTCCGAACCCAGCCATCGGCCAGAAGCGGTTCCCGGCCATCACATCCTCCCAGACATCGCTGCTCAGGCGCTTGTACACCGCGATGACTTCGTCCTCGCGGTAGGGTAGAGCGCCCTCGGGCGCGTACTGGAACCATCCTCCGAAGATCTCCCAGTTGCCGCAGTGAGACGTGAGGTACATCACGCCCTTGGTGCCTTCCAGGTCCTTGCGGTGTTCGTCGAGACCTGCGAACTCGCAGAGGTGACGGCGGCGCAGGCGCTCCTTCGAGCGCGTGCCGCCGAACCACACGGCCTCGGCGATTATCTCTCCGAAATGCCTGTAGAAGCCTTTGAGTATGTCATTCCTCTCCTCCGGACCCTTGTCCGGGAAGGAGTGCAGGAGGTTGGTCTCCACGACTTTCCTCCTGTAGCGCACGACGCAGCGCATGAGCCATGCCAGGCATGCTCCCAGCGCATAATGGACTTCGAGCGGCAGCAGGGCCAGCAGCCTCATGCACCCGGTGACGATATGTGCGCAAATTTTCTTCATCACTGTCACGTCCATTTTGACAAATATACCAAAAATAATTATCTTTGTGTACTTGCACACGTGTATAATATCACTTAAAACACTCTCTATATGTTCAAAGGTCAACCGAAAGGTCTCTATGCCCTGGCACTCGCCAATACCGGCGAACGTTTCGGGTACTACACCATGCTGGCCATCTTCCTCCTGTTCCTGCAGGCGAAGTTCGGCTTCACCGCCGCTGCGGCGGGTCAGTTCTATGCCATTTTCCTTGCGGCCGTCTACTTCATGCCGGTTCTCGGCGGATGGCTCGCCGACAAGATCGGCTTCGGCAAGTGCGTCGTCACCGGCGTATCGGTGATGTTCCTTGGCTATCTGCTCCTGGCCATCCCTACCGACGCCTTCGCCAACCGCGGCCTCGCCCTCACCATGATGATCGGCGCCCTGCTGCTCATTGCCGTGGGTACGGGCCTGTTCAAGGGCAATCTCCAGGTGATGACGGGCAACCTCTATGACGATCCCGCATACAGCGCCAAGCGCGACTCCGGCTTCAGCCTCTTCTACATGGCCATCAATGTCGGCGCCATGTTTGCTCCTACCGCCGCTACTGCATTGACCAACAGCCATCTGGCTAAGTCCGGCCTCATCTACAAGGCCGATATCCCCGCCCTTGCGCACCAGTGCATCGACGGCACGCTCCAGGACCCGTCGCTCCTGCAGGAGCTCCAGGCCGCGATGCCCGGCTCCGACGTGGCCGCGATGAACCTGACCGATTTCAGCCAGTATTATATCAACCACCTCGCTACGGCCTACAACCTCGGTTTCGCCGTGGCTTGCGTGTCCCTGATCTTCTCGATGGCCATCTATTTCGGCTTCCGTTCCTGGTTCAAGCACACTGACGTCAACGCCAAGCAGGCCGCTGCCGCCAATGAGAACGTCGTCGAGCTTACTCCCAAGCAGACCAAGGACCGCATCGTCGCCCTTATCTTCGTGTTCGCCGTCGTCATCTTCTTCTGGATGGCCTTCCACCAGAACGGTCTGTCGCTGACTTACTTCGCACGTGACTACACTCAGGCTACTGTTTCCGGACCGCTCAGGATAGGCTTCAATATCTGGCCCCTGTTCCTGATCGCCGTGTCCGTGTACACGCTGTTCGGCATCTTCCAGTCCGAAGCATTCACTTCCAAGGTCGCTTGCGCGGCTGTCACGCTCCTTCTCTGGGGTGGCGCCTACTGGATCTATTCCGGTATGGCTCCTACGCTCAACATCCTTCCCCAGCAGTTCCAGCAGTTCAACCCGTTCTTCGTCGTAGCCCTCACCCCTGTGTCGATGGCCCTCTTCGGCGCCCTCGCCAAGAAGGGCAAGGAACCTTCCGCTCCTAAGAAGATCGGTCTCGGAATGTTCGTGGCCGCCCTCGGTTACCTCATCATGCTCGCCGCCTCCAAGGGCCAGCCTGCGCCTTCGGCGCTCACCGCCGTCGGCGGCGTCTCGCCCGACCCTGTGGTCCCGACCTACCTCATCAGCACTTACCTTGTGCTCACCTTCGCCGAGTTGCTCCTCAGCCCGATGGGTATCTCCTTCGTGTCCAAGGTCGCTCCGCCCAAGTACAAGGGCCTTATGATGGGCTGCTGGTTCGCCGCCACCGCCATCGGCAACTACCTTGCCTCAGTGCCCTCGAGCCTCTGGGCCCACGTCCCGCTCTGGGTCAACTGGGTAGTCCTGATGTCGCTCTGCGTCATCTCCGGCCTCGTGATGTTCTCCTTCCTCAAGAAGCTCGAGGCAGCAACCTCCTAGTCCACTCTTAGGGTCAGCCCTCTCAGGACATCCTCGAAATCACCTTACCCTGCGGCACTCCGCCGCAGGGTATTGTTTTCCCCCGTCTCTCGGCTTCCCCTAACTTCTTCTCTTTCCCGCTTCATCCCGTCCTCCGCAAATCGTCTCGAACGGCTATGGGCCTCAGAGGGGCATGTAATGGGTTTTCGTGTTCTCGACCCGACGAAATTCCCGGGGACGTGAACAGCAGATGCCCCTGGAAGGCCGTAGAAGAGTGGTCTGTGTTCACGACGATTTGCGGAGAATCGACGGGCCGTTCCCTCACCGGGGTTACAGGCGTCCGTGGCAACTCGGGATGGGGAGAGTGGGGGAAAATGATTATATTTGGAGTATGGAAAAGAAGGTTCTGTATGATGAGATGATTGCCAGGAGGGATCCTGGGCAGGTGGAAGGGTTGTCAAGGTTCTTCAAGACGGGGCCGGGACAGTATGGGGAGGGAGATGTGTTCCTAGGGATCAAGGTGCCGGTTACGAGGCAGGTAGTGAAGGAGTGTTGGAGGGACACCGACTTTGAGGAGTTGGAGCGGTGCATTGCGAGCGGGTTTCACGAGGTGAGGCTGGCGGCGCTGCTGGTCCTGGTCGAGATATACGCTCACGCGAAGAAGGACGCAGTCCTGCAGCAGCGCTGCGTGGAGTTCTATCTTTCCCACACTGAGAGGATTAACAATTGGGACCTGGTGGACCTGAGCTGTTATCCCCTGCTCGGTAACCACCTGTTGAATAGGGACAGGGGCATACTCTATGAACTGGCAGAGAGAGGCAAGACTGTCTGGGAGCAGCGGATAGGCATCGTCACCACGATGCAGTTCATCCGTCACGGGGAGCTGGAGGATACGTTCCGCATCGCGGACATCCTCCTTCACCACCCCCACGACCTTATCCATAAGGCCGTGGGCTGGATGCTCCGCGAGGCGGGCAAGCGCGACAAGGAAGCCCTTGTCGCCTGGCTTGCCCCCCGCTGCGCGGGCATGCCCCGCACGATGCTCCGCTACGCCATCGAGAAGTTCCCGGAAGAGGAGCGTGCGGAGTATCTAAAAAAATAACCGGCTCCATAAGGAACCGGTTATCAATCAGTAAGTATAGTTGACTACTCGGCGGCGACGGCCTCGAACTTGAGGTCGGCGAAAACGCCCTTGTAGCACTTGACCTTGGCATCGTAGACACCGAGCTCCTTGACTTCCTCGGAGACGATCTCGATGTTCTTCTTGTCAACCTCGAAGCCTGCGGCGACGAGAGCCTCGGCGATCTGGGCAGCGGTGACGGAGCCATAGATCTTGCCGTCCTCGTTGACCTTCACAGGGATCTTGACGAGGGAAGAGGCGATCTTCTCGGCATAAGCCTGGGCCTCGGCGATGTTCTTGGCCTCTTTGTGTGCGCGCTGGCGGATGGTCTCCTCGTGCTGCTTGATGGCGGAAGGGGTGCCGATGCAGGCAAAGCCCTGGGGAACGAGGTAATTGAGAGCGTAACCAGTCTTAACTTCTACGATTTCACCGGCCTCGCCGAGATTCGCAACGTCTTTCTTCAAAATGATCTTCATAACTCTCAATTATTTAAGGAGGTCAGTAACATACGGAAGCAGAGCGATCGAACGGGCCCTCTTGATGGCCTGGGCGACCTTTCTCTGGAACTTGAGGGAAGTGCCGGTGATGCGGCGGGGGAGGATCTTGCCCTGCTCGTTGAGGAACTTCTTGAGGAACTCGGCGTCCTTGTAATCGACATACTTGATACCGGCCTTCTTGAAGCGGCAGTATTTCTTCTTGCGAACCTCTACGGTAGGAGGGTTCAGGTAACGGATCTCACCATTGTTGTTGTTCTGTGCCATAATGATTCCTCCTGATTATTCTTCGGTTACGGTTTCTTCCTCAACCTTGGGAGCCTCTTCCTGCTCGGGAGCGGCCTTGGGGTTGAGCTTGTTGTTCCTTCTCTTCTCGGCATAAGCGACAGCATTGCTGTCGAGAGCCACGGTGAGGTAGCGGAGGATCCGCTCGTCACGACGATACTGAGTCTCAAGGGTGCCGATGAACTGAGGGTCGGCCTTGAACTCGATCAGGTAGTAGAACCCTGATGTCTTGTGCTGGATGGAGTAAGCAAGCTGCTTGAGACCCCAGTCCTCTTCGTACACGACCTCGCCGCCGTTGGCCTTGATGAGATCGGTGTACTTGGCAACCGCATCCTTCATCTGAACATCAGACAAAACGGGAGTTGCAATGAATACGGTTTCGTACTGTTTCAACATCTTGTTGTAGATTAATGATTTAATATAAATTATTCAGCCCTTCGGGACCGTTAAATCCGCAAAGGGCTGCAAATATAGGGTTTATTTTGGTGAAAACCAAAACTTTTTCAGATGTTTACGTCCTCGAGCTCCTCTTCGGAGCGGAGGTTCTCCCGGATGAAGTTCTGGCGCTCGATGGTGTTGTCGCCCATATAGAACGACATGATGTCGGAGATGGACTCCTCGTCCGAGAGCTTCACAGGGTCGAGCCTCATGTCCTCGCCGATGAAATCCACGAATTCGTTGGACGAGATCTCTCCCAGGCCCTTGAACCGCGTGATCTCCACTCCGGTCTTCAACTCCTTGACCGCGGCTTCTTTCTCGTCCACTGAGTAGCAGTAGCGCGTGGACTTTTTGTTGCGGACGCGGAACAGGGGAGTCTGGAGGATATGGACGTGGCCCCTTCGGATGAGGTCGGGATAATACTTCATAATGAAGGTCAGCACCAGCATGCGGATGTGCATGCCGTCATCGTCGGCATCCGTCGCCACGATGATGTTGTTGTAGCGGAGATTCTCAAGGTCGTCCTCGACTCCGAGGGCTGAAATCAATAGGTTAAGCTCCTCGTTCTCAGCAACTTTCTTGCGGCTCTCCTTATAGCAGTTGATGGGTTTTCCGCGCAGGCTGAATACGGCCTGGTTGTTGGCATTGCGGACCTTGGTGATGGTTCCGCTTGCGGAGTCGCCCTCGGTGATGAAGATGCTGGACTTCTCGATGTCGTCGGCGGTCTTGTCCGTGACCTTGTCGTTGAAATGGTAGCGGCAGTCACGCAGCTTGCGGTTGTAGACGTTGGCGCGCTTGTTGCGCTCGCGGGTCTTTTTCTGTATGCTGGAGATCTCCTCGCGCTCCTTCTGTGAGGCCTTGATCTTCTCTTCTATGACGGGCTGGAGCTCCTTGTGGATGGTCAGGTAATTGTTGAGGTTCTTCGAGATGAAGTCGTTGACGAAGCTGCGGATGGTAGGGCCTATGTCCGTCGTGAGCACGCCGTCCTTACCCTTGACCTGCTTCTCCCACATATATGTGGAACCGAGCTTGGTCTTGGTCTGGCCCTCGAAATTGGGCTCCTGGATCTGTATGCTGATGGCTCCAACGATGCCCTGGCGGCAGTCCACCGGGTCGTAGTTCTTCTTGAGGAACTCCTTGAGGGTCTTGGCGACCGCTTCGCGGTATGCGGCGAGGTGCGTGCCTCCGTCCCTGGTATTCTGGCCGTTGACGAACGAGGAGATGTTCTCGCCGTAGGCGTTGCCGTGCGAGAGGACTATCTCGATGTCCTCGCCTTCGAGGTGGATGGGCGGATAGAGCGGAGCTTCGGAGAGATTCTCGTTCACGAGGTCCAGGAGGCCGTTTTCGGACTTGTATGACTCGCCGTTGAGGACGAGCGTCAGGCCTTTCTTGAGGTAGGAGTAGTTCTTGACCATGGTCTGGACATAGTCCAGGTTGTAAGAGAACTTGCTGAACATCATGGAGTCCGGCTTGAAGCGGACCAGGGTGCCGTTCTTCTCCTTGGTGTCGCCGCGTCCGCTGTCCTTGAGCTCGCCCCGCTCGAAGCTGGCCCAGGAGCATTCGCCGTCGCGGAAAGAGCAGACGTAGAAGGTCTCGGAAAGGGCGTTGACGGCCTTGGTGCCGACGCCGTTGAGTCCTACGGACTTCTTGAAGGCCTTGTCGTCGAATTTGCCGCCGGTGTTGAGGATGCTGGTGGCTTTGATCACGGAATCGAGCGGGATGCCGCGCCCGAAGTCTCGGACGGTCACCTCGTCGTTCTCTATGTTGATCTGGATCTGCTTTCCGAAGCCCATGGCGTACTCGTCGATGGAGTTGTCGACGATCTCCTTGAGCAGGACATATATGCCGTCACCTTCCTTGCTGCCGTCTCCGAGCCTACCGATGTACATGCCGGGACGAAGCCGGATGTGCTCGACTCCTTCGATGGTTTTTATGTTGTCGTCGGTGTAGTTTGTGACGGGTGTATTGGCTGCCATGGTACTATTCGCGATATTTTCGCAAATATACGGAAATTATTGGATAGTTCCGGCGATTTGCAGCGATATGACTGGCCTGAAGGGCGAATTCGTGAAAAGATTGAGGGCGATGATGTTGTCGCCCTTGGGCATGCCCTTGGTGTCGAGTTCGACCACTATCCGGCCTTTCTTGCCGGGGGCGGTATCCTCCATCTCCTTGACCGTGACGTTGCTGCAGTCGGCGTCGAGTTTGAAGAACTTGGAGTCCATCTTGCCTTTGTTGGTGTATTCGAAGGTAAGGCTGGTCTTGGCGCCGGAAGCAAGCTTGCCGAAGTTGACGGTGCTTTTGGTGAAGGTGGGATTGGCCATGTCGTCCTTGTAGTCCTTGGGGAGCGACGAAAAATTCTCCTTAGTGACAGCCCAGAACGCGATCTCGCCCTTGCCTATGCCGATCCTGGTATTAGGCTGGGAATAGAAGTGAAGGTCATCCACGGGTTCCTCGGGGTCCGGCAGGGAGCCGATGGCCTTGAACTCGCGCCCGTCGATGACAGGGGTGGCGTAGTACCAGTTCTTGCCCCAGCGCTCGCGGCTGGCGGTGATGGTATAGGTCATCGTAGCGACGCTCTTGGCGGGTACGGGGTTGGGGAAGACCTGTACGGTCAGGCCGTCGGAAACGTTCTTGAACTCCACTTTCATGGGGGTTACGCCGACATTGGCGATGGCGACGGTACCGCTCTTGGTCTCGCGCTGGGAGATGTTGCCGGCCTTGATCTCAAGGTTCTTGATGCCCATGTTGCCGATCTTGAGGGAATAGGTCTCCTTGAGGGGCTTGGCGTTCTCGTGTGCCGTGCCGCGGAGGTGCAGGACGATGGGCTTCTTGACCTCGTTGACATAAACCGTAACGGTCTTGTCGAAAGGATAGGGGCCGTCTTCGTTGTCGAAGGTGGCGCTGACGGTGCCGGTCTTGCCGGGCTGCAGCGGCTCGCGGGTCCACTCGGTCGTCGTGCATCCGCAGGAGGACACGGCCTGGAGGAGAAGGATGGGCTTGTCGCTTATATTCTTGAATGTGAATGTGCAGGAGACGGCTCCCTGGTCGGTGAAGATGTCGCCGAAGTCATGGACAACCTTGTCGACGCTGACCACTTTGTCGAATGTGGACTGGGCGGAAGCGCTGGCGGCCATGAACAGGAAAGCGGCCGCGAAAATGCTAAATATTGTATTCGTCTTTTTCATGATACAAAGGTAATAACAAAAATCTTTCCAATCATTTGATAAATCCAATTAAATCGCATACATTTGCGGCATCGAATTTGAAGAATTTGGAATTGTTAACCTTAATTTGACATCACTATGGCACACAAAATTGATCCTGATATCTGTGTTGCTTGCGGTTCCTGTCAGTCGGAGTGCCCTCAGGGCGCCATCTCCGAGGGCGATGTCTACAGCATCAACCCGGATATGTGCATCGACTGCGGAGCTTGTGCAGATGCCTGCCCCATGGGCGCCATCAGCGCTGAGTAGCAGCCGGTCTCAGAAGAGTAGAGTGGCGGAGTCTTCAGGCTCCGTCACTTTTTGTAATACCCTGACGCTCATGCCTTTCCCCATGCTTTCGATGTCTATGTCCACGTCCTCCGAGCCCTGCGGTACCAGGAAGCAGCGATAACCTTCGCTTATGCCGATACGCAGGTCTTTGGTGGGGCGTTCGCCCCTTGCAAGACGTTCCGCAGTCCCGGTCCTGAAACTCTCTGAAGCCGTCTTGTACCAGTAAAGTATCTGCTTCGCGAACTCCCTGAACAGTTTCCCGTCTTCCGTGAGAATCACAGAGTTGCGGTTGCGGTCGAAAAGGCGGGCCCCGACCTCTCTCTCGATCTCGGAGATGTTCTGGCTTACTGCAGGCTGGCTGATGCCCATCTTCCTGGCAGCTTTGGTGAAACTGCCTTCCTCGCTTACAGCCATGAAAATGTTTATCCTTGAATCTTCGAACATGATAAGTATCCCTTATAGTTTTCAAAGATAAGTCGCTTTTTGCAAATAATACCTATTATTTGTGTAAATTTGTAAGTTTGCAAATCATAAATCTAATTCGAAGTTTTTTAAGATGAAAAGATTTTTCCTTATCGCTGCCTTGTTCGTCGCCGCGCTTCCTTTCGCCGGCGCGCAGCAACTCCAGCAGCTTCCCAACGACCCTGCAGTGCGCACGGGTAAGCTTGAGAACGGCCTGACCTATTACATCCGTCATAACGAAAAGCCTGAGAAGCGTGCCGAGTTCTACCTCGCCACCAACGTCGGTGCTATCCAGGAAGAGCCCGACCAGGACGGACTGGCTCACTTCCTCGAGCACATGTGCTTCAACGGCACCAAGAATTTCCCCGGCAAGGGCATCCTCAACTGGCTTGAGAGCATCGGCGCCTCCTTCGGCGGCAATGTCAATGCTTCCACCGGCGTCGAGGAGACCCAGTACATGCTGAACAACATCCCGCTTGTCCGCGAGACCGTTGTCGACACCTGCCTCCTTATCCTCCACGACTATTCCCATTTCGTCACCAACGATCCTGAGGAGGTCGACAAGGAGCGCGGCGTCATCATCGAGGAGCGCCGCTCCCGCCGCAACGCCTCCTGGCGCCTGCACGAGAAGTCCCTTCCTTACTACTATGGTGACACCAAGTACGGCGAGTGCACCCTTATCGGCCAGCTCGAGAGCCTGCAGAACTTCAAGCCCGAAAGCCTGGTGAACTTCTATCGCACCTGGTACCGTCCTGACATGCAGGCGGTTATCGTGGTTGGTGACGTGGACGTCGACAAGGTGGAGCAGAAGATCAAGACCATCTTTGCAGATATCCCTGCGGCCGAGAATCCCAAGGCCAAGGACGTCATCATGATCCCCGGAAACGAGGAGCCCATCGTTGCCGTACTCACCGACCCTGAGGTTTCCAACACCCAGCTCGAGGTGCTGTGGAAGAGCGACGCACGTCCCGAGGAGATGAACGGCACTGTCCAGGGCATGCTCCTGGACCTCGTCATCGACTTGGCCTCCCGGATAATGGGCGAGCGTTTCGATGAGATCGTCTCCAAGCCCGGCGCTCCGTTCTTTGCCGCCCAGCTCGAAGTCGGCAATCTCTGCGAGACCTGCGAGGCCGTGATCGGCGGTGTGGCCGTCAAGGACGGCGAGGCTGTCACCGGCCTGCGCGCATTCCTTACCGAGATCGAAAAGATGAAGCGCTTCGGTTTCACTGACGACGAAGTCAACCGCGCCAAGACCGAGATAGAGTCCATCTACGAGACCCGCGCCAAGAGGGCAGAGACCCGTCAGAACTCTGAGTTCGTCCCCGACCTCATCAGCAACTTCTTCGACAGCTACGCCTACATGGAGCCTGCGACGGAGTATCAGGTTGCCCAGATGCTTCTTTCCCAGGTCAATGCAGAAGTACTCAATATGCTGGCTTCGCAGATGATCACCGCCGAGAATATGGTCGTGCTGTACAAGGGACCCGAGAAGGAAGGTCTCACCCATCCTTCCGAGTCCGAACTGCTTTCCGTGATCAAGGAGGTTGAGAACGCCGAGATCGAGGCTCCTGCAACCGAGGCCGTCGCCACCGAATTCCTCGATCCTTCCACCCTCAAGGGGTCCAAGGTGAAGAAGAGCAAGAGCACCATCTACGGCGCTACCGAGTGGACACTCAAGAACGGTGTCAAGGTAATCCTCCTTCCTACGGATTATGAGAAAGACCGCGTCACCTTCTCGCTTTACAAGATGGGCGGAACCAGCCTGATCGAGACCGCGGACCTGCCTTCGTTCGAGTCCAACCTCTTCCAGCTCTTCACCCAGTACAACGGAGTGTCGCAGTTCCCGGGAACCACCGTGTCGAAGATGCTCGCCGGCAAACAGCTGTCCGTCAGCACCAATATCACCGCCCTCAATACGGGTCTGGCAGGCAATTCCACCCGCAAGGACCTTGAGACGGCCCTCCAGCTTCTCTACCTGTTCTATACCGACCCGCGTTTTGACAAGGACGCTTTCGACCAGGCGGAGCAGACCCTGCGCTCCATACTGCCCAACTATGTCAGCCAGCCTGACTACCGTCTCCAGAAGGAGCTCCTCGGCACCGTCTATGACAACAATCCCCGCAATGTCCTCATCAGTGAGGAGAATCTCAACAAGGCAAACCTCGCTACCATCGAGCGCGTGACCCGCAGCCTGTTCAAGGATGCCGCCGGATCCACTTTGATCATGGTCGGCGACTTCGACGTCAACGAGGTCAAGCCCATGATAGAGAAGTATGTAGGCAGCCTGCCGAAGGGCAAGAAGGCTCCGAAGTGGATCGACAGGAATGAGGATGTCACCCGCAAGAACGTCGTGAACGACTTCGCGGTCGACATGCAGACCCCTATGACAACCGTCGCGCAGATCTATCGCATGGATGACAAATACTCCTTCGAGAACCAGATCGTCTACAGCGCCCTGGAGTACATCCTGAACATGATGTACATCGAGACCTTGCGTGAGGACGAGGGCGGCACCTACGGCGCCAGCGTCAGCGCATCGCTTTCCCGCGAGCCCAAGGAGTACGGAATCCTTCAGATCGTCTATCAGACCAATCCTTCGTCAGCCGACAAGCTCCGCCAGCTGGCCCTTGACGGCCTGCGCAAGGTCGCCTCTGAAGGCCCTACCGCCGAGCAGTTCGACAAGACAGTCAAGAATCTCGAGAAGAATATCCCGGAGCGCCGCATCTCCAATTCCTACTGGATGCGCGCCATCAAGAACTGGAACGACTACGGCGAGGATGTCGACAAGCTGTATGATTCGGCTCTCAGCGTCCTCACTCCCGAGAAGGTCAAGGCCCTGGCCGCCAGGATCCTCTCCGAAGGCAACCTCATCGAGATCGTGATGCGTCCTGACAAGACTGCCGAATCTGAATAAAACACTATGGAATCAAAAGTGAAGAGAATCCGTACCCGGATCCACCGCAACGGTCGCAGATACCGTATTGTACGTTTCCACGGCGACCTGTGCACCTGGCTTTCCTACAGGAAGTTCCAGGTCACAGGCCTGGAAAACATCCCCAAGGATGGATCCGTCATCCTGGCCCCCAACCACAGCAACGCGCTGATGGACGCGATGGTGATCCTGCGCACGCGCAAGGAACCCACCGTCTATGGCGCCCGAGCCGACCTTTTCCAGACCCCGATACTTGCCAAACTCCTGACTTTCCTCAAGATAGTCCCGATGGTGCGCAAGCGTGACGGAGTCCGCAAGGTCCTCCAGAATCTTGATATCCAGGAGGATATCATCACGGTTCTCGAAGACGGAGTGCCGTTCTGCATGTTCGCGGAAGGTACTCACCGCGCGAAACATTCCCTGCTCCCGGTAGGGAAGGGAGTGTTCCGTATCGCGGTGGCGGCTGCCCAGCGTTTCGACAAGCCGGTATATGTCGTTCCGGTCGGCATCGACTATAGCGACTATTTCCGCTATTCGGGTACATCGCTGGTGCAGTTCGGCGAGCCGATCAACGTGACGGAGTACGTCAAGTCCCGCCCCGAAGCCGGCGATGCCGAGCTCTACCGCGGGCTGACAACGTTGCTGCTTGACCGTATGTCCGGACTCTTCACTTTCATTCCCGATGACGAGAACTACGACGGAACCTGGGCTTATACCAAGCTCGCGACCGTCGGGCGCAGGCGCGGGGCGCTGACGGAGAGGCTGGCGGTGAACCGCCGGGCCATAGCCTCCGTCCAGCCCGCCGACGCGCCCGGGAACGCGGAGAAACTCTCCGCCGCCCTCGACCTTGACCGCAGGCTCCACGACGCCGGCATCTCCGTCCTGTCGCTCGGAAACGGCGGCCTCGGGCGTTTCCTGCTCAAGACCCTGCTCCTTCTGGTCTGGCTGCCCCTGCAGCTGTTCTGCGGAGTCTTTGCAATGCTGCAGATCGCTCCTGCTGAGTATATGATCAAGGCACACGTCATCAAGGACGAGGCGTTCTACAACTCGTTCCGATATGGGCTTTATTCCCTGGGATATCCACTGACCCTCATTCTCTGGATCCTCCTCGGAACTTTCGTTTTCCATCTCGGATTCTGGGTTTCACTGGTCGCTTCCATAGTCCTTGGCTATCTGGCATTCCCCGCGTTCTACCGCGGCCTGGAGGCCTACAGGGTATGGGTTTCCGACCTCAAACTTCTGTTCCGTAAAGACCTGAGAAAAGCTTTCCGCAAGTTCAAGGAGCTTGCATAACTAAATCCTTACTATGAAAAAGGAAAACAAACAGCTGATATGGTGGCTGTCTGCTTTAGCCCTGGGTGTAATCCTGGGGCTTCTGCATATTCCGGCAGTCAATGCTGTCTGCGACTTCATCGCGACGGTATATACACGTCTATTCCAGTTCCTTGCCATCCCTACCGTGGCGTTAGCCATCATGACGACGCTCATCTCGTTCGGACGGCAGAAGAGCACGCGCAAGGCATTCACGCATACGCTGACCTATACGCTGCTGACCACTTTCGCTGCAGCCCTTGTCGGTCTTGGGCTGTACCTGCTCGTGTCTCCGGACCCCATTCCCCATTCGATGCTGTCCTCTTCGGCAGCCGATGTGGAGAACAGTACGACGTTCTATGACCACGTTGTCTCCGTGATTCCGAACAATGTCATCCAGCCGGTCCTGTCGGGTAACATCCTGTCCATCCTTTTGGTCGCCATCGCTTTCGGACTCGGCATCTCCGTGATGCCCGAATCCGACCGCAAGAACGTGCTGGTCAAGGGAGTTGAGGGGGTCCAGGAACTCTTCTTCATCCTGATCCGGGCCCTTATCCGCACGCTGCCCCTCGGCATCGCGGCTTTTGCCGCGCAGCTTGCCGCGCAGCTCAGCGGCGGGCTTATCCTCGGCTCGCTGGGCAAGTGGACCGCGGTCATCCTTGCCGGCAACCTCTCACAGTTCTTCATCGTCCTGCCGCTCTTCCTCCTGGTGCGTGGCATCAATCCGCTACGCGTCTTCAGGGCGATGAGCCCTGCGGTGATGATGGCCCTTTTCACCAAGAGTTCAGCCGCTACGCTTCCCGTCACGCTTTCATCGGCCGAGGAGCGACTGGGCGTGAACCCCAAGGTCTCCCGCTTTGTCCTTCCGATCTGCACCACCATCAATATGAACGGCTGCGCCGCTTTCATCCTCGTTACTTCGCTTTTCGTGATGAGTTGCGGGGGCATTGAACTGAGCATCTGGCAGATGCTCCTGTGGACGCTGGTCTCGGTCATCGCAGCCGTCGGCAATGCCGGCGTTCCTATGGGATGCTTCTTCCTGACGGTCTCGCTGCTCACCGGCATCGGTGCTCCGGTCGAGGTGATGGGAATGATCCTGCCGATCTATACTATAGTGGACATGGTCGAAACGGCCGAGAATGTCTGGTCCGACTCATGCGTCTGCGCGATGACGGACAAGGACTTGTCTTAACGAAAAAAAGCCGGCTCGAAAGCCGGCTTTTTTGATTGTTACCTGATTACATGGCTGCGAGACGCTTGTAGGTGTTGAGGCGGATCTTCGCGAACTCTTCGGTCTTCGCCAGTAGCTCGGCGGCCCTGTCGGGGAACGACTTGTAGAGGGATGCGAAGCGGACCTCACCCTTGAGGAAGTCCTGGAACTTGGTCCAGTCGGGCTCCTTGGAGTCGAGCGTGAACGGGTTCTTGCCCTGCTCCTCGAGAGCCGGATTGTACCTGTACAGGTGCCAGTAACCGCACTCGACGGCGAGTTTCTCCTCCTTCTGGCTCAGGCCCATGCCGGCCTTAAGGCCGTGGTTGATACAAGGGGCGTAAGCGATGATGAGGGACGGACCGTCGTAGGCCTCGGCTTCCTTGATGGCGTTCATATACTGGACCGGGCTGGCGCCCATTGCTACCTGTGCGACATAGACGTAGCCGTAGCTGATGGCCATCATTCCGAGGTCCTTCTTGCGGATCTTCTTGCCGGAGGCGGCGAACTTGGCGATGGCGCCGGCAGGGGTGGCCTTGGAGGACTGGCCGCCGGTGTTGGAGTACACCTCGGTGTCGAGCACAAGGATGTTGACGTTCTCGCCGGAAGCGAGGACGTGGTCCAGACCGCCGAAACCGATGTCGTAGCTGGCACCGTCACCACCGAAGATCCACTGGCTGCGGGCGGCGATGAAGTTCTTGAGCTCGACGAGTTTCTTGGCGTTGTCGCAAGGCTTGCCTTCGAGCAGGGGGATGAGCCTGTCGGCGACCTCACGGGTCACGGCATAGTCGTTCCTGTTCTCGAGCCACTTGGCGGCGAGGGATGCTGCCTCATCGTTCTTGGCATCGTCCACGACCTTCTGCATGCAGGCGGCCACCGTCTCGCGGATGCGGTCGGAGCCGAGGTGCATACCGAGACCGAACTCGCAGAAGTCCTCGAAGAGGGAGTTCTGCCATGCCGGGCCGTGGCCCTGGGCGTCGGTGCAGTAAGGAGATGCAGGGAAGGATGCTCCGTAAATGGAGGAGCAGCCGGTCGCATTGGCGATCATCATGTGGTCGCCGAAGAGCTGGGTGATGTTCTTGATGTAAGGGGTCTCACCGCAGCCTGCGCAGGCGCCGGAGAACTCGAAGAGAGGCTGCGCGAACTGGGCGGCCTTGAGATTGGCGGCCTTGTTCAGGACGTTGTCCTTGTAGCCGACCTTGGAGTTGAGCCAGTCGAAGGATGCCTGCTCGGACTTGTTGTCCTGGTAGGATGCCATCGAGAGGGCCTTGTCCTTGGCGAGACAGACATCGACGCAGTTGCCGCAACCGGTACAGTCGTCGACGGAGATGGAGAGGGCGTACTTGTACTCCTTGAGGTTGGCCTTGCCCTGGGCGATCTTGGTGCCGGCAGGAGCGGCTGCGGCCTCCTCGTCGGTGAGGAGGAACGGGCGGATGGCGGCGTGAGGGCAGACGAAGGCGCAGGTGTTGCACTGGATACACTTCTCGGCATCCCAGACAGGGACGTTGACGGCGACGCCGCGCTTCTCGTAGGCGGCGGTGCCGGCAGGCATCGTACCGTCCTGGTAGGGGAGGAACGCGCTGACGGGGAGGGTGTCGCCGCACTGGGCGTTGACGATGTCGGCGACGTTCTTCACGAACGCGGGAGCCATGCGGTTGGCGTTGGGGTTGACGAACTTGGCAGTGATCTCGGCCCACTCGGCAGGGATCTCGACCTTGGTGTACTCACCGCCGCGGTCGATGGCTGCGTAGTTCATGTTGACGACGTTCTCGCCCTTCTTGCCATAGCTCTTGAGGGCTGCGTCCTTCATGTACTTGAC
Organism: Bacteroidales bacterium; assembly: GCA_017519865.1. Lineage (GTDB taxonomy): Bacteria > Bacteroidota > Bacteroidia > Bacteroidales > UBA932 > Cryptobacteroides. The sequence continues at coordinate 26,954 of JAFWRQ010000006.1, read as the reverse complement.
GGCATCCTCGTAAGGGATGATGCCGGAGATCTTGAAGAATGCGGACTGGAGGATTGTGTTGGTGCGTCCTCCGAGGCCGATCTCGGCAGCGATCTTGGTGGCGTTGATGATATAGAGGCTGACATGCTTCTTAGCGATGATGGCCTTGACGTTGTCGGGGATGCGCTCGAGGGTCTCCTTCTCGTCCCAGAGGGAGTTGAGGAGGAGGCTGCCGCCATCCTTGATGCCCTTCAGGACATCGTACTTCTGCAGGTACGAAGGTACGTGGCAGGCGACGAAGTCAGGGGTGGACACGAGGTACGGGGCCTTGATCGGGAGGTCACCGAAGCGGAGGTGCGAGCAGGTGTAGCCGCCGGACTTCTTGGAGTCGTAGTCGAAGTATGCCTGGCAGTATTTGTCGGTGTGGGAACCGATGATCTTGATGGTGTTCTTGTTGGCGCCGACGGTACCGTCAGAGCCGAGACCGTAGAACTTGCACTCGGTGGTGCCGGCCTTGACGATGGAGATCTCTTCCTTGATGGGGAGGGACTTGAAGGTGACATCGTCGACGATGCCGATGGTGAAACCGTTCTTGGGCTCTGCAAGCTCGAGGTTGTCGAACACGGCGACGATCTGTGCCGGGGAGGTGTCCTTGGAGGAGAGGCCGTAGCGTCCGCCGACGATGAGCGGGGCCTTCTCGCAGCCCTGGAACACGGTCTTGATGTCCTGGTACAGAGGCTCTCCGAGGGCTCCGGGCTCCTTGGTGCGGTCGAGTACGGCGATCTTCTTTACATTCTTCGGGAGGGCCTTGAAGAAGTACTTCTCGGAGAAAGGACGGTAGAGGTGGACGGTGACGAGACCGTACTTGCGGCCCTGTCCGGCGAGGTAGTCGATGGTCTCCTTGATGGTTTCGGTGACGGAGCCCATCGCTACGATGACCTTTTCGGCATCGGGGTCGCCGTAGTACTCGAACGGGCGGTACTGGCGGCCGGTGGCCTCGCTGATCTCGCCCATGTAGCGGGCTACGATGTCAGGGATGGCTTCGTAGACCTGGTTGCGGGACTCGACGGCCTGGAAGTAGACGTCTCCGTTCTGGGCGGTACCGCGGGTGACGGGGGCCTCGGGATTGAGGGCGTTCTTGCGGAAAGCCTCGAGGGCCTTGGTGCTGATCATCGAACGGAGAAGGTCCTCGTCGAGGAGTTCGATCTTCTGGATCTCGTGCGAGGTGCGGAAGCCGTCGAAGAAATGGAGGAACGGAAGGCTGCCCTTGATGGCGGCGAGGTGCGCGACCGCTGCCATGTCCTGGGCCTCCTGGACGGAGCCGGAGGCGAGCATGGCGAAGCCGGTCTGGCGGCAGGCCATGACGTCCTGGTGGTCTCCGAAGATGGAGAGGGCGTGCGAGGCGAGCGCGCGGGCGGAAACGTGGAACACGGCCGGGAGCATCTCGCCGGCGATCTTGTACATGTTCGGGATCATCAGCAGGAGACCCTGCGATGCGGTGTAGGTGGTAGTGAGCGCACCGGCCTGGAGCGAACCGTGCACTGCGCCGGCCGCACCGGCCTCGCTCTGCATCTCGGTTACCTTGACGATCTCTCCCCAGAGGTTTTTCTTGCCTGCGGCTGCCCATTCATCGATGTTCTCGGCCATGGTCGAGGACGGGGTGATAGGGTAGATGGCGGCGTGCTCACTGAACAGGTACGCAATGTTCGACGCTGCCCAGTTGCCGTCACAAGTGACGAATTTCTTTTCTTTAGCCATATTAAATGATATCGGTTAGTGTTTAGAATTCAATCAAGCACAAATACAGACAAATATAACAATAATAATCGAATTATCCCGTCGATTTCGTCACTGTTTTCCTTCGATGGCGACTTCGGCTCCGATGGCTCCGGCGATACGCTTCACGAGGCCCTGCAGGACGGATCCGGGGCCCATCTCGACGAAGCAGTCCGCGCCGTCTGCGATCATCGCCTTGACGGACTGTGTCCAGCGGACCGGGGAGGTGAGCTGGGCAAGCAGGTTGGCCTTGATCCTTTCCGGATCGGTCTCCGGGAGGGCAGTGACGTTCTGGTAGACCGGGCATACCGGCTCGACGAACGGCGTAGCCTCGATGGCCTTGCCGAGGGCGAGGCGGGCGGGCTCCATGAGAGGGGAGTGGAACGCTCCGCTGACTGCGAGCGGCAGCGCGCGCTTCGCGCCCGCCTCTTTCATCCTGGCGCAAGCCTCCTCGACGGCGGCTTTTTCGCCGGAAATGACGACCTGGCCGTCACAGTTGAAATTGGCGGCGATGACGAGCCCGTCCACTGATGCGCAGATCTCCTCGACCTTGTCGTCAGGAAGCGCGATGACGGCCGCCATCGTGCCAGGGACTGCCTCGCAGCACTTCTGCATCTCGCTGGCGCGGATTGCGACCAGGCGCAGGGCGTCGTCGAAGGACATCGCGCCCGCAGCCGCAAGGGCGGAGAACTCGCCTAGCGAGTGGCCCGCCACCATGTCCGGGCGGAAGTTGTCAGTGCACGCGGCGAGGATGGTCGAGTGCAGGAAAATGGCCGGCTGGGTCACCCTGGTGGCCTTCAGGTCCTCTTCCGTGCCCTCGAACATGATGCGGGTGATCTCGAAACCGAGTATCTCGTCGGCCCTTTCGAAGAACTCCCGTGCCCTGGTGTCATTGTCATAAAGTCCCTTGGCCATGCCCGGGAACTGTGCCCCCTGTCCGGGGAAAACATATGCTTTCTTCATAATAGTCCCATTAAGTCCGACAAAAGTAAGAAATAAGCCTGAGAATGTGAAATCGTCGCCAAATATTCTTATATTTGCAGTCCATTCGCCCCCATAGTTTAATGGATAGAATTTAGGATTCCGGTTCCTACGATTGGCGTTCGATTCGCCATGGGGGTACACAAGCGGAGGTTCCAACATTTCCCGGAGCTTCCGCTTTTTCTGTCTGCGCCTCATCTCTCTCCTGACAGCCTCCCGTGTGCGAAACCGCCACTTTCGCACACCAACTCGTCTCCACCAGCCTCCCGTGTGCAAATACGCCAATTTCGCACACCAACTCGTCTCCAACTGCCTGCAGGTGTGCAAAACCGCCACTTTCGCACACCGATGCGCGAATGCCCGAAGGAAGCGGGCGAAAAGGCGGTATCGTTCGGGAAATGCCCGAAGGTTGGGGGGAGGGGAGGCTAGGGTTGGGGAGCGCGACGGAGCATCACCTTGCGGGTGAGGGAGAAGACCAAGCGCAGGGGGAGGGGGCGCAGGGCCTTGTCCGCCTCCTTGAGCTTCTCGCGGATGGGGATGCCCTGCGGGCAATGCTTCTCGCATTTGCCGCACTGGATGCATTGGGAGGCGAAGGCAGGTTCTTTCGTAAGAGCCACGGTCTGGCCGAACTGGAACCAGCCGGCTCTTTTTGACTCCATATGCATCGTGTTGTAACTGAGGAAGTTCCCAGGGATGTCCACTCCCTTGGGGCAGGGCATGCAGTAGCCGCAGCCGGTGCATGGCACTTTCTCCTTTTCACGGAACTGACGCTTCACTTCGTCGATGAGTGCGAAGTCTTCTTTGCTGAAGTCGCCGACGGAGGCGTCCGACGCCGTGGCGACATTCTCGCGTACCATTTCGACTGAGTTCATTCCGGAAAGCACGACCGTGACTTCGGGCTGGTTGTAAAGCCAGCGCAGGCCCCACTGGGCCGGGGTCCAGCCGCGCTCGCTGCGCGCGATCGCCTTCCTGGCGCCTTCCGGCAGCAGGGTGATAAGCTTTCCGCCGCGGAGCGGCTCCATTATGACCACCGGGATGCCGCGCGCCGCTGCGGCCTTCAGCCCGGCGACGCCAGCCTGCGAAGTCTCGTCCAGGTAGTTGTACTGGATTTGGCAGAAGTCCCAGTCATAGTCCTCCAGGATCTTGAGGAAATTGGTGGTATTGCCGTGGTACGAGAAGCCGATATTGCGGATGGCTCCTGAGGTTTTCTTGCTTGATATCCAGTCAATTATACCAAGTTCCTTGAGCCTTTCCCACTGCGAGATGTCCGTCAGATGGTGCATCAGGTAGTAATCCACCCGGTCCGTCTTGAGACGTGAAAGCTCCTCGGCGAAATACTTCTCTATCGAAGCAAGGTTCCGAACCATATATTGCGGGAGCTTGGTGGCGATGTTGACCTTGTCGCGGATGCCGTTGCGCGCGAGAATCTCGCCCAATGCGGCTTCGCTGCCAGGATAGATGTAGGCTGTGTCGAAGTAGTTGACGCCTGCCCAGTAAGCCTCCAGGATCTCTTTCTCTGTCTTGTCAATATCGATTCCAGCCCCTTTGCGGCTGAAACGCATGCATCCGTATCCGAGGACGGACAGAGGGTTGCCGTATTTGTCAGTTCTGTATTGCATATTCGCCGGGTTTGACTGCAAAGATAATGAATAAAAACGCCGACTTGCGCCATACTCATTGTCTATGCCCCAAAAATAGTTAAATTTGTAAGGATCCGACGGTTCAGTGAGACGACGGGTACGTTAATGAATTAAATTTCAATCGCTATGAAAAAACTGCTTTTCCTTTCCATTATGGCTGCATTCGTCCTTTCCGGTTGCAAGACGACCGGGACCAAGTCCGTCGCTTCCAGCGACGGCGTCCACCCTTACTCCATAGGTTTCCAGCTCTATAGCGTCAGGAACGACCTTGAGAAGGACTTCTACGGAACGCTCAAGAAGGTCAGGGACCTTGGTTATACCGGAGTGGAGTTTTACAACGAGTATGCAGGCAACTCCATCGTGGATGTCAAGAGGATGTGTACCGAACTCGGCCTCATTCCGTTCTCCAATCACGTTCCGTTCCAGGTGATGATGGACGATCTCGACAGGGTCATCGAAGAGAATACCATCCTCGGCGTTCAGTACATTACCTTCCCGTATATGGACGAGGCGAGCAGACCCGGTGTCGACCCCGACAAGTTCAAGGAGACCGTCGTCAGGATTGGCGAAATTGGCGCCAAGGTCAAGCAGGCAGGTTTCCAGTTGTTGTACCACAACCACGACTTCGAGTTCGTCAAGTTGCCAGACGGCACGCTTGGACACGACTATATCTTCTCATCTACCGCTCCAGGCGACGTGATGGTGGAACTTGACGCCTGCTGGGCGGACTATGCAGGATACAAGTGCGACCAGATCATTCCAAAGTACAAAGGCCGCATTCCCGTCATTCACATCAAGGATTATTACAAGGAAGGCGAGCTCAGCAGCGATCCCTATGCCCTCATCGGCATCGAAGGTGACAGCGGGAAGAAGGATGCCGGCGGAAAGTTCGAATTCCGGCCTCTCGGCGCGGGCATAATGGACCTTCCCGCCTTGGTCGACGTCAGCCTGGCCAGCGGTGTCCGCTGGCTGTGCGTCGAGCAGGACGATCCCGCCGAAGGAGCCTCCGACTGGTTCGAGGGCCCCGCGCAGAGCATCGTCTGGCTCCGCGAGAACGGCTTGCTGTAGGCATCTGAAGCTTTTCGCTGCTGTCAAAAAGAATAGCCGCAGCCCAGAAGGACCGAGCATTGTCTGAATCCAGTCGAAGATATGCCTGCCGCGGCGGTAAAGCGGTGGAAATCATATAAAAGGCCGCATTCGGCTGTGATGCCGCAAACGGACAGGTCATCAACCCTGGCCCAACGCGACGAATCATCCTCCCAAAGCAGCGAACGGCTTCCGTACCCGCTTCCCGCGAAAAGCCGCAGTGGAGTGGCGATGCGGACGGTCAGTCCGGCGCCTGCAACCCATCGGCTGCCTTTAGCCTTCCCTGTAGTCCAGATATAACCAAAGTCCGTTGTCCCGTCGCTTTGGCATGAGTAGGCTGTCTTTTCCATGATGAAGTTTGAACGCATGGACACATAACCTCCTATAACCCTGCTGCTTGAAACGAGCATGCATCCGAAAGACGGAGTTGGACCAATGTCTGCCAGGGTTATGATTGACCATTGCCATGCATGCTCTGTTTCAGTGACAGGCGGCGTGGATGCTCTGAACCGTATGGGAGGGGAAACAGGCGGGATAGCCATAGGGTCGGGGTATATCCTGCTTCCCATGGCCAATTCCGGAACCGTCCCTCTTTCGATGACGGCTGTCCCTGTATCTTCGTCAACTTCAACGACCGGCTGTCTGGGAGGGATTGTCTCCGCTCTCGAGTCAGCCGAAGAAAGCGCATGTCTGATGGCCTGCACCTCCGTCTCTATATTCCTCAGGTTGACCGCGGCACTCTCTCCTTCTCCCAAACGCCTGCGCAGGCCTGCCACACGTTCCCTCAGTGCGTCCTGGTCGGATGGCAGGGACAGGAGATAGGTCTCAGCCCATCCGCAGTATGTCCTTGCCGTGCTGAATTGTCCGCGGGCGGCGGTCTGCTCCGCATAGTTGTACAACTCCTTGACTTTCTGCAGACGCGATTCGAAAATGTCATTGATACGCGCCCATGGGATATACCTAATGACGGACCCGGACGCTGATGAGACCGTTTCGCTGCTGCGCCGGATGTCCGGGAGGTAGGTCTGCCATATCTGCAGTCTGACGGAAGGGGAGACGCTGATGATATCGGTTGCAGCCAGCATCCGAACAAGCCCGTCCAAGGCGGCCCTGTCGGCATCCGACCCGGTATTTCCGCTTCCTTCAGCCCATATCATGGATGGGTCTTCCTTTATGTTCCTTGCTGTCTGGGCTACAGCAAAGCAGGAAAGCATAAGGGCCGAAACGATCAGGATAAAACGCCGTATCATCTGTAGTGAGAATTGAACTTTTCCACAATCTGTTCCAAGCGCCGTTCCTGCTGTCTGGTCATTTGCCCTGAAACACCATTCAGCTGTGACTGCAAGGCTTCTTTCTCCTGAAGGATCCTTTTGTCGGGCTTACGCCGTGCGTCATCGATACAAGCATCGCAAAGGGACTCGAGCCGGTCCAGTACCTGGTCCCATTTCTGGCGGTCCGCATACTCCAAGTCTGTCAACAGTTCCTGGAAAGAGTTCTCAAGGACGTCCGGGTCGGTGTTCTCGGCGAATACCCGTCCGTCGCGCGTACACAGGTAGTACAGGCCGGAGCGCTGAAGCATCGCGACATCGTCGCTGAGAAAGACTATGGCATCCCAGGCTGGCTCAAGGATGACGCCGCCGTCACTGTCGAGAAGTCCCCATAAGCCGTCCAGGGACACGATGGACCTCCCGTTGAAACAGTATATCGAGTCCTCATAGTGGACCTTCTGCCCGTCCGTTCCGGAAACGGCCGAATGCTGGTTGCAGCCCGCGAGGAACAACCATGGAAGCAAGAGGAAGTATGGGAGTAAACGGCACATTTGATACTTCAATTTTAAGCAAAATAGCTTAAATTTGCAAAACAGAAACAACTGTAAGCATGATCCAGTCGTCCGGTTTCTTCAAAGACCCGCAACCTATGCCCGAGATTCCCGATCCCGGACTTGAGTTGTTGCATGAGACGAAGGACGGGCACAGTTTGCTCTTCAAGGGGCATCGCAATGACAGGATGGTCGTTTACAAGGTCTTGAAGCCTGAATACGCTGAAGACCCCGTCTATCAGCGGATGCTTCGTCGCGAGTATGAGATCGGCATTTCCCTCAAGCATCCCGGTATCTGCGAGATCCTGGCTTGGACAAGGCTTCCTGGTTATGGGGACAGCATCGAGATGGAGTTCATCGACGGGTGTACTCTGGACGGGTGGCTTGCCGGACATCCAGGGGATTTCGCCCAGCGCCGGAGGATTCTGGCCGACCTTTGCGACGCCCTTGCTTACCTTCATCGTAAGCAGGTGATCCATAAGGATCTGAAGCCTGAGAACATCTTGATAACCCGTTACGGGTTCTATCCCAAGATCATCGATTTCGGATTGTCCGACACCGATTCCATCCTGACGGGGAAGGACCCGGCAGGGACTTGGCAATATGCCGCTCCGGAGGTCAGGGCAGGTGGGAAGGCCGAGGCTGGAAGCGACATCTATTCCTTGGGAAAGATCATGCAGCAGATGGGACCGGCTTTTGCCGGGATTGCCCATAAATGCTCCGCTGAGGACATCGACAAACGGTATCCGTCCGCAGAGGCTGTCCGCAGGGATTTGGAAAAAACGGGGCATATCCGTCCGGTGCTTCCTGTCGTGCTTCTCTCTGTGCTCCTTGCCGCATGCCTGGCGGCCGTGCTTTTTCTCAGGCGCGACGACCCGGTCGAAAAGCTTTTCCAGGAGGCGGTGGAACAAGTCCGGCAGGCTTCTACGCCGAAACGATGAATACGATCCCGCCATCTCTGCCAGCTATGTAGGAAGAAGTCTTTTCCCCGTTCCTGATTATCTCCGGAAGTATCAGCGGGAATCCTTTCATAATCGTGGGAGCCTCGAACTCGTCACCTTCCCGCAGTTTTGAATGCTCGGATGAGATGACTCGGAAACGGTTGCCACCCAGATATCTCAGAGTAACGATGCGGTCCGGTCTCCATTCGATCTTGAACATATCACCCGATTGGAGCGTAGCTGCGTCCAGCCGGGCGGAGTTGAAGTATCCGGAAGATGCCATCCTGGATGACCTGAGGTCCTCAAGGAATGCCCTGTAGTCTCTGAATCCGACGTATTTGGACAATGCGTCCAGCGTCGCAGGCCTTGGTTCAACCTGCATGCCGACATAGCCCCAGAGGCGTTTCAGCGTGGAGGGGGAGACCCGGTCGTCCATATCTTCGGACAGGCGTACGAAATCGGCCGATGTCGTCAGCCTGTTCGCGAATTTGCGCTCGACAGCCTGTTTCAGAAATACGTGTTCAAGTTTCGTTTCCATCATTTCTTATACTTAATCTCTACTTGAGGGTCCACTTCGAGGGATTCGAGCCTTATCTTCTCCCACAGCCATATCGTTTTGAGTTCAGGATTGTCGGGAGCGTTCAGATGGAGAAGCTTGTGATTGGACGAAAGGTCCAGTTCGACGAGGTTCGTGCCTCCGAAGCGCAATGCGTGCAGGTTTGGACAGTTCGAAAAATCGACAGTTCCCTCAAGGGACACTTCCCACCATTCGCAGATATACATCTCCGGACACTTTGATACATCCAGGTGCTTGAGGCAAGGTATATTCACGAAATATGTCTGGAATAGGGCAGGATTGTCAAGTACTATCCCTTCCAGATAACGCTCGTCCATTACTGATAGGAACTGAAGCTTCTTGTTGTTGGATACGTCAATATGGCTTAGCGTGTTGTCTCCTAAAGAGAGTGACTCTAGGTTCGACAGCAGTTCCAGTCCTTTCAGTGTGTCAAGCGCCACTCCGCAAAGGTTGATATCCAGTATGTTCTCCAGTTCGACATCGGACATTACTCCGTCTCCGTCAGCATCGTGATTCTTCACCAGGAATCTCCAGAGCGCAGGGTCAAACAGATCGGGAGATACCGGTTGCGGCTCAGGACCCGGTTCGGGATCCTGACCGGGCTGCGGATCGGTTCCCGGCTCCGGTTCCGGTGCTGCCAGCGTTCGGAAGGAATGTGCTTCCGAAACGCGTACTTCCTCACCGTTACCGTAAAACACGGCATAACTGTACTCGGTTTCTGATTCAAGCCCCGTCAATAAGGCTGACAGGGTGTTTCCTTCAAGATCTCCTTCTTTCCGAAATATCTCCCCCTCAACCTGCCATACTTCGAATCCGGCGGAACTCAGGTTCCCCGTATGGTCGAAAGTAGCCGTGAGTTTGACAGACGAGTTGTCAACTACCTCGCTGAATGCTATGGGTACAGGAGCCCGCATATCGGCATCAGGAGCCTGTGTACACTGTATCGCAAGCAGCGCACACAGGCTGAAGACGATATATCCCAGATAATTTTGCTTTTTTTTCATATTATGCAAATATACCGAAATGCGGCGCAATTCCCAACGATAAACCGTACCATAATATTTCACCGGTCGCTTACGCCAAGGCTATTTATACACTGCCCGGACAGGTAACCCATTGGTTCGGAAAAATCCCTCTATGTTAATCCAGCCTTCACATAAATTCACAAATGCGCAACCATACATTGGGCTGCCACCATCCGGCTGTATCGTTGGAGTCAAGAGGGAAGATGACCAATAATCTCCTGAAAAGTTGGTGAAAACATAATCCATGTCGGTCTTATGACCGGCAAGGGGTAAGAAAATACTGTTTGTATTCTTTCTGCTTTTTATGAGAAAACCATTGACTCCGTTTACAGTAGTATGTTCCCAGTCACATTTCGTGACCAGTTCATTCATTTCAGAATATGTAGGGATATGCCATCTTCCACCATATTTCTGAGTCGCGATATCATCGTCACTTAAAAGTACTTTTTGGTTATCTATGATATCGCCATAATAGTTATCATAGTTGTACTTAGTGAAATGATACTCCGTGCCGGTCCCCCATTTATAGTTGCCCCATGAATATGCTTGTTTCGTCTCAATCTCTCCCCATGCAAAATAAGATCCAAAGTCCTCTGGAAGGATTGCTCCGACATTCTTGGATGCCCATTTAACTGATAGCCCAAGATCGACTGGGGTAGGAGTGGGGTCCTCGTTTGTAACTGTAATGCCACATGTAGCGACAAGACCACCATCCTCAGACGTCGCTTTAAGGATAGCCGTTCCTTCTGCGACAGCCGTGACAACACCTTTTGAATCTATCTTAGCTACGGATGACTTGCTTGATGACCATGAAAGACGCTTATTCGTAGCATTGGAAGGATAGATCTCAGCATCCAATTTACAAGAACTCGAAACCGGAAGTGTAATCTGTGATTTGACCATAGAGATACTTTCAACAGGGATAGAGTTCCCGTACACTGGACGGATCTGTAAACCGGCGCTTCGGCTTATGTAGTTGTATTCTCCTGGCTTGGAAGATGAGGATGTAGTAACAGAAATGACATATGCACTATTATTGGAGTATAGACTTGACATCCAGTAGTCGAGTTCGGATTCAAGTGAAATTACGCTCCCTGAATAATATCCAGATGCAGGCATGAAGATACTGTTCCCGTTTATCTTACTTGTGATTTGATATCCTTTTACTTTATTTACGGTTTTCCATGACCATGAGCAATTGTCCAATAACTCGATCAACATGTCTCTTGAAGGTATCCTCCAGTTCTCCCCGAAGTTGATATAAGCGACATCGTCCTCTGGATCTAATTCATACTTCATGTCTGTAAAGCCATTAGCTCCATAGTCGGCATTATAGCAATACTTTGTTAAGCTTCTCGACGAACCGAATCGGTAATTGGACCAGGAATAGTTGTTCTTAGGTTGTAACTCTCCCCAGGCAAAATAGTCTCCCAACTCTTCCGGCTTTGTCGCTCCGATATTCCATGTCGCCCATTTTACACTTAGGCCAAGATCAACTAATTCAGGCCTTTCATAAGAAATGAAGGGGATGAACGATATGGTTTGGTCGAAATCGAGTCCACTACTGAAAACGCTTCTCTCAAACGGTGCACTTACATCTATTGAACGACTTCCGGACGCCGTCTCAGTGGTGAATGTCATAGTAAAGCCTTTCGTCAAGGTCTGAGGGAGGATCTCAATATAATATAGAGGACCGACCTCAAACGTCCCTCCATTTGGAACACTGAGTATTATCTCTTTCTTTCCATTTATTACTTCAGGGGTCGTTGGCTTTCCGTTTTCACCCATAGAGACTCGGAATGTGCCGGCTATGTCTTCATTATTGTTTCCGCGAAAAGTCACGGATTTAATGCCTTCATGTGTTACTGAAAAACGGATACCGGAGCATATGTTGTAGAAAGACAATGACAAACCTGTCGATTTTGCCAACGTGACGTTGGTGTTGGTTTCAAAAGAACCGGCCTTAGCAATCTGCTGTTCTGCCAGTCTTGCTACGACGGAACAGCCATCGAAACTAATGGCAGATTCATAGGGATAGACCGCCCAGAAATAGTTCTGCTCTCCACCTTCATTAACACCTGTGAAAGCGGAAATTGTTCCATTGAAGCGGGCCTTGTTTGTGGATTCAGTTTCCTGGGATATGAAGCGGTTTCCTTCGCCGGATGAACCGAACCAGATGCAGATTTCATCACCGGGTGTCCACCATATAGCGGATTCTCCGTGCATTTCAGTCTTTGTGTCAGGTGCAGCGAACCCTGCCGTAAATGTCATTTCCTCGCCATAGACGAATGCGTTGTCAAAGTGTGTATCGGGATTTTCAATGGAACAACTGCCTGCCGCCAGCATTGCCAGGGCGACAGGAATCAAACGATATCCTTTCATTGTTATTTGTGATTAGTATTTTGAGTGCTTCTAATAATCAGGACCGGGTATGATAGGTTCGTTTTCATCGGAAGTCATAAGTATGGACTTAGGGACGACCAGGATATACTCAGCTTGAGGAACCTCATAGGCCTTTTTGTCTTCTTGGTTCATTTGTAATGCAATTGACATTAAACGTTGAAAACTCAGGAGTGCCAGGACTCCACGGTCACAAAAGTAGTCCCTTTTTAGTTTGCCATCAGGTCCAAACAAGGTCCATTTCAATGTAGAGGTATGAAGCGCGGGGATGGGGACATGACGCGCGGCACGTCACTGCCTGTGAATCAAGGCATTAATATAGTCGCTACCACCTGTTTCTGGTTGGGCGACTATACGATTTTGTTGATTGTCAATTATTTGGGTGCTGCGGTGTTTGTAGGATGGCGGCCGGTGCCGCGGACAGGGGGGGCTTCAAGAGGGTTGTCCGGCCAGGAGTGTTTTGGATAGCGGCGGCGGAGTTCTTTCCTAACTTCGAAATACGTGTTCTCCCAGAAACTGTGCAGGTCCTGCGTCAGCTGGACTGGCTTGAAGCCGGGGGAGAGCAGTTCCATCAGGACGGGGCGCCGGCCGTCGTCCACCTTTGGGGTGTCGGTAAGGCCAAAGCACTCCTGAAGGCGGACGCGCAGGACGGGGAGTTCCGCCCCCTGGCGGTACTCCACGCGTATGCGGCTGCCCGTAGGGACGGCGATGTGCGAAGGCGCTAGCCTCTCGACGGCCTGCTGCTGGGTGTAGTCCAACAGCGTCCATAGGGCTTGCATCAAGTCTATCTTCTTGAGTTCCTGAGTGCTTATGGCTTTGCCGAGGAAAGGCTGGAGCCATTCGTTTGCACGCTTAAGGACGGAGTCGGTGGAAAGGTCGGGAAGACCGAGTTCCGGATGCCAGGCGGCGACGGCGGCGACGCGGCGCTGGAGGTTTCCGACCTCGTCGGAGAAGTCCAGCATGCTGCGGCCGTCGCGCGCAGCCGCTTCGCAGATGATGCGGTCTACCTTTTCGCGGGGGATGTCGCTGATGGGGCGCGCGGCTACGACGAGTCCGCCGATACGCGTTTCGCGCTGGGCGACGACTGTGCCGCGCCGGCTGTCCCAGGCTACGTTATCGCGCTCCGTGCGCATATCGCCGAGGTCGTCCGGGTCAAGAGGAGCTGCCAGGAAGATGCGCCCGTCGGCGCCCTCGCGGACGTTGAGGCTTGCGACGGCAAGCCATTCATATGCGGACATCGGGTCATCCCTGTCCGTGAACGCCATGTCGCCGCAGGCGAGCAGGAAGCGGCCGCAGCCGTCCTGATGCGCTTTGGCTATCCTTTCCGGATAGGCTGCCGCGACCAGGGTTCCGATGGAATACGGGTCGGGATCGGTATTGTCTTCGGCGCATCTTGTAAGGCTCCTGTATTGTTCGGCGACTCGGGCGATGCGCCCCCAGGCGCGGCCTTCACGGTGTTCGCGCCGGGCCCGGCGCAGGGCGGAGACCCGTGCTCCCATATCGGTCCCGGCATTATCCAGTGCCATAGGGTCCTTCTCTTCGAGCAATGCTGCAATATCGGCGGCAAGTGCCTTCTCTTCAGGATTTTGCGCTTTGACGAGCATGTGCGATATGCGGGGATGGCAGGGGAGTGCGGCCATCCTTCGGCCTATGGCGGTGATGCCGCCTTCGCCGACGGCGCCCAGGGTCGCCAGCAGGCCGCGGGCCTGCCTCAGGGCGGCTGCCGGAGGCGGAGTAAGCCATGGCATAGACTCCGCTTCTCCGCCACCCCAGGAGGCTATTGACAGCATCGTCTGCGACAGGTCCGCTTCGAGAATCTCCGGTTTGCGGTTCTCTTCCATACGGGCTTCTGTGCCTGGGCCCCATAGCCGGTAGCAGACGCCCGGGGCTACGCGGCCGGCGCGACCGGTGCGCTGCCGGGCCATGTCCCGGCTGATGCGCACCGTCTCCAGCCGGCTCAGCCCGCTCTGCGGGTCGAATACCGGTTTGCGGCACAGGCCGGAGTCTACGACTATGCGTACGTTCTCAATGGTGAGGGATGTCTCTGCTATTGGGGTTGCCAGGACGACTTTCCGGTTTGCACCTGGAGCGATTGCCCTGCGCTGTGCCTCCGGTGGCAGCATACCGTATAGGGGATGAACCTCCGTGCCGCCGAGCGTCTCGCCGAGAAGATCCACGCAGCGCCGGATGTCCGCCTCGCCGGGCAGGAAGGCCAGTATGTCGCCTTCCTGCTCCCGGTGCGCTTTCCTGACGGCGCGCGCCACAGCTTCGGCGGCGTTCGCCTCCGTAGCCTCCGGCTCCTCGGAAATGATCTGCACCGGAAACATCTTTCCCTTGCCTTCCACGAGGGGTGCATCGAGTTCCCTGCAGACCGTATCCGTGTCGATGGTGGCGGACATTATGACTATCTTCAGGTCCGGCCTAAGTTGGGACTGCGTTTCACGGGTCAGTGCAAGGGCGAGGTCGCTGTTGAGGCTCCTTTCGTGGAATTCGTCGAAGATGACGGCTGAAACGCCTTCCAGCGTAGGGTCTTCCTCGATCATCCTGGTGAGGATGCCCTCCGTAAGTACTTCGATACGAGTTGATGACGAGACTTTGGACTCGAACCGGATGCGGTAGCCGGAGGTGCGCCCTACGGGCTCCCCGAGCAGCCAGGCCATCCGCTCCGCTATCTGCCTGGCAGCCAGGCGCCTGGGCTCGAGCATCAGGATCTTTCCTTCACTCAAATCTTCCAGTATCGTGATGGGCAGCAGCGTGGACTTGCCCGCGCCGGGCGGGGCCGTCACCACCAGGCACGCGTGCTCTCCGAGCAGCGCGCCCACGGTGCCGGCGATCTCTGCCACGGGCAGTTTTCCCGCCCGCTCCATCACCCTGGAGATGTCCATCCTATCTGACGGGGTGCTCGGCGTCGAGACGCTGCACCCAGGCCCTGAAGTCGTTCCAGTCGTAGTACGGCCCGCTGACGGGAGTCAGCTGGGGCAGGGTGGCCTCGTGGCCGTTGCGCAGCAACTTGAAAAGAATGCGCGAGTCCCTCTTTGAGCGGTAGAGGATGAACTGGATGTTGGCCGCCATCGGCGTGTCGTAGTTCTGGAACCAGTACTTCACGTCGTCGGCCTTGTCGACTATCTGGCCGCAGCCGTCGATGTTCAGCAGCGGGCATACCGCGTTGACAACGGTATCGTGACCGAAACGCAGATGGGCCTTATATCCGCTTCCGGCTATTGCCTCATCGGCACGGTTGACTATGTCCAGAACCAGCGGGATCTGCTGGTAGCGCTGTGCTCCGTGTCCGACGTAGCAGTCGTAGTTGTCGACCTCCCAGTAGGCAAGAGCCTCCTCCGGTGTGAAGATGTCCTCCATCCAGTCGTCGTCGCAGTAGTTGTGGTAACCCCTCCAGAGCATCGCCAGTTCCGAGAGGAACTGAGTCTTTCCTCCCACTTCATCCAGGAAACTGGTATCGGTGAAAAGGCGGTTCAGAACGTCGTCGACGATGTATTTCCTGTTGCGGAACTGTTCGAGAGTCTCCGGCAGGGGCACATTGCCCTCCCGTTGCTGACGGATCTCCCTCGGAGCGCTGGTGGGGTTGATGAACAGCATATTGGTGTGGAGGGAGTTCCCTTCGATGTCAACCTTCGGGGCATATTTCTGGAGGCTCACGCAGAAGGCGTTCATGCTGACGATTGCCCGCTGCGACGTGGAAGACATGGCCAGGACCTTGCCCCCGTCGGCGAAGACCTTGGGGAAGTCCCTCACCATCATTCTCGCGATCTCGCGATGCTGCTGCTCTCCGAGTTCCACCAGGTCGCCGGCGTTCATAAGAGGTACCTCGTAGAATGCCGTGAAATCCCCGAAAAACTTTATGCCGCGGGGAGTGAGCGCTTCAACTGAAGCCGCTGCAGCCAGCACTCTCTGGATGGTCGTGTAGGTGCCGGCGTTCCACGCGTAGCGTGAACCGTGGCGGCCGTAATGGCTGATATAGAAAGGTTTGAAGCCCCTGGGAGCAGGTGTCTGCACCGTCTCTTCGAAGCGGTAGGGTCCTTCGCAGCCTGACACGAGCCTGCGGTCGGAACGCACGATGTCGAGTACGTTGTAGTTCTGGGCGCCGGCGCACAGGAATGCCGTGAAAGCCAGCAGGGTGATAATGAGCCTTTTCATATTGTTACTTTATCCATCTTTCGAGCCAGTCAAAATAGGTCCTGTGCCAGTAGAGGGCGTTCTGCGGCTGGAGGATCCAGTGGGTCTCCTCCGGGAACACCACGAGCTTGGAGGGAACGCCCATCATCTGGGCGCAGTTGAATGCAGCCATTCCCTGGGTGTAAGGGATACGGAAGTCCATTCCTCCGTGGATGCAGAGGATGGGGGTGTTCCATTTCTCCACGAACAGTTTGGGGTTGTGGGCGTAGTGGCGTACGGCCTCGGGGAACTCGCTCCAGGGCGAGCCGCTGAGATAGCCGCGACCTAGGCCGCCGTTGTCCCAGTCGGCGAACCACATTTCCTCCGTGGTATAGTACAGGGCCTCCTCGTCGAAGATGCCCGCGTGTGCGATGAAGCAGTCGAAAGTGTTCTCGTGCATTCCCGCAAGGTAGTAGACGGAGTAGCCGCCGTAACTGGCACCGCAGGCTGCGATCTTGTCGATGAAGGGCTCTGCCTTGATGTCACGGGCGGCGCTGAGGTAGTCCTGGATGTTCAGGCCGCTGTAGTCACCTGAGATCTGTTCGCACCATTCCTGTCCGAACGCGGTGGTTCCACGGCGGTTGGGCAGGACGACGACATAGCCCTGGGAACACATCAGCCTGTAGTTCCAGCGGTACGAC
Organism: Bacteroidales bacterium; assembly: GCA_017519865.1. Lineage (GTDB taxonomy): Bacteria > Bacteroidota > Bacteroidia > Bacteroidales > UBA932 > Cryptobacteroides. Next base: position 9,916 of record JAFWRQ010000006.1, on the reverse strand, counting down.
CAGCCCTGGCTGAGGGTGCCCTGAGGGCCGCCGAGGCAGATCTCGATGGCCGGATACTTTTTGGACTCGTCGAATTTCGGGGGATAGAGCACCCAGGTGAGCATGTCCTTGCCGTCTATGGTCTTGACATAGCGCATCTCGGTGCGGTGGTCGTCCAGCTGGCCGAGAATGCGGTCGTTTTCGTGGGTGATGCGCTTCGGGGCGCTTCCGTCCAGAGGAACGGCCACGAGTTCGTTCGGGAAGTCCATCGAGCAGTAACTCGTGAGCAACGTGAGGACGCCGTCATTCTCCACAACGGCCCAGGGAGAGTCGAAGTCGTACCACAGGCTGTCTCCGGTGATGCGCCAGATGCTCCATGCATCACCGTCGAAATCGGCCCTGTAGATGGCCTGGAGGCCTTCGGCAAGGGCGTTGAAATACAGCTCGTGGCTATTCTCGCCCCATACCAGGCCGGCGGCGTTGTACTTGAAACCGGAGGTCAGTTCCCAGCGCTCGCCGAACGAGAACTGGTTGCCGTCGATAGCGATCTCCTGCACCATTATGCGGGATTTGTCGGACTCGTAGCCCTGGCGCTCCATGCTGAGCCATGCTATGCGCTTGCCGTCAGGGGACCAGACCGGGTCGGTGTCGTAGCCTCCGTCCATCTCGATGCGCTTGCATTCTCCCGTGAGGATGCAGTAGACATAGATCTCAGTATCGGTTGAGAATGCATACTCCTTGCCGACAGCCTTGCGGCAGCTATATGCGACAAAGCGGCCGTCCGGACTCCAGGTGAGCTGTTCGGCACCTCCGAACGGCTCGGTCGGGAGTTCGTACGGCTCATCGCCAAGCAGGTCGAAGGAGTTGTCGGGAGTGATCATTGCACCGGCGAAGGGGGCGACATAGGTACGCGGGGTTTCCGTCACCCAGTGGTCCCAGTGGCGGTACATCAGGTCTTCAGTAGCGTATGCCTCTGCCTTGTCAAGTGCGGGATCGCTGTCGACAGGGGTCTGGAGCGCACTGTGTACTGAACTGATGTACAGGATATTGCTCTGGGTAGGAGAGAGTTTGAACTCGCTGATGCCGGCGGGAACGTCGCTTATCTTGACTTTCTTGCCGAGTTTGGAACCCTGGAGCGGAGCCTTCCAGATCTGTCCGCCCTGAAGGAAATAGATTTCCTTGCCGTCAAGGGACCAGCGTGCATTCGAGACGCTCTTTGCGTAGCGTGTCAACTGGACCTTGTCGGTGCCATCGATATTGCTCAGGAAGAGGTTTCGGCAACTGCGGTTGTCGGCTATGGATGTGTAACTGACTCCGTAGAGCACCTTGGTGCCGTCGGGAGAGATCTGCGGGTCGGAGAGCCGTCCGAGGGACAGCAGGACCTCGGGACTCATCCGGCCGTCGTCGACCGTGATGTCGGAAGGTCCGATGTATCCGCTTTCATTGTCTTGTCTTTTGTTGCATCCCATTGTGGTGAGGAGGATTGCGATGGCGCAGCAGGCTGTGCCCAGGTGATTGATTCTCATATATTTGTTTATTTGTATTTGTCTGCCGCTTCCTGCAGTTCCTTCGCCATCCTCTTGCGGAGATGGAGGGGGGAGAGGATCTCCACTTCGGATCCCAGACGCTTCAGCTCCATGAAAAGGTCTTCGTTGGGGATCACGCGTATCCTGAATTTGACGTACCCTTCTCCTTCCGGGCCAAGCTCGAACTGGGACGGGTGCAGGGGCAGGTCCCTGAGGAAATTCGCCTCATGTTCGGTAACCTTGAGGTATATGCTTTCCGGCTCGGTATGGTTGTCGAGGTAGATGCCGATGGTCTGCGAGTAGAGTTCGTCGATGTCGTAGTCCCTGGGCATCTTGAAAGTCCATCCGGTAGCGACCAGCGAGCTGATGCGGTCCAGCGCATAGACCCTCTCGGCGCCGCGCTCGTGGCAGTAGCCGAGCAGGTACCAGCGCCGCTGGTACTCCTTGATGCCGTACGGGTCGACATGGAACATCTCTCCTTCGTCCTCGCCGTATTTGCGGTACATTATTTCGAGGGTGCGGTCGTCCTTCATCGCGGCGATGATTCCGGTCAGGTGGATCTGGCCGGAAGGGATGTTCTCGACCGATACGCGGCCGGTCAGGCGCTCCCGGCTGAGGGAGAGCAAGTTGTTGACTGTGAAGGTGTTGATCAGCCAGCCGACGGAGGATTCACGGTCTATGGCGTCCTCGCCGTAACGGATGAAATAGCGGTTGGTGCTGCGGTTGCATTCGATTTCGATTCCGAAGATCTCCGCTATGGCCTCGCGATGGTTGTTGAAGGTCCTGCGGTGATACGGAGTGCCGTAGCGACGCTCCCAGCGGGAGGTGACCTGGTCCAGCGTGAGACCGGTTTCTCCAACGTCTATGAATGTCTGGATGAGCCAGATGTATTTGTCGATGAGCTCGGTTATCATCAGCTTATCTTGCTATAGTCCTTGATGTTGTACTTGTCTTTCTGGAGTTCCTTCATGAGGGGGAGGTTCCTGGGGGAAGACAGGAATGGATCCGACTCGAGTATGTGTTCGGCGTAGACCCTCGCTTCGCTCAGGATGGTGCCGTCACGCACCAGCGAGGCTATGTTCAGGGCGATGGGGAGGCCGCTTTGCTGCGTGCCTTCGAGGTCTCCCGGTCCGCGCATCTTCATGTCCTCCTCGGCCAGTTCGAAGCCGTTCTCCGTGGCGCACATGAGGTCGAGACGGCGCTGGGATTCCTTCGATACCTTTTCGTCCTTGACCAGGATGCAGAACGACTTCTCGCTGCCGCGCCCGACCCTGCCGCGGAGCTGGTGCAACTGGCTGAGGCCGAAGCGCTGGGCGCTTTCGATGACCATAACGGAGGCGTTGGGAACGTCTACGCCGACTTCGATTACGGTCGTCGAGACGAGTATGTCGGCCCGGCCTGCGGCGAATGCCGACATATTGAAGTTCTTGACTTCGTTGGTCTGCTGGCCGTGGACGATGGCGACCTTGTAGTCGGGGAGGGGGAATGCCTTGACGATGTCTTCATAGCCTTCCTCCAGGTTCTTGAGGTCCATTTTCTCGCTCTCGAATATCAGCGGATAGACTACGAAGACCTGGCGGCCCTTGGCAATCTCGTCGCGCATGAACTTGTACAGGGCGCGGCGCTTGCCCTGTCCGATCAGCATTGTCTGGACAGGCTTGCGGCCGGGCGGCAGCTCGTCGATGACGGAGACGTCGAGGTCGCCGTACAGCGTCATGGCCAGCGTCCTGGGGATAGGCGTGGCCGTCATCACCAGGATGTGCGGAGGCACTCCGGGGCCCTTTGCCCACAATTTCGAGCGCTGGTCCACGCCGAAGCGATGCTGCTCGTCGATGACTGCCAGGCCGAGCGCGCGGAAGCGGACGTCCTCCTCGATGAGCGCGTGCGTGCCGATGAGGATGGCGATGCTGCCGTCCTCGAGGCCGGCGTGGATCTCGCGGCGCTCCTTGGCGGTGCTGCTGCCCGTCAGGAGCGCGCAGCGTACGCCGGAGCCCTCCAGATAGCGGCTGACGTTGGCGTAATGCTGCTGCGAAAGGACTTCCGTCGGGGCCATTATGCAGGACTGATAGCCGTTGCCGTAGGCGATCAGGCAACTCAGCACGGCAACCATGGTCTTGCCGGAGCCGACGTCGCCCTGCAGCAGGCGGTTCATCTGATGGCCGCTGGTCAGGTCGGCGCGGATCTCCTTGATGACGCGCTTCTGGGCGCCGGTCAGGTCGAAGGGGAGCCGCTTATACAGTGCATTGAACGGCTCTCCGACCTTGGGCATACGGATACCGACTTCGCTGCGGCTTCGTATGTATTTCTGTTTCAGGAGTGAAAGCTGAAGGAAAAACAGTTCTTCGAACTTCAGTCTGTATGACGCTTTGGTCAGTGCGTCGGCGTCCTGCGGAAAGTGGATGTTGCGCAGGGCAAAGCGCAAAGGGACCAGATCCTTTTCGCGGAGGATGTATTCGGGCAGTGTTTCCTCGATCTCGGGGAGGCAGGCGTTGAGGGCCGATGCCTGGAGGCGGTTCATCACTTTCCCGGTGATACCGGAGTTTTTCAGTTTCTCAGTACTTGTATAGACCCCGGTGAGGGTACCGACGTTGCCTGGCATGTCGGCCTGCGAGGGGGGATTGTCCACTTCGGGGTGGAGGATGTTCAGCCTTTTACCGAAAAGCTGCGGCTTGCCGAAAAACACGAAGACGCTTCCGGGAGTGAGCCGGTCCCAATTCCATTTGATGCCCTTGAAGAACACCATCTCCATCTCGCCGGTACTGTCGGCAACGATGACGCTCAGACGTTTGACTGCGTTGAATCTCAGGACTTTGACACCGTTCTTGTCGGCAGGGCAGTTGTCAATCTCCACCCCGGCCTGGTTGCGCTGTACGAAGACGGAACTGCCGGGGCCGTAAAGTGTGGCGCGGATTACCCGAGCCATCACCTGGACGTGCGCCACGTCGGGAGTGACCTCCGCGATGCGCTGGATGCTGCTCCTGTCTATGTACCGGAACGGATACAGGTGGATGAGGTCGCTGAACGTGGCGACCCCGAGCTCATTCTTGAGCAGCATCGCCCGTTTCGGCCCCACCCCCGGCAGGTACTGTATGTCCGATCCCAATTGTGTCATCCTTTAGCACAAATATACACATTTATCCCCAATTCTCCTCCACCATTCTCTTATTCTTTATCTTCTTTTCTCGCACTCCTCTCCTTCTCCAATTAATGACCTGGTTCTCCGCAAATCGTTGCGGACGTGGACGCCCTTTCTACGGCCCTCCAGGGTTATTTGATGTTCTCGTTCTCGTGAATTTCGCTGGGTCTAGAACACAATACCCCATTGTAACCCTCTCCGAGCCTCCTTGCCGTTCTCGACGATTTGCCGGGTCGTTAGAGGGTAAAAAACTACCACCGGGCAGGAATTCCGGAAATAAGAGGAGTATAATGCTGGAAATAGAAAGGATAATTGAAGGGAGAACTGGAGGATCTGCCTGAAAAGTTACTCCGCAAGCCACAGAATGAACCTAGGAGCAGAATGATTCATTTTGTGGCAGCAAATAGGTCATTTGAAGTGCTTTTCTTGCCACAGAATGAAACTGTAAGAACCAGCATTCATTCTGTGGCCCAGTACCTTCAAAAAACCCCGAAGGGTACGGTAAGTTGCAGGGGTTTCCTTCGGGAAAAGCCCGAAGGATAAAGCGGTTTCGGGATTTGCTTATCAAGGGAGACGCTTAGGCTCTGCAGAAGGGTAATAGGTGGAGTGACTGCTGACGGCGTTTTTTCTAGGATGAGTGTCTGCTACTGGAGAACTGCTGCAGGAGAGCAGCGGGGAAGAACTGCGGGGAAAAAAAACGGGGAAGAGAGGCCTGTCAGGAGAGGGGGTGGCGGGGAGAGCGGCGGATGGAGGCGAGGATGAAAAGGACGGAGATGAGGGCGCCGATGGCGAAGGCGACGATGGAAGCTTCGGCTCCGAAGGCGCCGCCGGTGACAATGTCGGGACCGGAGATCTCGGGGATGAACAGGCTCTCGCCGGCATTGCCGCCGGAGACCCTGAAGCCCAGGATGTTGCCCTGGGTGTAGTTCCAGGCCCAGTGGATGCCGATGGGCATCCAGAGGTTGCCGGAGTACTTGTATGCGGCGCTGAGCATGATGCCGGCTTCGACGGCGATGGCGAGCGCCGCCCACCAAGTGGCTCCGGGATTGGAGATGTGGACGAATCCGAAGACAAGTGCGGAGACGATATACGCTGCCACCGTATTGAATTGCCTGTCAATCAATTTGAAGAGGATGCCCCTGAAGAGGATCTCCTCGCAGACTGCAACGGTGAAGAAAAGCGTCAAGGCCTTGAGCTGGGGGAGAAGATCGAACTTTACGTCTGTGATGCGGTAGCATCCGCACAGGGCGATGATTCCGACTACGATTGCGAAGTAAACGATGCCGGTCAGAAAACCCTTGCCAATGTCGGGAAGGCATCGTTTCAGGGAGAGGTCGTCTGCCCAGTGGACGCCGGTAATCCTGTCCCATAGCCGGTTCCAGAGTTCGTAGAGCCCGAGGGTGGCGGCGCCGGCGGCGACGTAGGCCGCGCAGGCTGCGGCTGCGCCTGCCCTGCCGGCCAGGCCGCCGGCCCCCTGAGTAAAGGCGTAACAGATCATGAACACCAGGAATCCCAGCAGAAGACAGGGGATCCAGGCGATCAGTTTCATTTTCCTGTCAGACATAATACGAAGGCTAAAGCATCTTCTTCCAATGCAGGATGTTGGCTGCGATTATGATGCCCAGGACTATGGCGATGGTAACCTTGACGGCCATGAACCCTGCCGAAAGCGAGGCGGTCATCTGTTCCGACACTACATAATAGGAACTCCAGAACACCCCGGCACCGGGGATGAGAGGGAACTCGCCGCAGATGAGGAAGACCGTTCCGGGACACTTCAGATGCACTGCGAAAAACCGTGACAGGAATGCGACTATGAGCGATGCCACCAACGTGCCGCCGATTACCGCCAGTGGCGTATATCGGGCTACAAGAAGATAGGCAAGCCATCCAAGCATGCCAACGACTCCGGCCGGGAAATAAAACTTCCGCGGGACTCCGAACAATACAGCGAAAGAAGCCGTGCCCAGCAGCGCTGCGATCATCTGTATCGGAATAATGGCTGTGACCGGATCTGTAGAAGTGCCGCTGAGCTGTATCATTCCTCCTGCTATGTAACTGTGCAGCAGGAAGGTGACGCATACGCCGATGGCGATGGAAAGGAATACAAGAAGCGCATCCAGAAGCCTCGTGATGCCTGCCAGGTAATCTTCGTCTGCAATGTCGCGCAGACCATTGGTGAACGCCACTCCCGGAATCAGCGGAATCAGGGTGCCGATGATCATGTTGCCCAGGCTTTCTCCGAATCCCAGGTGGTAGAAAAGTATGCACAGCAGCGTGCCGATAGCTCCCGAGCAGATGTTGCCCAAGGCCTTGGACATCCTCGGAGCACAAAGCACTATAAGTGACAGGAATGTCAGGGTTCCTGTCACCAGCGCTGCCGCACAGTCGATGAAGCTTCCTCCGAAAATGGCGCAGAAAGCGCCGCTGCCCAGCGCGGCCCCGGCGATGCACTCCCAGAGGGGCTTCGCCGGGAGCCTGCGGATCTCCTCCAGCCTTGCACGGGCCTCTTCGAGGGTATATTTGCCTTCAGAGATCTCGCGCGAAAGCTGGTTCACTTCTACGACCATATCCAGCCTCGCACCCTTGATGGGGATGAACTCGACGTTGGCATAGGACCGGCCGGTAGTGAAGATGCCGTTGCTGAGGACGAAGAAGTGCTCCCGGTCCTCGCCGTAGTGACTGGCTATGCGCTTCATGGTCTCCTCGACACGGGATATCTCAGCCCCGTTTTCGAGGAGGATATGGCCCGCGTCCGAGGCCAGGTTAAGGATTTCGGTGGATCGCTCTGAATCCATGCTATCTTAGAGTCTCGTGCAGGCGGACTTCGATGCCCGTGCCCTCCAGACCATCCTTGATGGCCTGCATGTCGGTATTGCCCAGGTGGTAGGGGACAAGTACCTTGGGCTTGATGACCTTGGCGGCGTGGATGCACTGCTCGACGGTCATCGTGTAAGGCTGGTTGGCGGAAAGGAAGGCTACGTCGATGTCCTTGAGCTGCGCATACTCTTCGATGTCCTCGGAATCGCCGGAGACGAAAACCCTCAGACCGCCTATGGTAAGCAGATAGCCGTTGCCGTTGCCCTTGGGATGGAACTGTGTCCTGCCCTCGGTGGTGTTGTAGGCAGGGGTAGCGTCGATCTTGATGCCCTTTCCGGCCTCGGTGCTCTGACCGTTGGACATGGTCTCGCCATATCCCAGCATGTCGTGGACCTTGCCGTTGGTGATGATGCGGGTATCGTCCTTGGAGAGCAGTTCGATGGTCTCCTTGTTGTAGTGGTCGCCATGCTCGTGGGTGATCAGGATGAGGTCAGCCTTGGGAAATGATTCATAATCAAGTTCCTTGCCGCCATAACTCTTGACGGGGTCGATCTGGATCAGATAGTCCTTGTAGGAGACGGCAATGGAGCCGTGGTTGATGCAGGAGATCTGGACGCTTCCGCCTTTTGCCTTGAAGACTTCGACATCGGGGTTGTCCACCTTGGGGGAGTTGGAGCATGCTGCTACCATGATGATTGCTGCCAGTAAAGTCAAGTGTTTCATATCCGTAGATTTATATATGCAAATGTAAGATTATTCTTTGAAAAATGCATTATATTTGCTCTCCGTTATAAATGAATTGATGAACAAATCCCTGCTGGGTTTCCATGCCCTCGCCCTGCTAGTAGTCGCCATCTGGGGCGTCACTTTCGTCTGTACCAAGCTGTTGATCGCCGCCGGCCTGATGCCGGCCCAGATATTCGCCATCCGCTTCGCGCTGGCATATCTCGGAATCTGGGCCGTGTGCCTCTTCCGCAAGGGTCAGGCATCCAGGCTTTTCGCCGATACTGTTCTGGACGAAGCCATCTTCGTGTTCCTGGGCATCACCGGAGGCTCTTTCTATTTCCTTACGGAGAATACCGCACTGGTCTATACCCAGGCCTGCAACGTCGCCTTCCTTGTCTGCAGCGCTCCTCTGTTCACTGCGCTGCTGACTATTGTGGTCAAGCGGTTCGCAAAGGGACGGATAGCGGAAGGACTTGAGGACATCAGGCTCAGATGGCCTTTGATAGTCGGCACGATCCTCGCCCTTGGGGGCATGGCCATGGTCGTCTTCGAGCGCCAGACCCTGCAGCTGTCGCCGAAGGGCGACCTCTTCGCCATCGGCGCCGCTGTATGCTGGGCCCTCTACAGCATCTTCATGGCCCAGATGACTTCACAGTATGGCGCCCTTTTCGCCACGCGCAAGGTGTTCTTCTATGGTCTCTTGACCATCATCCCTTTCCTCCTGAACGGAGACCGCGCGACAGCCCTGTCGGCTCTGTCGCAGCCTTCTGTTATACTCAATCTGCTTTTCCTCGGTCTCGTCGCATCGCTGGCCTGCTTCATTGTCTGGAACAAGGTCATGTCCAAGCTGGGCAATTTCACGTCCACCTGTTACGTGTATCTCAACCCCTTCTTCACGCTTGTCACTTCGATGATCATCCTAGGCGAAAGGATGACTTTGGTCTCGGCGGCCGGTTCCCTGGCCATCGTCCTTGGCGTCATCCTTTCAGGGAAGAAATAAAAAAGAAGACCGACCTTTTTGAAAGGTCGGTCTTCCCGATATTGTCAGTAAGAACTAGAGCTTCGGGCCGGCGGCTACGAGGGCCTTTCCGGCTTCGTTGGACTCGTATTTCTTGAAGTTCTTGATGAAGCGGCCGGCGAGATCCTTGGCCTTCTCCTCCCACTCGCATGCGCACTTGTAGGTGTCGCGAGGATCGAGGATACCGGTGTCGACGCCCTTGAGGAGGGTAGGGACGGTGAAGTCGAAGTAAGGGATCTGCTTGGTCGGAGCCTCGTCGATGGAGTGGTCGAGGATGGCGTCGATGATGCCGCGGGTGTCGCGGATCGAGATGCGCTTGCCAGTACCGTTCCAACCGGTGTTCACGAGGTAAGCCTTGGCGCCGCTCATTTCCATGCGCTTCACAAGCTCCTCGGCGTACTTGGTCGGGTGGAGCTCAAGGAAGGCCTGGCCGAAGCAGGCGGAGAAGGTCGGGGTGGGCTCGGTGATACCGCGCTCTGTACCTGCGAGCTTGGCGGTGAAGCCGCTCAGGAAGTAGTACTTGGTCTGCTCAGGGGTGAGGATGGAGACCGGAGGGAGGACACCGAAAGCGTCGGCGGACAGGAAGATGACCTGCTTGGCGGCGGGACCCTGGGAAAGCGGACGGACGATCTTCTCGATGTGGTAGATCGGGTAGCTCACGCGGGTGTTCTCGGTGACACTCTTATCATTGAAGTCGATAACGCCGTTGGC
>JAFWRQ010000005.1 GCA_017519865.1 Bacteroidales bacterium | reverse complement strand
TTACATGTTGTGCTTTATAAATGTAGCCAAAAATATCAGTAGCTTTTATTTCATATGAAAAACTTCTCGGGGGTCTGCCAAGCGGCAGGGGCCGACAAGCCCCTGAGAGCGTTCTTCATTTGGATTACAAACATAGTTACTGTAACCCTGAAAATGGACTATATTTGGCACTATGAATCACCACTCGGTGGAATTACCCTCGGAAGTGACGGCACGTCTCTTATCGGTCTCTGGTTCGATGGACAGATTCATTTTGCCGACGTGCTTTCCCCGGAGCATGAAGAAAAACTAATCCCTGTTTTCAAAGACACATACCGCTGGTTGGACATCTATTTCAGCGGTATCGAGCCGGACTTCACGCCTCCTCTCGTCATGCGTGCCAGCCCGTTCCGCAAGGCCGTCTGGGAAATCATGCTGACGATCCCTTACGGCAAGACAATGACGTATGGAGAGATAGCAAAGCGAATCGCCGGACAGAAGGGCGTCGCCCGAATGGCTGCCCAAGCGGTTGGAGGAGCAGTGGGCCACAACTCAATATCGCTCATTATCCCTTGTCACAGGGTCGTAGGTGCTGATGGTTCGCTTACCGGATATGCCGGAGGCATTGACAAGAAGGTCAAATTACTTCGGATGGAAGGTGCTATGACACTGCCGAAATCCTCCCAGCCGCCATCGCCGCCATTCCTATGAAGTTACGCCTGTCCATTGACTCCCGTGCCGGTTATTTGACTTTTATTCCCAGAGACTCCAGCCACGACTTCAACTGTTCCGTGGATTTGTCGTTCAGCCTGTCGCCAGTCTTCCAGCTGAGGTCAGGATAGGCGGACTTCAGCTCTGACGCCGCAGAGGAGATTCCGGTCGAGCCGGAAGTGATGAAAGGAACGACTGTCTTCCCCTTGAAGGAATAAGAGTCCAGGAAAGAGAACACTACCCTTGGGGCTTTCCCGTACCAGACAGGGAATCCCAATAAGACTATATCGCATCCATCAGCATCCTTCAATGTCTTCTTGATGGCCGGACGGACCGATGCAGGGCCGTATTGTTCCTGATATGCCCTGGTGCTTTTGTCGTAATGATTGCTGTTTTCGCTGCCGTAGGGCGTTTCGGGCTCGATTAGATAGAGTGTTCCGTCATTAAGTCCGGCAAGTTTCGTGGCAGCAGACTTGGTAGTGCCGGTAAAGGAAAAAAATGCCACCAGGACTTTCGCATCCTTTACTTGAGTTTGTGCTTCTTCCTGGCTATCCTCCTGTGGGTTTTCCTGGGGGGCATAAGGCTGATCCTTGCCACAGCCGGTGAAGACTGCCATGAAGCAGAACAAGAACAATGAAAGTTTAAGATTCATCATATTATTCCATTGTATGCTCCCAGTCACCACGGGTGTCGATGCCGGCGGCATCGGCCAGGGTTTCCAGGCGGGTGATCTCTTCGGAAGTTAGGACAGTATCCAACACCCGGGCGGCTTCCAGGACGTGATGCACCTTGGTCGCCCCGATGATGGGCATCGTACCTTTGGAGAGGGCCCAGGCGATACCGACCTGAGAGCAGGAAAGACCATATTTGATCCCTATTTCCGTCATTGCATCGGTGAGGGCAGTCAACTGACCCAGAATAGGATTGTACTTCTGTCCGCGGTCACTTCCCGCCGGAAGCGGATTCTGAAGGTTGTATTTCCCTGAGAGGGCGCCCTGTTCGAGTACCATATATGCCCAGAACTGGATGTCGTTCTGTTTGCAGTAATCCAGCACGCCGCCTTTCTCGGACGAACGGTACAGCAGGCTGAAGTGGTTCTGCACTGCACTCACTTTGAATCCGGCTTCGCCAAGGATTTCATCGGCCCGGCGGATTTCCTTGATATTGTGGTTGGAAACGCCCACCTTGCGCACCTTTCCGCTTTGGAGCAGCGGAATCAGCCCCGGTGTCCAGCGCTCCACGTCCATCGGGTTGTGGATCCAGTACATGTCAATGTAATCCAGGCCCATGCGCTCAAGGGATGCATCGGCCATTTTCACCACGTCGTTGTCATACATCTCGGCCATCTGCGGGGTGAACTTCGTGGAAATCAACACGTCCTCCCGCTTGTAGGCGGCCGCCAGATGTCCTAGGATCCGCTCCGACTCACCCATGCCGTAGGCGGTGGCTGTATCCCAAAGGTTCAGCCTGGCGCCAATGGCGGCATCGAAAACCGGTTTCAGGTTGTTTTCATCGGTATTGCTGCCGAATACTGTGTCTCCTCCGAACATCCCGGCCCCCCAGGCCCAGGTTCCAAGTGCGATTCTGGTTTCTTTCATAAGTGATTGTATTACTACCACAAATGTCGGGAGTTTCTTCCGGAGGGGGATTAACCGCTTTACGGATTATTCAACCATTTTTACGGATACTGAACGATTTTTCGTAATTTAGCGCTATGGAAAAGGTTCTGAAGGTACAGAATGTAAATGATTACGCCCGGTACGTTAGCGCGCACGTGCTGCATCCGCTGGTGAGTGTTGTGCACTATGACGAACTTCAGCAATGCCGCCATTGCCTGTGCGAGTACGATGTCTATGGCCTTTTCCTTATGAAAGAAAGCCCATATACCATCCAGTATGGCGGAGGAAGCCACGAGGTCAAGGCCGGTTCGCTTATGTGCGTTGGGCCGGGGCAGACAGGCGGCGTCATGGACAATGGGGAGATTATCCACATCAAGGGTTGGGTATTGCTCTTCCACCGCGACTTCCTTTCCGGCACATCGCTGGAACGACGCATCCGGGATTATCATTTCTTCTCTTACTACAGCAATGAAGCATTGATCCCGACTCCGGACGAGTGGCTGCGGTTGGAACGTTGCATCGCTGCGATCCGGAAGGAGTTGGCCGAATACCCGGATGACGGGCATCTGTCCGCCATCGTATTATCATATATCTCTCTGCTGTTGGAACTTGCTGCCCGTTTCTACGAGCGGCAGTTCAAAGGGACAAGTGCCGCTCCCGGCGATTTCAGCAGGAAGGTCGATCACATTCTTGAACGTTTTTTTGCCGATGGCCTCCAGCATTCGCAAGGCATACCTACCGTCCGTTATTGTGCCGGTGAGCTCTGCCTCTCACCAAACTATTTCGGAGACCTGGTCCGCGCCCGTACAGGAGAAAGCGCCACGAAGTATATCCGACGTTATTTGATGGAAAGGGCCAGGCAGATGCTCCAGGAAGGACGATCCGTCACCGAGGTTTCCGATGCGCTGGGCTTCGAGTATCCCCAGCATTTTTCCCGGATGTTCAAAAAGGAATTCGGAACAGCTCCAAGTCGATTCTTGCAGAAACAGTGATCAGGACTAACTCTTTGTACGTATTTTACAACCTTCCTAAGGCTCGCTCCATCACTGTTGATGACGTGATTGAACGCATCCGCGAAGGGCTTACCCAGATGTTTGAAAAGAAACAAGTAAAGTATATGGAAAACGATAGAATTCTGTTGCGGCCCTGGCTGGAGAGCGATGCCCCTGCTCTCTTCAAATATGCCTCCGACCCGGAAATCGGTCCCCGGGCCGGCTGGTCACCGCACAAGAGTTTGGAGGAGAGCCTGGAGATTATCAGGACTGTCTTCAATGACGCCACCTGCACTTGGGCCATCACATTAAAGGAAACCGGTGAGCCCATCGGCGCTATGGGTTACGGACCTTCCTGCCAGTGCAATCTCCCTGCCCGGGAGGGAGAACCTCTCATCGGCTACTGGGTGGCCAGGCCTTACTGGAACCGGGGCATCTGCACAGAGGCGCTTCGGCTGATGATTGCCCACATCCGCCAGACCACGGAGATCAAGTCGCTGATCAGCGGCCACTTCATCGACAATCCTGCCTCAGGCCGCGTGATGGAGAAGTGTGGTTTCATACCAACAGGAGAAACCGTTGTGGACCCGGATCAAGGCAGAGACACTCCCATACGCGTTTTAAGACTTGAGTTATGAATATCCGACTGGAACAACCCATAGACTGGCTCGAGGTAGAGAACCTCACGCGGGAAGCATTCTGGAACGTTTACCGTCCAGGATGCCAGGAGCACTTTGTGCTCAATCAGTACAGGAACAATCCGGATTTTATCCCGGATCTTGACTATGTGATGGAGGAGGACGGTCGCATTATCGGCCATGTCATGTTCTCCAAGGCACAGATCACGCTGAATGATGGTTCCGCTTTCCCGTCATGGACTTTCGGTCCCATCAGCATCCATCCGGACTACAAGCGAAAGGGCTATGGGCTCAAACTGTTGCGATATGCGCTGGACAGAGCCCGGGAGATGGGCGTCGGCCTTCTGCAGATGGAAGGGAACATAGAGTTTTACAAGCATGCGGGCTTTGACCTAGCCAGCAAACTCAGGATCCATTATCACGACGAACCTGCCGAAAACGAAGTTCCGTACTTCCTGGCCTTGGAACTGATTCCAGGCTATTGGGGAAACCGGGAGGGGACTTACTGCCCACCCCCCGGCTACTTTGTGGCCGATGCCCAGCCGGATGTTTTCGCAGCCTATGATGCAGGTTTCCCGCCCAAGGAGAAGCACCTTGCTCCCGGGCAGTTGCCCCAGTTCTGTAAGAGCTGCGGCAAGCCCCTCTCAAAAGATGATGACTGCGGCCACAATACCGACGGAAGCATCAATTTCGACTACTGCCAATACTGCTCGGCGTCATCGATATAGTCGATGGGTGGTCCCTGCGTAGTCCACTTAGGACTTGTTATTTTGACTCCTCCAAATAGTATGTGAGAGAAGTCTTCATACCGTGGGAGGTATAGCCGCGGAAGAGTCTGTAACGGTCCATCGTGGTTTCAAAAGAACGGACGATGGTGCAAGTGGCAGGGTCTTCCTCCGTGACATCCACGGTAAGGGAACCATGGAAGCGGTAATCCTTAAAGAAAGACTGATACTGATTGCTCCATTCGCAATTGAGGGAACCGTCCTTGCTGTTCTCCCAGGACCAGGAACCGACATTGACCTTGCCACCGTCGAAGAGGACCGCATAGGTACCGTTTTCCGTGAAAATGAGTCCCTTGCATTCCTTTTCCAACTCTTGTTCGCCCTCCTTGTCGCCGGTTTTCTCGAACCATCTCGAGAAGTCGCAGCCAGGCAGTTCAAAACTGAAATCCAGGTAAGGCAAGTCGCTGAAAGAAAGCGAGAAGTAGGTTTTCTTGAAGTCCCAGTGGTGGCAGAGGCTCCGGTTGATTGTCGTTTCCTGGACCGTGGATGCCAGATTGGCATGGACCGTGAAGGGATCCCAGCCGTTACCGTCGATCAGGATCTCAGCGGCACCGCCGCTCAGCAGGTCAATCACGATTTTACCGAACCCTTGGAGTAAATACGCTCCGTCGACGAAAGAGAATTCTCCGTAGACCCAGACATCGTTCAGTTCCAAATCGCTGTCAGCCTTGGTTTTGGAGGGGTTCTTGGTGACGATGTATTCACCGTCTCTGGTGAGTTCGATGCATTGTATGGGACTGGAAGCATCCGCAATCTCATATTTTCCGAGCGCCTCGTCCGCATCCTTCACTGGATTATCCTTTTCGCAGGAGGTCAATCCGGCGATAGAAAAAAGAAGAGCGCTTGCAAGCGCAAATAATTGTCGTGTCTTCATTGCCATTAATTTTTGGTCTATATATTCGGCCGCAAATTCCATGCCGTCTCAGAGATTTGCACATATGGCAGAATGTCAGTATCTTCACGCCGTATAATGGAACTGAATCTTCTCCTGCAGGTTGTTTTATAGTTTTTCGCGGGTTTTGCTGTCTAACGGGTGCAGATTCGAAAAATGATGGATAATAAGGAACAAGAATTCACCCATTTGGTCCGGGAGCACAAGAGCACCATCTACTCGGTGTGCTATATGTTCTCCAAGGACACGGATGAGATCGACGACCTCTTCCAGGAGATTCTGATCAGGCTCTGGAAGGGTTACGATTCATTCCGCTCCGAGTCCGATGTCCGGACCTGGATTTACCGCGTCGCGCTCAACTGCTGTCTCAATGCCGACAAGAAACGGCGCCGGGGCGGCGAACGGGTTGCCTTGAGCGTGGACATAGACCCGTTCGAGGATGCGGACGACCGGGCGCTTCAGACCAAGCGCCTTTATGCCCGCATCAATCAACTGGGCCTGGTGGACCGCGCCATTATCCTCCTGTGGCTCGAAGGCCTGAGTTACGAGGAGATTGGTGCCATCATCGGCATCTCGGTGAAGAATGTTTCTTTCCAACTGCATCGGATCAAGGAAGAACTCAAAAAGTCCCATCTTTAATCACCCATGCTATGAACAAGGAAGAATTCGATATCAATCAGGAACTGGAGCAGATGCGGCAGGATTATGCCGCGCTGAAAGAACGGTTCGACAAACAGCAGATCATAAACGAGCAGCTGATACAGCATGCGATGAAAAAGGATGTGCGCAGGCTTTTCCTTTCTAAAAAAATGGTTCCGCTTGGAGCCGCGTGCTGCATACTAGCGGTCATCTTGAGTTTCGTACAAGGTATGGCCTGGTGGCTTACGCTCTCCCTGATCGTCTTCAGCGTCATTTTCATCCCCGGTGTATACTGGGCCTATAACGGTGTCCGAGAAGAAGAAATCTACAATGGAGACATCCTGTCAACTACTGAAACCCTGCGCAAGTTCAAAAAAAGGTATGTCATCCTGGAGACCGGGATCTGCGTCTATTTCTTCGCATTCGTCGTTGGTGCCGTGATCTTTATGACCTCGATGAATATCAGTGCCGAGTTGATGTGGAGAAGAGGGATACTCGTTGCACTTCTGTGTGTAGGGACATTGGCCCTGGAATATTACTCCGCCAAACGTTTGTTGAATGCCTGCGACGACATTATCGAGCGCCTTAGAATAAAAGACGAATAAGTATGGAAGATTTCATTCTCAGAGAGATTGACCGCCTGGGCGAGATGCTGCTGATGATAGCCCGGAAACTGGGTCTGCTGGACGGCGATACGCCGGATTACACGCTGTCAAACGTCAAGGATGAGTTTGACAAGGCAAACCTGCCCTTCGACCTTGACGCGGTCCTGCAGCAGAAGAACCCTGTCTGGTATCTCGTGGAGACCGGGAAACTGTCTGACCACGCATTGGAGAATTTCATCGCGATCCTTTTCCATTCGGATCTGGACGAAGCCAGGAAACAAGCGCTGCTGAATGATGCACTTGCGTATCTGGACGGGAAAGGTTATTTCTCCATCAGGCTGCATTCTTTGAGCAACGGATAGATTCACTGACTCGTTCTACCATACCAACAAAAACCTCCGTCCCTGCACACGCAAGGACGGAGGCATTTGTTTGTGTTCGGGGGAAAAGGCCTACTTCTTGAACAATTTCTTGAGAAGGTTCCAGACCCACAGCAGGACCACGGCGCCGATGAGGGCACTGACGATCTGGCCATACCACTGTGACCAGAAGGAGCCGCCTGCGCCAATGAGGCCGAGCAGCCAGCCGCCTACGAATCCGCCGAGGAGACCGATGATGATGTTCCAGATGAGTCCGCCCTTGTCCTTGATGACAAAGAAGCCGGCAAGCCAGCCAGCGATGGCTCCGAAGAGCAAAGTGAGAAGGATGTTCATGGCTTTTAGTTTTAGTGATTGAGGTTTATAACTTGGTCAGTCAGAGCAAATATAGGAATAATTTCCGATAGAAAACAATCCATACGGCACACTTTTCCAACTGAAGGAGTCAGGCCTTTCTGTCCGTCCCTACTACCTGCGCCTGTAAACCCAGGTTTCAGCCTTGTAGGAAGCCATGTCCTCGAAGAATGCGTCTCCTTCGTGAACTGTGGTGGTCTTGTCGTTGAACACCACCATCGGCTTGGTGTCAGGATCGTACGCCTCCCACTTGAAACCCTTGACATCGGGTACTCCGTCCTTTGCAAAGGAGACCCATACGTCGCTCATGAAGTCTGCAAGTTTGTAGGCACTCTTGTCACATCCCACCATGAAGCGGCCGAGCCAGATGTTGTTGAACACGAAGGGCATCTCGGTACAGTGGTTAGTGTGGAATGTGCCGTCCATATGGGGAGAAGGCTTAGCGAAGACATAAAGATAGGATGTACCGTCCAACTTGCGGCGCATCTCGGCATTGTTGTATACGGAGCGGAGCATTCCGTTCTCCGAGAAGTTGCATCCGATAATGGTCGGAAGCCCGGCGGAAATCTCAGCAACCCTTTCATCGTTAAGCGGATAAGGTATCACCTCGCCATCCAGGACAGGAGAGCACCACATGCCGGCGCCGTACAAACGATAGAACGTGTTCCGGGGATTCTGTTCTACGACCGCTTCGGTAGCCGCAGCCAGCAACTCTGAATAAGGGATGGTCTGGATGCGGTCGATGGTCTTCTCGTCAAGGCCGAGTTTTGCAACGACGGCACGGCCCATCGCACGTGCCGTTTCCTGGTTCATCAGGGAGGTCATGGAACCGCTCTCAATGATACCGCGATGGAAAAGTCCCTTGGCAGAGGGAGCACCAAGGAGGATATTGACCTTGCCGCCGCCTCCGGACTGTCCGAAAATCGTCACGTTGTCAGGGTCTCCGCCGAATGCTGCGATATTCTTATGGACCCACTCAAGGGCCTTTACCATATCCATTACACCAGCCACACCCGAATACTTGTACTTCTCTCCGAAATCGGACAGGTCCAGATAGCCCAGGAAATTGAGTCTGTGGTTGATGCTCACGAGCACAACGTCTTTCTTGGCCAGGTTGGTACCGTCATAGAACGGGAGTTCGCTGCTGGCACCCATCGCATAGCCGCCGCCGTGGAGCCATACCATCACGGGACGCTTGCCGCCGTCGTTGATGCCCTTGGTCCAGACATTGAGGTTCAGGCAATCGTCGGACTGAACGCCATCATCCCACTGATAGAGGAATGCTTCGCAGTCGTCCTGCCAGGTGAGCCTGGGGGCCTGATGGCATTGGTTGCCGTAATAGAGTGCTGTCTGGACACCTTCCCAGGGGTCTGGATCCTCCGGGGCCTCGAAACGCTTTGCCTTGGCATAGTCGATGCCCTTGAAGGTGTAGATGCCGTCCTCGATGTAACCGCAGACCGTACCGGCAACTGTCTGTACGAGAGCGTCTTCACTGTTCACGATGACGGAATGGTCGGGATAACGCTGGCCGCACGCCGACACGAGCAGGACGGCGATGGCGAAGAAGGTGAATCTTCTCATAATACGGATGGGATTAGATGTTAGTTCTGTAAATATATGAAAAAAAACGGATTAATCCGTGAATAATCCTATCTTTGTAATAATCAAACATATCGCACAATTATGAAACGGACGTTTTCCCTAATTGCGGCGGCATTCGCTGCACTGATGCTTCTGCCGGGTTGCGGCAGCAGCCCCAAGAGCGGCGCTCCGGCCGCCTCCGGCTCCTCCTTTGACGAGATAGTCGCCTCGCGCCGCAGTGTACGCGACTACCAGGCCGGCACGACCATAACCGAGGCCGAGGTCCGCGCGCTCATCGCCACTACCCAGGAAGCCCCCACATGGGCAAACTCACAGACCACACGCTACTATGTAGCAATGAGCGAGGACAAGGTGGCTGCCATCAAGGAACACATCGGTGCGGGAAACGCCCGCAACACCGCCAACGCTCCCGTCATGATCGTCTCGACCTTTGTCAAGGGTCAGGCCGGTTTCGGCCGCGGGGAGCAAGTCAACGAAGTTGGAGACGGCTGGGGAGCCTATGACAACGGTCTCAGCAACGCCTACCTTATCCTTAAGGCACGCGAACAGGGCTTCGATACCCTCATCATGGGCATGCGCGAGTCCGACGCCCTGCGCCAGATCCTCGGCATTCCCCAGACCGAGCAGGTAATGGCGGTCATCAGCCTCGGCAAGCGAGCCTCCGACCCCCGTCGCCCGGACCGCAAGCCCATCGACGAGATCGTAAAGTTCTTCTGACCGTCAGTAGACGTGGACGCTTGTTGCGCGGGCTGAGGGGAGGTAATTGATCCCCCACCAGCACATCTGAAGGCAGATAAATGCCAAAAGGAGGATCCAGCACGCCCTGCGCCAGTCATCCGGCTCCGCCTTGCGGAAATGGATGTACAGCAGGTAAGCCAGCCATGTGATGGCTGCCCAGGTTTCCTTCGGGTCCCACGACCAGTAATGCCCCCATGCCTCCTTGGCCCAAAGCGCCCCGAAAAGCATTCCGAAAGTCAGGAACGCCAGTCCCGTATACACGAGGTTGTCCGTCAGGGCGACCTCGTGTGCTGTTGTGCGACCCCTGCGGAAGAACAGCAGGAAGACAGCCATCAGGGTCGCAGCCCCAAGAAGGGCATACGCAAACATATAGACAATGACGTGAGGTGCGAACCACGGACTCTGAAGCGCAGGCATAAGGGCCTTGGAATGGATCTCCGGCTTCAAGAGATTGACGCAGATGAATACCAGCGAAAGTATTGTGCTGAACGAAAGGATCCACTTATAGCGCCAGCGGCCGTACACCAGCAGGCCGGCTACGGGAACGAAGAATGAGTACCACAGCCTCGTCTCCCCCATCGTCCGCAGGGGCGGACGCTCGAGCGAAATCCACATTCCGAGGATAAATGCGAAGAATACCGCAATTCCAAGCCCTGTCAGGGTGCAGGCGGACGCGCGGCGGTCCTTCCAGGCAAAGAATGCACCCGCCGCCCAGCAAAGGACGGCTGCGAGGGCGAACCAGATGAACAGATCCCAACTCATACCCTGTCCTCCTTTTTTCCCGGTTTAGGGGCCATGAAAAACAGCACGCATACGGCTCCTGCAAGCATCATGAAGATGCCAGCATAGACCAGCGGCAGCCAGGGATCGCGGACGATCTCGAATATGCTGACCTCGCCAGGCCTGCTGTCATCGTAGTCGTACTGGTAAATCTTCCATCCATCCACCTTCAACGGCTTGTTGACCTCCACCGTCCCCCGGACGGTACGGCCGCCCTTTGTATGTACCGATACATCCGAAGCGAAGCGCTTGGGCATACGCATGGGCGAGGTCTCCGGCGGATACTCCTCGATGATGAATGAATGCAGTTCCACCGAGAAGTCCAGGTCGTGCCTGAAACCCATTTCGTCCATAGCCACGGACTCCGGAACATCCTTCTCGGCAGTAAGTTCCAACTGCTGCAGGTCGGCGCCTCCCAAAGTGCCGGAGACGAGGGCAATGAACACTCCAAGATGGTTCAAAATGAATGGTATCTCCTTGATCCTGAAGTGCATGATATGGTTGAGCGAAGACAGGCCAGCGATGAAAACCATCCATGCGTACACGAGTACGAAGGGCCAGAAAGTCAACATCTGTGACAGCCACGGGATACCTCCCCTGTCGGTCTGTACGGTCAGGCCCATGACGATGGTCAGAGCCAGGGCCCAGGCGATGGCAGGCACCGCCGCTTGGATATGCATCATCCAGTCGAAGGCATATACCTTACGCCGAAGGGCATAAGTAACGACTATGGCGACAAGGAGGAGCGCAGCGACTGCGAGATTGACCGGAAAGGCCAGCAGGCCCCATTCGACGGGGCCCAGGGCCCACTGCAGCAGCAGGCCAAGGACAACGAGGCCTCCTCCGATGGCGAAGCCCTCCGCAAATCTCCAGGGTTTATTCCACATACCTCACAAATTTGGGGAAAATATGTCCTAATTGCAAGAGTCAGTGATACTATTCCCCCGCCTAGTATTCAAAAGGACAAGGCTATGGCGGCGACGGCCAGTACCAGTCCGGCAACCTGAGCCCATTTCAGCCTTTCATTGAAGAAAAGGATTCCGGCCAGTGCCGCCACGAGCACTATGCCGATATTGTAGAGCGGATAATACAATCCCGTCGACATTACCCCGAGTGCGCGCAGCATGCAATAGGTGCAGCCTATGTTCGCGAACCCCAGCAGCGCTCCCCAGCCCACGGTCGCCCACGTAACCTTATGCTTGCGGAAAGAGCCCGACAGGAGACAGACCGCCAGCCCTACAATGGACGCCATGAGGAAAATGATGCAGGTCAATGAACTGAGCTGCCGCTCCATCAAGGCAGGATCGGCGGAATGGACCTTTTCGACCGAATGCTGGACTACCTTGAGGAAGAAATCCGAAAGACCGAACACGAAGAATACGCCCAGCAGGGCGAACATGGTCGCATGACGCCTTGCAGGCCGGTCCGCGACCCTTTTCCCATTCCACCCGGACCCGATGGGACCCACTATAAGGACCATAGCAGCAACTGTCAGCAGAACCGGCAGCCAGGATGGTGCGGGCTGCCCCAGCAGGACCCAGCTGAGCAGTACGGGCAGTATCAGGGAAGCACGCGCGCACACCGTCGTAAGGGCCACGCCGGACTTCCTGGTGCTGCGGTCCATGATGCTGAAGCCCGTCATGAACAATGCTCCCTGGACAAAAGCCAGAGGCCACGAAGAAGGTACTGGGACGAAGTCTCCCGCAGAAGTCGCACTATCGAACACAGCCCTGGCGATGATGGGCAGCAAGGTGAACAGAAAGGCAATCGAATAATTGAGGAAAGTCACCTGAAGGCCGTCTACACCGTGCCTTTGGCACAGTTTGAAGACGATCGAGAACAGCGAACCGCAGAGTATGGCCAGGATCAGGAAAAGCATATTCCGGAACTATCAGGCCCTTCGCAGCATGTACGCGTAGGCGAAGACCACCACAAAACAGAAAAGCGGTACGATGTAAGCCAGGTTGATGCCGTAAGCATCCGAGACCATGCCCTGCAGCGGAGTGATGAGCGCGCCGCCGAGGATGGCCATGATCAGGCCGGAGGCTCCGATCTTGGCATCGCCGGCATATCCTCCCTGCGCAGGATCCTCGACGCCGTCAAGCGCAAGGCCGTAGATGGTCGGGAACATCAGGGACATGAAGAAACTGACGGCTATCAGCGCGATGACGCACGGCCAGCCCGCCCCGCCCAGCAGGACCACCAGCAGCGACAGCACGATGTCGGCGGCTGCGGCGAAAAGCAGAAGCCTGGCAGGGCGGAAGTATTTCATTAGCCAGGTGAACAGGAAGCGCGCGACGCTGAAGCAGATGATGCTGATCAGATAAAGCGTCGCACCCTGAGCCTCCAGTATGCCGAGCTCCTGCATGACGAGGCGGATGGTGAAGGACCAGACGCCGATCTGGGCGCCGACGTAGAAGAACTGCGCCACAACGCCGAAGGCGTAACGGCGGTTCTTCAGCAGGCGCCGGAAAGTCGCCCCGAGCGAATCGGAGACACCGTCGTCCCTGCCCTCTGGCATCCGGACGAACAGCATCACGACGAGTATAACCAGAAGTACCATGCCAAGGGTCATGTATGTCCCGGACACGGAATAGAGCGATATATCCTTAAGGATGAAATACTTGCTCAGTAAGATGCCGATGATGGAGCCCAGCGGGTTGAAAGCCTGGGCGACATTGAGCCTGCGGGTGGCGGTCTCAGGAGCGCCCATCGCCAGGATGTAAGGATTGGCGGTGGTCTCGAGCACCGAGCACCCGCCGGCGAGGATATAGATGGCCATCAGGTAGAAGCCATAGGAAGCCGCCTTGGCCGCAGGCAGGAAAAGGATGGCTCCCGCAGCGTACAGCGCCAGGCCGAGTATGACCCCGCTCTTGTAAGACTTCTTCCTGATGAAGATGGCGGCAGGCAGTGCGAAGCAGAAATACGATCCATAGAAGGCGAGCTGGATGAGCGACGTCTGCGTGTCGGACATCGACATTATCCTCTTGAATGCGCTGAGGAGCGTGTCCGTCATGTTGTTCGCTATGCCCCACAACAGGAACAGCGAAGTCACGAGTATGAACGGGACCAGGTATCTTTTCTCTATGGTTTTCATCTGTGTCGGATTATTCTTGTAAGTACACGTCCTCGCCGGGCTCGGCGAAGAGGAACTTCTCGCGTGCGAACTTCTCGAGAGAATCCTTGTCCGTGGTCAGGGTGCCGACCTCATCCTTGAGCCGCGAGATATCGGACTCGTAGAACTCCATCTGCTTCTCCTGCTTGCGGATGGTGACGCCCGCCTCGATCCAGCGGAAGAGGTTGTCGCGCTTGATTACACAGATGAAAAGCAGGAAAATGGCCGTGGAGATGATTATATACCGTATGAAGGACCTCTCCTCGCGGTTGGACCCATCCTTGGACCTGTTCCAAATATTGCTGAACTTACCCATTTCCTTTCAGTCGGATTTCTACAAAAATAGTTAAATTTGCGGAGATAAACGTTAAAACAGACAGAAATGAAACCTACATTGTTAGTTCTTGCCGCCGGAATGGGCAGCCGCTACGGAGGGCTCAAGCAGATGGACGGCCTCGGCCCCTCTGGAGAGACCATCATCGACTACTCCATCTACGATGCCGTCCAGGCAGGATTCGGCAAGGTCGTATACATCGTCAGAGAGTATTTCCGCGAGCAGATGGAGCAGACGGTCCGGCAGAAATACGCCGGCGTCAGGTGCATCGACGGCGAGCCGCTCGAGTTTGTCTTCGTGACCCAGGAACTGGACAAGATCCCCACCCGCTTCACCCTCAATCCCGAGCGTCAGAAGCCGTGGGGCACGGCCCACGCAGTGCTGATGGCCGCCGGCGTCATCAACGAACCCTTCGCCGTCATCAACGGAGACGACTACTACGGCAAGGACTCGTTCCGCATCCTCGGAGACTGGCTGAGGGACCACGAAAACAGCCGTGGAGCCTATTCCATCGTAGGTTTCGAACTGGAGAATACCCTCTCCGAGTCAGGAGGCGTCAGCCGCGGCATCTGCTCCTACGATGCGGACAAGCAGCTTACCGACATCGTCGAGCACCTCAACATCCTCAAAGAAGCCGACGGTGTCGTCAGGGGCGACAACTCCTCCACCGGCGAGCGCGTCGTACTCGACGGCAAAGCCCTCTGTTCCATGAACATGTGGGGCTTCACCCCGGACTATTTCAAGGGCAGCGCCACCATCTTCGAGGACTTCCTCGACAAGAACATAAACGAGCTCAAGAAAGAATACTACATCCCTTACGCCGTCGACTGTATGATCAAGTCCGGCGAGGCCCGCACCGACGTCCTCTCCACCCCCTCGAGGTGGTTCGGCGTCACCTACAAGGAGGACCGCCCGGCCGTCGTGGCCAAGTTCAAGGAACTCGCCGACGCCGGCGTCTACCCCTCGCCACTCTACAAATAAACGAAAAAGGTGCGGCTCGAATGAGCCGCACCTTTCAATATCCGGATATAGGAACTATTTGATGAGCTTCCAGTTGCCGACGACGGGGAGTTCCTTGGCCTTGCCCTGGCAGGCATAGATGATGCCCACGACGGCGAGCAGGAAGACGACAACGCCGCAGACAGAGAAGATCCAGCCGATGAGCTTGACATCCCTGAGGAGTGCGCAGGCGATCGCGAGCAGGAACAAAATAAGGCCCTGGTTGGCGTGGAACTTTGCGAACTTGGAGTCGCGTGCAACGATGAGAGGGATGAGCACCAGCGGCCCGATGTAGGCAAGGACCGCCATCAGCCTGTTCTTGGTAACGTCGTCGGAGTCCATCTCGTCGGAGTAGTCGTCTATCTCCTTCTTGATGTCATCCACGGTGGCCTGGGCCTTCTCCTTGGCCGTGGCAAAAACGGCACTGGCCTCCTTGAAGACGTCCTGGGCCTTGTCCTTGACGTTCTCATAGGCTTCCTTTACGTCGGCCGTCACTTCGTCCACTTTCTGGCTGAACTCTTCCTTCTTCTCCTCAAAGGTCTTCCCGGTTTCCTCAGCGGCTTCGTTTACCTCAGTCTCCGCTGCCTCGGCCGCTTCGTTGACCTCCTCGCGGATCTCGTCTCCGAGCTCCTCGACCTTATCTTTGATTTCTTCTGACATGGTACTTAGTATTAGATTGTTGAACTTTCTGTGGCGTATCTGCAATAATACGAAATTTCTTTCATTTATCCTCGCCTCTTAAGCCGAGAATGATTATTTTTGCAAAAACGATCCAACTGATGAAAAAGCCAAGTAAATATATCACTGCCGTGCTCCTGGTGGTCGTATGCGCCATATATCTCATAGAGAAGGAGACCGGTTTCCTCTCCGGAATCATACCTGGCCTCGACGGGAACAATGAACCCGTCCCCGAGGGGCTGCTGGAGCTTCCTGCCGTTTCGGACGACGACATCATCCTCACCCATAAAGGCTTCGTGGTGTCGTACAATGCCGATGCCCGCATCCCCCTGTGGGTGGCGTATGAACTCACAGACGAGGAGACTCGCGGAGAACTGGACAGGGACGAGTACGAATTCAAGATGGACCCGACCTACGGCAGCACCCAGGCGATGCGCGAGGATTATTATCCCAACGACTGGAGCCGCGGGCACATGGCGCCTGCCGCCGATTTCGAATGGGACGCGGAGGCTATGGGCGAAACCTTCTATCTCACCAACATCTGCCCGCAGGACAGGGAGCTGAACAAGAACGACTGGAACTATCTCGAGAAGCAGGTACGCCGCTGGGCGAGGTATTACGGCAAGGTCTGGGTGGTGACGGGACCGTATATCGGGTCCAACAAATACGGCACCATCGGAGCCAGGGACGTAGTCGTTCCTGACTCGTTCTTCAAAGCTGTCCTTGCAGAGAAGAACGGAAAATACAAGTCCATCGCTTTCATGATGGACAATGACGATGAGCGCTACTGGCTCGACGACTGTGCGATGACGGTGAACGATCTGGAGAAGGTCACCGGGCTGGATCTCTTCCCTCTCCTGCCGGACGAAGTAGAGGACTCCGTCGAGTCCCAGCTAAGATTCGCCGACTGGGAGATCAAGGAGCGCTAGGCTCCGTGCAGCCTGCGGTAGACGGAGAGAGTCTCCCTGGCGGCGGCGACATCGTGCACCCGCAGGATGTCCGCCCCGCGTTCCAGGGCTGCCATATGCAGCACCTGCGTGGCGGTCAGCACATCCTCGGGGCCCAAACCTAAAGGCTTATATATGAAGCTCTTGCGCGAAATGCCCACGAGCACCGGCCTGCCCAGCGCCACGAACTCCCCAAGAGAATCCATCAACCGGTAATTCTGCTCCACCGTCTTGGCGAAGCCGAATCCCGGGTCCAGGATCCAGTTCGAAATGCCGTGCTCCTCCGCGCGCAGGGCAAAGGCGCGGAAATAATCCACTATATCCCCCACCACGTCGGTATAGTCGCACATCGACTGCATCGTCTCGGGAGTGCCTCGTTTGTGCATCGCCACATAGCCAAGGCCCAGCCTTCCCACGACCGGGAGCATTGCGGGATCGTCCTCGCCCGCGGAGATGTCGTTGACGATGACGGGGCGGCCGAGCAGGTCGCAGGCCCTCTCGACGATCTCGGCGCTGGTCGTGTCGATGGACACCGACAGGCCGGGATCGAGCGTCCGCAGAACGGGCTTCAGGCGTGCCCATTCCTCGACTACGGACACCTGGGGCGCACCCGGACGGGTGGATACGGCGCCTATGTCGACGATGTCGGGACCCTCGTCGAGCACGGGGAAATTGTACCTGCTGGGAGCATAGAAGGAATCCCCGTTGAGATTGAGGATGCCCATGATTCGGACGGGTCTGTTGGGATCGGTCATGGCTGCGGATGCATTTACATACAAAATTATGGATTATTTTTGATATCTTTGTACCGATATACCCGAGATATATGCTTGTTGTATTGGAAGGACTTGACGGAGCTGGCAAATCCACCCAGGTCAAGCTGCTAAGAACCTATCTCGAGTCCGTCTGCGGCGGGCTCGAATACATACATTTCCCCCGTTACGACGCTCCGGTGTACGGCGACCTCATCAGCCGTTTCCTCCGTGGCGACTTCGGGTCCAACGAGACGGTACATCCCCAGCTCGTCGCCCTGCTGTTCGCCGAGGACAGACACGGCGCCGCGGCGGACATCAGGCAGCATCTGGAAAACGGCGGGACCGTACTCCTGGACCGCTACGTCTACTCCAACATCGCCTATCAATGCGCCAAACTCGACTCGGAGGAGGAGGCAGAGGCGCTCCGCAAATGGATAATCGACACCGAATACGGCGATTTCGGCATTCCGAAACCGGATATCAACCTCTTCCTCGACGTACCCATCGGCTTCGTCGAGGCCAACCTCGCCGCCCAGCGGCAGGGCGACGACCGCAACTACCTCTCCGGAGGGCGTGACATCCACGAGGCGGACATCGCCTTCCAGCGGCGCGTACGCTCCATATACCTTAAGCAGGCCTCCCTGGACAAGGATTTCCTGGTCGTGGACTGCTCGGACGACAACGGCATGATGCTCGGTCCCGACGAGATCTTCGGCAGGATCAGGGCCATCGTGGACAAATACTTGCATTGACTGTTATGAAAGGCTTTCATTCCGCAATAAGACGGCTGTGTTCGGTCCTGCTGGGGCTCGTGTTCTTCACGGCCGGAATGCTCAAACTCATGGACCCCGTAGGCTCCGGGCTGATAGTGGACGAGTATCTCAAGTTCCTGCACATGGGGTGGCTCGGGTTCGCATCAAAGCCCATCGGAGTGGCTCTGGCCCTCGTCGAGGCCCTTACGGGTGCGGCCCTTCTCGCCGGAGTGTGGCGCAAGCAGGTCGCCCTCGTCACCTCTTTCCTTACTGTGGCGTTCACGATCCTGACCCTCCAGCTGCTCATCGTCAATCCCGAGATGGACTGCGGATGCTTCGGTGAAGCCATCCACCTCACGCACCTTCAGACCTTCATCAAGAATCTGGTGCTGTGCCTGTTATGTATCGGAGCATTCCTGCCTGCCAGGGACTACGGCAGGAACCGCAAGTCCAAAGTCGTAGCATTCTCGCTGGCTGCCGTAGCCATCCTCCTGTTCACCGTCCACTCGCTCATCTCCATCCCCCTGATGGACTTCACTGAGTTCGCCCCCGGTGTTTCCCTCGCAGAGGACGAGTATGAAGAGGTTCCCGGCGGAGGCATATCCCTCAACGGCGAGAACGATACCAAGGAAGAGTACTACGTCATCTATGAGAAAAACGGTCAGGAAGGGGCTTTCACTCTGGACAGGCTCCCTGACTCGACCTGGACGTTCGTCCGAGTGGAGACCATCGAAAGCGGCATCCCTGACTATGAATCCTCGGTCCCCCTGTTCTATATATCGGACGCCGACGGCGATTACTGCAACGACCTGCTGACCGAGGGCAGGGTCATGGTGCTCTCCGTCTACGATGTGCCGGGCTACAAGGACGCTGAACGCGGCATTCAGTTCGTGAAGGATGCGGAAGAGGCCGGATTTACGGTCCTGACGGTCGCCCGCGAGCCCGTGGACGGAATGGACACATATCTGTCAGACTTCAAGAAAATCATTACTTTCAACCGCTCCAACGGCGGAGTAACCTATATCGATGACGGAGAGATCATTTGCAAGTGGCCCTCACGCAGGATCCCGGATGCGGAAGAACTCTCAAAGGTGTATGACCGCAATCCCATCGAGCAGATGGTGGTCAGGTCGTCCCGCCGCCGGATAGCTTTCCAGGGACTGTTCCTTTATTCCCTGGCCGTTCTGTTAATCCTTTAGAACCATGGTACGTAAAAAACATCCCAAGAACTACGCGTTCTTCTCGAAGTACGACTTCTATACTCCGGGGCCCGGAGGTATCTTCGTCCTTCTGCTCCTGCTTCTGGCAGGCGCCCTGCTCGGAGGATTCGTCTCGCTCCCCATCATGCTGTTCATGAAGGACAATCCCGATTCGATGATGTACATGACGCTCATCTCCTATCCGGTGATGTTCATCCCTCCGATGATATATGCCGCGCATAAAAGCGGTGCCAACTCCTTCTTCGGCAAAGGATACAAACTCTCCAACGACCACTACTCGCCGCTCGGCATCGTCCTGTGCGCCGTGCTGGTAATCGTTGTGACCCTCTGTACCTCCTTCGTCTCCGATTCGCTGATCTCGCTGCTGCCCCCGATGCCCGAAGTGCTCCAGAATATGCTGCAGAGCATCACCCAGGGCAACTTCCTGCTCAATTTCCTGTGTGTCAGTATCTTCGCCCCTTTCTTCGAGGAGTGGCTCTGCCGCGGTATGGTACTGCGCGGGCTGCTGAACTACGAGCACACCAACAAAGCCGGAGAGACGGTCCGCGGCATCAAGCCGGTCTTGGCCATCGTCATCTCCGCGCTGTTCTTCGCCCTGATCCACTTCAACTCCTGGCAGGGTATCGCAGCTTTCCTGATGGGACTGATCTTCGGCTATGTCTATTACAGGACCGGATCCGTCAAGCTCACGATGCTGATGCACTTTGCCAACAACACCTTCGCGCTCATAATGAGCAATATCGATTCGCTCAAGGACATCGAGAACTTCGAAGAGGTCATCCCGGGTGCGCTTTATTGGGCGATCCTCGCATTCTGCGTCGCCTTCATCGCTTATTTCATCAACAAGTTCCTGACCATCAAGCCCCTGGACCATCAGGGCAGTTGCGCCGAGCTAGTCTCAGAATAAACTCCTCGGCCAAAGCCAGGGTGTCAAGCTTGCCGACGTCGATCAGTTCGAGCGACGCCGGCTTTATTCCGTATATGGGATAACGGTCGCAGACGCGCAGATAGAAATCCATTATGGGGAAGCGCTCCCCCATCCCCTCCGACTCCATGACGTCGAAGACGCCGTTTGAGAGCTGGTGGATGCCGGAGAACGCAAGTTTATGGCAGTCGGAAGGATCGAGCCCGGGATAAGGGGAACGCACCTCGCCGGTCGCGACATTGGTCCAGCCGACGAGCCGCAAATCGTCGTCGAAAAGCAGGTAGCGCTGCGTCACGCGATCGCTGACAAGCAGCGTGGCCAGCGCTTCCGGACGCCACGCGTCGAGGAAGCCGCGAATGTCCAGGTCCGAGAGGATGTCCACGTTGTGGACCAGGAAGCGGCCGCCGGCGGGCTCGCCGGCCAGGAGCAGGTCACGGGCGTGCAGGATGCCGCCGCCTGTCTCCAGCAGGCGGTCGGACTCGTCGGAGACGGCTATACGCAGCGCAGGCTCGTCCAGTTCCTGGAGATAGGAGATTATCTTCTCCGCGAAATGGTGGACATTGACGACGAAATCGTCGATGCCGGCATCGTGGAGTTTGTCCAGGACGTGCTTCAGCAGCGGCTCGCCGCAGACGGGAACGAGAGCCTTCGGAAGGGTATCCGTGATGGGTTTGAGGCGGGTTCCCAGCCCCGCAGCGAAGATCATTGCCTTCATAACGTGCGCTCTATACCTAATTCGCGATGGTGCAGATGGACCACAACCCCCTGGCGGCCGGAGAGGTGCTCGGCCAGTTTCTGTGCGCTGTAGGCCGAGCGGTGCTGGCCGCCGGTACACCCGAACGAGACCTGCAGGTGGGTGAAGCCGCGGCTGACGAAACGCTCCACATGGGCGTCGACCAGCGGGAACACGTGCCCGAGGAAAGTGAAGATCTCGCCGTCGGCCTCGAGGAACTCCTGCACCTCCCTGTCCAGGCCTGTCATGGTACGGAAACGCTCATATTTCCCGGGATTGTGTACGGAGCGGCAGTCGAAGACGTAGCCTCCTCCGTTGCCGGACAAGTCGTCTGGGATGCCCTTCTTGTAGGAGAAACTGTAGATATGCACGTGCAGGAGGCCGTCCGGCGCAGGAGGGATACCTGGGCCTTCGGCCGCCAGCCCCTCAAGCACTGAAGTCAGGTAAGGATAACGTCCGAAAGGCCTGGCGAGCAGTTCCCTGAGATTCGCGAGGGCAAATGGGATGCTCTCGAGGAAATGCGCCCGCTTCTCGATGCGTCCGCGGAAGCCGTATGCGCCCAGGACCTGAAGGGTCCGGAAAAGGACGAAAATACGCAGGCGGTCGCGGAAAGCGTCGCGGTCTACGGGGATGTATTTCTCCAGTGCGTCGAGGTAGGCGTCGACGAGGGCGCGCTTGAGATCCTCCGGATACTGCGCGCGCGCCTGCCAGATGAAGGACGCGACGTCGTAGTACAGAGGGCCTTTGCGTCCGCCCTGGAAGTCGATGAACCAGAGTTCACCTTCGTGGAGCATAACGTTCCTGGCCTGGAAGTCGCGGTACATGAAGGTGTCTGCGTCATCTTCGAGAAGGTCAGCCTTCAGACGGTCGAAATCGTCCTGAAGGCGCTCCTCGTTGAACTCCACGGGCGAAGGCTTGAGATAGCAGTACTTGAAATAATTCAGGTCGAAATCGACCGTGCGGGCATCGAAAGCCCTGGTTGGATAACAGACGCTGAAATCGAGTCCGCGTGCTCCCTCGACCTGGATTGCGGGAAGGGCAGACACGGCGCGGAGGAGCAGGTCGCGCTCGAGGGGGCTGTATGCCCCGGCAGCGCGCGCCTCCGACAGAGCATCATACAGGAGCATGTCTCCCAAGTCCTGCTGGAGATAGCACATCCCGTCCTCGCTGACTGCGAGTACCTCGGGCACGCGTATACCCTTCGAGCGGAAATGCCTCGCCAGCGTTATGAAGGCGTGGTTTTCGTCCCTGTCAGTACCGATTACGCCTATCACCGAGACACTTCCGGAGGACAGGCGGAAATAACGCCTCCTGCTTCCGGACGGGGACAGTCTGAGGCAATTCTCGGCCGTAAGGCCTGTATATGAACGGAATAATGCTTCCAAACGCTCCATGGGAAGATATTTAAGCGTTCGAATTTACGAAATAAATCCCAAAAAGTACTTATCTTTGTAAGTTGTATAATATGAAGAGTTTTATTTCCAGGATAGGATTTCCCGTCGCTTTCGCCGCCATGGTCGCCGTCCATACCGTGGCGACGGACCACGGTGTGAGCGCTGACAGGCGTATCATCGGCGTCCCGATGGAAGTGCTGACAGAGCGTCCGGACACCGTCATCTATCCCGTCAACGGATACAAGCGCGGATGGACGGAGGAGGATTTCCGGATGGACGCCAATCCCCTCGGGGATTCGCTCTTCAATTTCGATGATTCCCTCGGGCTGATGGACTCGCTCGCCCTGGCCGATACGCTTCCCAAGCTCACTGCCAGGGACACCATCATCGCTCCCGACTCCCTCCGGCTGACGGATCCATTCCGATACAAATATTACGTGGCGCTCCGCGACCGCCCCACATACACGTTTACCCGCGACTCGCTCATCGCCGCGGGGGACTCGCTCGACTGGCCCTTGCTCGATTCGCTCTACCTCGCTGACTCCATAATGCTCGCCAAGGCCGAGTATGACCGGTGGTACGCCGGCCTCTCAAGGCAGGACAGGAGAAAGATGCGTATGGAGGAACTCACCAAGGAAAAACTTGCCAAGATGGACCGCGACAAGGCGCGCAAGGACAGCCTGCAGAGCATCCGCGACAGCATCCTCAAGAACACCCCGCGCATCCTCGAGACCTTCGCCCTGGCCGACTCCATGCAGTACAAGCGCATCGTCCGGTGGACACACGAGCAGGAGTTCCACAAGATAACCCAGGTGCCGGCAGACACCGGATTCAACTACCGCTTCTACGACTATCCTTTCATGCGCAAGGACGTCAATGCCACATGGCTCGGAGTCGCAGGCTCCCCCGTGCAGTATTACAACTGGTTCAACCGCAAATCCCGCGAGAAGGTCTCGTTCTACGAAGCGCTCGAGAGCTGGGGGCACTCCCCCTCCGATGTCACGATGTACAACACCAAGACCCCTTACACCGAGCTGGGCTACTTCGGTACGCTCCTGGCCGACAGCGACAGGGAGTCCGACAATCTCCACATCCTGACGTCGCAGAACATCACGCCGGAGTTCAATTTCACCCTTGCCTACGACCGCTTCGGCGGAGGTGGCATCCTCAACAACGAGACCACCACCAACAAGAATACCCAGGTTACGGTCAACTATCTTGGCAAGCGCTACCTGGCGCATGCCGGATACCTCTACAACGGCGTAAGCCGCACTGAAAACGGCGGTATCATCGACCTCCGGGGCATCAGGGATACGACCGTCAACGCCAGGGAGCTCGGCGTCTTCCTGGACGGGGCTTCCAGCAAATTGAAGAAGAATACACTGTTCCTCGACCAGCAGTACAGGATTCCCTTCACCTTCATCAACAGGATCAAGGAACGCAGGCTTGAAAAATCCCTCGGGACGGCCGAACGCGACAGCATCATAGTTGCGTCCGACTCGCTCGACCGGAACATCACCACCGCATTCATCGGCCACAGCACCGAGTACTCCACGTACAGGCGCTGGTATTCCGACGCCGTTTCGGCGTCAAACCCCATCGCCAACGGCTTCTACAACAACACCCACTACATCAACCCGTACGCCTCCGCCGACTCCATGAGGGTCCAGAGGCTCGAGAACAGGGTGTTCCTCCGCCTGCAGCCGTGGTCAGAAGACGCCATAGTCTCCAAACTGAACGTCGGCGTCGGCGACCGCATCCTATCCTACTACGCATTCGACCCGACCTTCACGCGCACCAAGCATAACGTCACCTGGAATTCCGCCTATCTCTATGCAGGTGTGGAGGGCAGTCTGCGGAACTACATCCACTGGGACGCCAAGGGCGAGTACGTATTCCTCGGGGACGAGATCAACGATGTCACGCTGGACGCCAACCTCCAGTTCAGCATCTATCCTTTCCGCCGCGCCAGGAAGAGTCCGCTGAGCGTGGACCTGCATTTCGACACCAGCCTCGACGAACCGGAGTACTATCACCAGCACATGTACACCAACCACTTCAAGTGGGACAACGACTTCTCGAAGCAGTCGACGACCAGGGTCCAGGGCCGCCTGAGCATCCCCC
Source organism: Bacteroidales bacterium (assembly GCA_017519865.1). Lineage (GTDB taxonomy): Bacteria > Bacteroidota > Bacteroidia > Bacteroidales > UBA932 > Cryptobacteroides. The sequence goes on along the minus strand of JAFWRQ010000005.1, from coordinate 13,182 downwards.
GCTGGAAGCTTGACGCCGGAGTCGGATATGCACTGCTGGCAAATAACGTTTACTATGACACGCTGGGCGTCATACGCCAGAACACCACGCCGATGAGCATCCTTTCGGCCGACCTCCACAAGGAACTGGCCCTCGGCATCCTTCATCTCGACAACCGCGTGCTGTTCCAGCTTTCGTCCAATACCGACGTCATCCCGCTCCCTACCCTCGCGGTAAACCTCAAGTATTACCTGCAGTTCAACATCTCGCAGGGAGTCCTGCTGATGCAGATTGGTGCCAACGGCCTGTACAACACCGCCTGGAACTCCCCCGCCTGGAATCCTGCCCTCGGAGTATTCCGCAACCAGGTGGAAAACGTATACAACAACGGTCCTTACATCGACGCTTTCGTGAACATGCAATGGAAGCGTGCCACCATCTTCATCAAGATGCAGAACGTCAACCAGGGATGGCCGATGAAAAAGAACGACTACTTCTCCGCCGACCGCTACATCATGACCCAGCGGGTTCTCAAGCTGGGCGTGTACTGGCCATTCTATACTCAGCCGGGAAAGGTCGTGAGCACAGCCTCCCAAGGCGCTCCCGGCCAGGGCGGAAGTCAACGCCTAGGCCGCTGATCCCATGGCCAGGAAATCCTTCGGATATCTGCTGTACGTCCTCTGCGCGGTCGCCGTCATCCTGGCTTCAGTCTTCGCAGGGGTCGGGAAAAAGACGGCAGAGGCTGATTTCTCCTTGAAAAACAGGTCGCTGCGCTGTGCAATCCAGCTCGGCAACCCCAAAAAGCACCTTCCCGGACTCACGACAGGATACAATTACGAGTTGCTGCAGCGTTTCGCCCGTGATATGGGAGATACGCTCGCCGGAGTAAAGAATGCCAGGGAAAAGGAAGTCTGGCTCGATTCGCTGAGACTGGGGCTCGTCGACATCGTGGTACTTCCTTACGAAGACTCCCTTCGCGCCGACAGCGTAAGGTTCTCGCGCCCCATAGACAGCCTCACCGTCTGGGCTGTCCGCGAGGATTTCAGGACGGGGCTCGAGGAGATCGACGGATGGCTGGGCAATTTCGAGGAATCCCCTGAGCATGAACCGTTAAGGGACCTGTTCCTGCTCAGGTACAGCCCCACGAAACGTGCGGAATGGGGACGCAAGGTCTCAGCGATCTCCCCTTACGACAGCCTTGTCCGGGCAGAAGCCGCGGAACTAGGCTGGGATTGGCGCCTGCTCTGCGCCATCATCTACCAGGAATCCCAGTTCCACATCGAGTTACGCTCGCGGAGAGGGGCGGAAGGCCTGATGCAGATGATGCCTTCGACAGCAGAGAAGATGGGGGTCACCGACCTGTTCAACCCTGAACAGAGCGTGAAGGCCGGGGTGGTCTATCTTAAACGGCTCCAGTCGATGTTCCGGTCCAAAGCCGCGGGCGACGACGAACTCCGCAAGTTCACCCTGGCGGCATACAATGCCGGGGAAGGCCGTCTGACGGATGTCATCAACTACGCGTCATCCATAGGCGCGGACTCAGGCACCTGGGACGGTCTGGTGGAGATCATCCCCCAGATGCGCGACGAATCCACCATCCAGGTGGACAGCGTCATCAAACTGGGCACCTTCCAGGGCGTGGAAACCATCCATTATGTAAACAGGGTGCTCTCCCTCTACGAGGATTTCAAGGCCATCCGCCCGTAACCGGCTACTGTGCGCGGACGGTCACGGCGGGATCTACCTTCGAGATGAACCTTACAGGTATAAGGAGGAGTAGCATTATGACCCCGTACGCCAGGGCATCCGCAAGGAGTATCAGCGGAAGATTCACCTTCAGGGGTACATACGAAATGAAATAATTGTCCGGATTGAGTTTCAGGACGTGGGTCGCATTCTGCAATGCGCACAATGCCAAGGCAATGGCATTGCCGATGAGCATGCCCTTGAGGACAAGGTGGGAGGACACACGCAGGAAAACGGACGAGATGGACCTGTCGGTCATTCCCATGGCCTTGAGTGTGCCGATGGTGGAGATGTTCCGGAAAAGGAGGATGAGCAGTCCGGAAATCATGTTGAAGCCCGCCACGACGGTCATCAGGATCAGCACCGCAAGCGCGTTGAAGTCTATCAGGTTAAGCCAGTCGAACAGTTGCGGATACTTGTCCAAGAGCGAAGATGCCACCAGTATATCGTCATCATCGCCCGCGTGGACCAGCGCAAGCGTGCCGATCTCGTCCTTCCTGGACTGCATCAGCGAAGCCTGCCTCCACGAATCGTCCAGGGATATCTCCAGGGCTGAGACCTCGTCCTCTTCCCAGCCGTTCAGGCGCCTCATGTCCTCGATGGAAGCCAGCACGACAAGATTGTCGTCGGCGTGGACGGGCATGCGGTAGACGGAACGGATGTTGAACCTGCGCACCTTGACACGCTCTCCCACGAAATAGGCCTGCAGGTCGTCCCCCTCACCAAGTTCGAGCAACGAGGCGAGCCTGTCGGGGATGCTGATGCCAAGTCCCGCGAGGGAATCCAGGCCGGGAACACCCTTGAACACCACCCCGTGGATATTGTCGTCCTTCTTGACTATTCCTGCCCTGTAGATGACGGGGGTTACTTCCTTCACCCCCTGTACAGCCGAAATCTCGTCGATGCCGGGCGGTCTGGAAGACACCGGGGACTCTTCCCCGATATAGTTCATGTCCGCCGGCGTGAGCTGGATGTCCCCGCTGACGGAAGCAATGTCGCTGCGTATCTCCCGGCGGAAACCGGAAGACACGGAGACGGCGATTATCATTACGAGGAAGGAGATTGCGATGGAAACCATCGCAATCTTCCCCTCGAAACGGAGTTTCCTTGCTATGAAAGCAGGGGCTTTCACTACCAGATGTGTACGCGCTCGGACTCGGGACGGAACATCGGGTCACCTTCCTTGATGCCGAAGGCGTCGAAGAAGTAACCGAAGTTGCGCAGGGTGACGTTGACACGGTTGTCGCCCAGGGAGTGGACGTCAAGCTTGGTCAGGCGTGCACGCTCCTCGTCGGTGATGTTCTGCGCCCAGACATGGGCATAGCCGAGGAAGAAGCGCTGGGCGGCGGTGAAGCCGTCGATCGGAGCGGGCTCCTCGCCGCCGAGGGCGTTGTGGAGGGCGGTCCAGGCAACGCTGACTCCGCCATGGTCGGCGATATTCTCGCCAAGGGTGAGTTCACCGTTGGCATGGACGCCGGGGAGGATCTCAACCGCGCTGTACTGGTCGGCAAGGACCTTGGTCTTGGTCACGAATGCGGCGCGGTCCTCTTCGGTCCACCAGTTGTTCATATTGCCGTCAGCATCGAACAGGCTGCCCTGGTCGTCGAAACCGTGGGTCATCTCGTGTCCGATGACGACACCGATGGCGCCGTAGTTGACAGCGTCGTCAGCATCGGGATTGAAGAACGGAGGCTGAAGGATGCCGGCAGGGAAGCAGATCTCGTTGGTCGTAGGATTGTAGTAGGCGTTGACCGTCTGCGGGGTCATTCCCCACTCGGTGGGATCGGTGGGCTTGCCGAGCTTGGAGAGATTGTCGGCGACATACCATGCACTGGCGGCACGGAGGTTCTCGTAATAGCTGAGCTGAGGGTCTACCTTGAGGGTGCTGTAGTCCTTCCACTTGTCGGGATAGCCGATCTTAACCGTAAAGGCAGCGAGTTTCTCGCGGGCCTTTGCCTTGGTGGCGTCGGACATCCACTCGAGTTCGTCGATGTGCTGGCCCAGGGAGACCTGGAGGTTCTTCACCAGTTCGAGCATCCTCTGCTTGGAGGACTCGGGGAAGAACTTGGCCACGTACATCTGGCCGACAGCCTCGCCAAGGATGGAGTTCGGCACGCTCATGGCGCGCTTCCAGCGGGGACGCTGCTCGGTGACACCGCTCATCTGGGTGCTGAAGAAGTCGAAGGAAGCGGCATAGAAGTCATCGGACAGGGAGCCGGCGGCACTGCTGAGCAGCTGTGCTGCAAGATAATCCTTCAGGACTTCGATGTCGGTATCCTTGAAGAGCTTGCTGAAGCCTTCGAAGAAGGAAGGCTGCTGGACGATGACCTTGTCGAGTTCCGGAAGGCCCATGGCCTGGGCGAAGCCCTTGAAATCGAATCCGGGGTAAGCCTTGTAGATCTCGGCCGAACTCATAGGGTTGTACAGGCTCGGGATGTCGCGGTTCTGGACGCTGGTCCAGGAGAATTCGGCCAGGCGGTCCTCGACGCCGGCGGCATTGGCTGCGCGCTCCGCGCTCCTGTCCATGCCGGCGAGGGCGAAGAACTTGGCGAGCATGGCCTCGTAACCCTTGCGGAGTCCGGCATTGGCGGGATCAACATAGTAGTCACGGTCACCCATTCCGAGGCCTCCCTGGCCAAGGTAGAAGATCTGCATCTTGCTGTCCATGAGGTCGGCATCCACTCCACCTCCGAAGAAACCACCCTCCCCGACGAGGTTCATCTTGCCGAGGTGTGCGGCGAGCGCTGCCTTGTCGGGAATGGCGTAGATCTCATCGAGATACTTCTTGACGGGAGCCGCACCTTCCGCGTTGAGGCGGACGGAGTCGAGGCCCTGCTTGTACAGGTCTACGATCTTCTGGTCGATGCTGCCCGGCTCGGGATTCATTTCCGTCATCTCGGAGAACAGGGCGTTGAGGTCCTCGACGTTGCGCTCGCGCAGCACGTCGAAGGAGCCGTAACGGGCGTATTCAGGCTTGAGCGGGTTGTTCTTGATCCAACCGCCGTTAGCATACATATAGAAATCGTCTCCCGGGTTGACGGACAGGTCCATGTCCGCGGGATTGATGGCAGGGACGGCGGCCTGCTTCTGCGAGCAGGACGCCATGATCATCAGAGGGATGAGCACAAGGATAATTCTTTTCATGTTGATTATTTTTGTTTTTTGGATGTCAGTACACTGAGGCGCGACTGGGCCGCGTGCTTCTCGGCATCGTCGGCGCCGTATTTCGCCAGCATGGGAAGGTATTTCTTCTCGAGTTTCACATTGTTGTCGCGCCTGGCCATAAGGACGCTGTTCTTGATCGCGGTGTAGTTGGAAGGGTCGGCCTTGAGGACCTTGTCATAGTACTTGCGCGCAGTCTTGTAGTCATTGCGCGCAACGAAATAATAAGTCCCGACGTTTGACAGGAACAACGGGTTTTTAGGGTCGTATTTAAGCATCTTCTCGGACAGTGTCCTGAACGACTCGTAGGAAGTAGGGCTGCCGATGGTGAAGAAAGTGGCGCAATACTCCTGGATCCCTGACTCGAACGTGTCCTTATCGGCCGTTTCAGTACCATACTTCCAGACCGGGTGTGCAGTGCCGTTGTAGTCGATAAGCGCAGAAATGGCGGCAGTAGCCATGTCAGGGCTCTCCTTCTCGTAACCTATAAGTGACGAAATCTTCGAGAAACGGAAGTCAAGCCTGTCGGGATAGAGCCTTATGGCCTGGTCCATGGCCTGCGAGGACAGGGCGAACAGGGAGTCCGAATAGATGGTCTCCTCGAAATAGTTGACGTCGGCGCCGAGGCTGTCCTTGAGGACCAGCGTAGGGCGGTTGCCCATGAAGCGCTCCTGTTGCTTGGGCTTTATCTCGGATGTGGCGGACTTGAGGAGATAATAGTTGAAACGGGCAGTCAGCATATCGGGGTCCTCCGGGTATGCATTCTCCCAGCGTTCCAGCAGGGTCTCCACTCCGACGCCGTCATATCCGACACGCCGTACCATGGCGTCGTACCGGGACTTGAACGTCTCGGCGCTGTCCTGCGCTGAAAGCGCGATACAGGATGCCGCCAGCAGGCAGGCGGTCAACAATTGCTTTTTCATACGATATCCATTCTGATGCGGCGCGACTGGGGATGCAGGTTGTTGCACCTCTTTCCCAGGTTCTTCACGAACCCCAGCGGCACGCCGCGGTATGTTATCACGTTATATCCCAGCGGGGAATCCTTCAACACGATGGAATCCCTGTGCAGGAAATGCAGGGCTGTCTGCTTGTCGACGGGAGCCTCGGGATAGCGGCTCCTGTCGAAGGATATGCTCATCGCCCAGTCGGGGTCCGGAATGAAATCCTTTCCCTTCCAGGTCCCTTCCCCGACCCCGACCCTGAGCGGCCGGAGACGCCTCAACACTTCAAGGGAAGAATCCAAAGACGAGTATCCATAGCCCGAAGGGGCAGTGTTCTTTATCAGTGCCCCGACCCACTGGCCCTCACCCGGGACTTCTCCGGGTATCAGGAGGTGTCCGTGCCGGGTAGTGCGGATGCCGAAAGGATTCTCAGGGGGCAATATGTCCCCTCCCAGTTCCTCAGCAATCCATTCGAGATTGTCATCGTTCTCCGCAGTCTCGAAGGTGCAGGTGGAATATACAAGCGCCCCTCCCTGCCTCAGGGAAGGCCAGGCATCGGCGAGGATGCGCCTCTGGCGCGAAGCGCAGAGCGCGACAGTGCCCGGCGACCAGTCCGCCACAGCCTTGGCGTCCTTGCGGAACATTCCCTCGCCGGAGCAGGGTACGTCGGCAAGGATCATATCGAAGAAACCGGGAAGCGAAGCGAAAGCCTTGGGGTCGACGGACGTCACCACCACGTTGGGGTCCCCCCAGACGACGACGTTGTCGGAAAGTATTGAGGCACGCTGACGCATCACCTCGTTGGATACCAGCAGGAAACCGTCTCCGCACGCCTCCCGCAGGGAGGCTGCCAGGTCGGTGGTCTTGCCCCCGGGAGCGGCGCAAAGGTCGAGTACGCGCAAAGGGCGCTCGGGGAAGCGCTCCAGCAGTTGGCGGAACACCCAGCCCACGAACATCGCTGAACTGTCCTGTACATAATAGGAACCGGCGTGGAAGAGGGGGTGCATCGTAAAAACGGGGCGTTCGGACAGGACATACCCGTAAGGGCTCCAGGGCACACGGGATGAACCCTCAAGGATGGTCGGGGGATAGCCCTCGGGCTGCTTGAACGGATTCAGGCGGACGGACACGGAAGACTCCTCCGCCATGGCCCCGACGGCCCTGGCGGCATCCCCGCTGCCCAGAAGGCTTTCCAAACCGGAGAGGAATAAAGGCGGAAGAGGCTGCATGTCTAGAAGTTGAAAGGACTGCCGCGGAAACTGGAAGGGTCGAAACCCTCGGGCATGACACCGTTGGAGATATCCACCAGCGAGTCCACTACCTTGTCGAGCGCCTCGCGGACCTTGCCTCCGAGCATCATCTTCATCATCAGGTTCAGTTCGGCCTGCACCTCGATGTAGAACTCGGTCTGGCCCTGGACGCCGGTCGGGTCGAAATGCAGTTCTATCTGGAATGCGAAAGGAGCACCGTAGTCGACCAGCGTGATCTTGGAATAAGGCTGACGCTCATACACTTTCACGCCGATGCTGTAGCCCTGGATGTTGGCCTGAAGGGTATCGAAGTCGGCGGTGACGCCTTCACGCTTGTCCTCCGGCAGCATCTGCTGGAAGTTGCGCATGTCGGTGAACGCCATGTACAGGTCGAAGGGCGGCCGGGAGACGATGCCGTGCTTGCTGTCAAACTTTGATGTCATATTCCCGTTATATTTGAATTTCTATACTAAATTTGCAATGTAACTTGCAAAGATAACAATTTTAAAGGATTGTATGCATAAGATATACCTTGAGAAGCGATGCATCGTCATCTGCCGGCCCGACGACACGGCTCTCTCGGATCCCAATGCCGTGGAGTTCCACCTGGCCGAAAAGCCGGACATCCATAAACTGGTCGGCCTGTTCGAAGCCTCCGGCACTCTCGGCAGGATATACATCCCCACACCCGATCCGGAGGGGACCTACCGCAAGGTCTGTGCCGAATTCAAGGAGGTGAACGCCGCCGGAGGACTGGTATCAAACAGGCGCGGAGACTACCTTCTCATCAGCAGGAACGGGCTCTGGGACCTCCCCAAGGGCCATCAGGAGGCTGGCGAGGACATCCGCACCACAGCCGTCCGCGAGGTGCAGGAGGAGACCGGGGTCATGCAGCTTGAACTTCGCGGCCTTATCTGCATCACTGACCACTGCTACCGAAGGGACGGCATCTGGCATCTCAAGCATACCTGGTGGTACGATATGCTTTACACCGACCCCGTCGACCTCACTCCACAGCGCGAGGAGGATATCTCCAAGGCCGCTTGGGTCGCACAGTCCAGCCTGCCGCCTTTCCTGAAAAACACATACCCTTCAATCGCCGAAGTGTTCCATGAGGCGAAAGTGTGAAACTTTTTCCGTTTTTCACCGTATTATATTTACGTGAAGCATTTGACAGCATGATCCAAAACATGAAACTCTCCCAATTCCAGTTCATCCTTCCCAAGGACAGGGTGGCACAGGAACCGCCTCGCTGGCGCGACGAATGCAGGCTGCTCGTCCTCAACCGCAAGACCGGTGAAATCGAGCATCGCCTCTTCAAGGACATCATCGACTATTTCGGCAAGGGCGATACTTTCGTCTTCAATGACACCAAGGTATTCCCCGCCCGTCTCTTCGGCAAGAAGGAAAAGACCGGCGCCGACATCATGGTGTTCCTGCTCAGGGAGTTGAACCGCGAGCAGAGGCTCTGGGACGTCATCGTGGAGCCCGCAAGGAAGATACGCATCGGCAACAAACTGTATTTCGGAGAGGATGAAAGCCTCGTCGCGGAGGTCATCGACAACACCACCTCCCGCGGAAGGACCCTGCGTTTCCTCTATGACGGTCCGTACGAGGAGTTCAAGGAGACCCTTTTCAGTCTCGGCGAGACTCCCGTCCCGTTCTGGGTCAAGCCCCACGTCACACCCGAGGACAAGGAGAATTATCAGACGATCTTCGCCGCCCACGAAGGTGCCGTGAGTGCTCCTGCCGCCGGCATGCATTTCAGCCGCGAACTCTTCAACAGGATGATACTCAAGGACATAAACAAGGCATTCATCACCGTCCACATGGGCATCGGGCATTTCCGCCGCGTCGATGTGGAGGACCTGTCCAAGCACAGGACCGACGCCGAGAGGATCATCATCGGTGAAGAAGCCGCCAGGGCCATCAACGAGACCAAGGAAGCCGGCCACAAGGTCGTCGGAGTGGGTGTGACCGTCATCCGTGCGCTTGAGAACAACGTTACTCCGGGCAAGAAAGTCAGTCCTGCGGACACCTGGACCGACAAATTCATCTTCCCTCCCTACGAGTTCTCCATTCCCGACGCCATCGTCTCCAACTTCCACATGCCCGAATCCACCATGCTCATGTGCGTAGCCGCCTTCGGCGGTTTTGAGAACGTCATGCACGCCTATGAAGTGGCCCTCCAGGAAGGATACCGCTTCGGACCTTACGGTGACGCTATGCTTATCATCTAAAAAAACATACATTTCATATAAAAACATACCCGGGGCCTTCGAAAGATATCTTTTTGAAGGCCCTGAGTCTTTCTTTTCCATACATTTGGCGCCATGGAAAAGGATTATAGCGAAAAAGTCTGCGTCTGTGCGCTGAACCGTCTCTTCGGCTTCGAGCCGAAGTTGGCGCACGACATGATAGGAGCGGCGGGGTCGGGCAGGGCGCTTTTCGAGATGACGCCGGATGAAAAGCTTTCTGCGTTCGGGCCGTACTCGAAGGTCGCCCCCCTGCTTGATGAAAGGGAGCTGAGGAAGACCGAGGAGGAGCTTGACAGGCTGAGAGATGCCGGTTGCAGTTTCATTAAGATGACGGAGCCGGGATATCCCGGACTTCTGAGCGAGTGCGAAGACGCCCCGCTCGGTCTGTATTACAGGAGTGCGTATCCCCCTGAAAAAGTATTCAACGTCCGCCCGCAGATCGCAGTTGTCGGCACCAGGGACATCTCTCTCTACGGCAAGGAATGGTGCAGGAAGATTGTGGGGGCGATGGCTACAGCCAAACACAAACCGATGATAGTCAGCGGATTTGCAATGGGCACCGACATCACAGCACACCTGGCCGCTTTGGAATCCGGCTTGCCCACGGTAGCGGTCCTGCCCACCGGCATCGACGATGTCTACCCATCGCGTCACAGGGCCTTCGCAGGGAAACTCTCCGCCACGGAGGGCTGCGCCATCGTGACGGATTACCCCCCGGGGACAGAGCCGAAAGCCATCAATTTCATCAGGAGGAACCGCATCATCGCCGGCATCTGTTCCGGAACCGTCCTCGTGGAGTCCAAGGCAAAGGGAGGCGGCATGATAACGGCCCGCCTTGCTGCTTCCTACGACCGGGACCTGATGGTCCTGCCTGGAAGGGCTGACGACATACGCTCGCAGGGATGCAATGAACTCCTGCGCGAGAAACTCGCGGAGCCTGTTACGGACACGGTGCATTTCCTGGACGTGCTGGGGCTGGGCAGTCCGGCCAGAAGACGGGTCGCCGGCTTCGAGGAGGAGGTCAGGGCACGCTATTCCTCCTCACTCCCGGCCGACGAGCTCGACGATCTCATGACCGTGGCGGGCATCATACGCCGCAGGAGGGGCATCACCCTCGACGAAATATGCCCCGAAGCATGCATGCCGTACGCCAAGGTCGCCCGGTACGCCGGAATGCTCGAAGGCGACGGGCTGATATGTACGGACCTGCTCCAAAGGTGTTCGATTAATGTCAAAATTGTGTAAATTTGCAGAATGGTGTCCATTACCATGATGCAGTTCATCGACACACATACGCACATCTATGACGAGGCCTTCTCCGGAGAGGAGGACGCCGTCATCGGACGCGCCATGGAGGCAGGAGTGGCCTGCATGCTCCAACCGGACGTGGATTCCCGCGAGCGGGATTCCATGTTCGCCCTGGTAGACAGGCATCCCGGCGTGCTGCACGCCATGCTGGGGCTTTATCCCGGATCGGTGGACAAAGGCTGGCGCGACGAGATCGACGCCATGCTGCGCTACCGCGACCGCAAGGTCGTGGCACTCGGGGAGATAGGCCTCGACTACCACTACGGCGCCGAGTTCGCCGCCGAACAGCGCGAAGCGTTCCGCGTCCAGCTCGAACTGGCCGCGGAGATGGACCTCCCCGTGAACATCCACCTCAGGGAGGCCACGGACGACTTCTTCAGCATTATGGATGACTGCAAGGATCTTCACCTCAGGGGAAGCCTGCACGCGTTCAGCGGCAGTTACGAGACTTTCCAGAGAGTGCGGAAGTACGGCGAATGGTACGTCGGTATCGGCGGTGTCGTGACCTTCCGCAAAGCCTCCCTTGCCGAAGCTGTCAAGCGTATCCCCCTGGACCGCATCATACTCGAGACCGACAGCCCGTACCTCACTCCCGTTCCATACAGGGGCACCCGCAACGAAAGTGCATATATACCCCTTATAGCGAAGAAGGTCGCAGAACTGAAAGGCATCGGCGTTGAAGAAGTGGCTGAGACCACCACCGCCTCCGCACGCCGGCTGTTTAACATATAACCACATGATTGACAATACATTGAACCCTCAGGACAAGTCCTCCATCCTCATCATTTACACCGGAGGTACCATCGGCATGCGCGAGGATCCTTCAGACCAGACCCTGAAGCCGTTCGACTTCAGCCAGATCATGGAGGAGGTGCCCGAACTCAGGAAATTCGCCTGCCGGATCGACTCGTATACTTTCGATCCCCTGATCGACTCTTCGGACGTGGAGCCGTCCCTCTGGCAGTCCCTTGCTTCGCTCATCGGTGAACGTTATGACGATTACGACGGTTTCGTCGTGCTCCACGGCACCGACACCATGTCATATTCCGCTTCGGCCCTCAGCTTCATGCTCGACGACCTGGAGAAGCCGGTGGTGTTCACCGGCAGCCAGCTGCCGATTGGCAGGCCGCGCACCGACGGCAAGGAGAATCTTGTCTCGGCGGTTGAGATAGCGTCCGCCAAGGATGCCGCCGGACACGCCCTGGTCCCGGAAGTCACCATTTTCTTCGACTCCAAACTCATGCGCGGGAACCGCACGACCAAGGTCAGCGCCGAGGATTTCGACGCTTTCCGCTCGCCCAACATCCCGCCGCTGGCTGAAGCCGGCATCAGCATCAGGTACAACGACAGGCTCATCAGGCATCCGAAGGAATATGGACGTCCCCTCAAGGTCCAGACAGCGATGGATACCCGCGTCTCCATCCTTAAGGTGCACCCGGGCATCACTCCCCAGGTCGTCAGCAACATCCTCCTCGGAGCCGAGACCAGGGCTGTCATACTTGAGACTTACGGTTCAGGCAATGCGATATCCAAGGACTGGTTCATCCGGCTGCTGAAAGTAGCGGGCGACATGGGGAAAGTCCTGGTCAATGTAACGCAATGCCTGTACGGAAGCGTCAACATGGACATCTATGCCACCGGAAGGCGGCTCAAGGAAGCGGGAGTGGTTTCGGGATTCGACAGCACCACCGAAAGCATGCTCGCCAAACTGTTCCACCTCATGGGCATCAGCCCGGACAATGCGTGGGTAAAATCCAAGTTGGAAGAAAATCTCAAGGGAGAAATCTCCGAATAAGTATTGTCAAATGAATTTTTTTTGCTAAATTGCAACGGTTTTTACGGGTAGGTGTATTGTACCCGTTTGGAAGCATAATTATAACTATTTAATACTTTATTAATTAAAACACATTCAAAAACGATTATGAAAAAGTTTTTCATGGTTCTGGCAGCTTTGAGCCTCATGGTTCTTTCTGCACACGTCGCATCCGCACAGAGCGATCAGGCTGCTGCCCCCGCTACCGAGCAGGTAGCCAGTGGTGACGTCAACCCGTTCAACACAAAGAGCGAGGAGCCTCTTCACCAGCAGCTCAAGACCAAGTTCATCGAAGGTGGTGCCGGCTTCATGTCCCTCATCATCATCTGCTTGATCATCGGTCTTGCACTTGCCATTGAAAGGATCCTTTATCTCTCGTTCTCGAAGACCAATTCCAAGAAACTGGTAGAGAAAGTCGAGGCTGCCCTCGCCGAAGGCGGTATCGAGAAGGCCAAGGAGGTCTGCCGCAACACCCGCGGCCCTGTCGCCTCCATCTTCTATCAGGGTCTCCTTCGCTACGACCAGGGTCTTGACGTCGTCGAGAAGAGCATCGTTTCCTACGGCTCCGTCCAGATGAGCAACATGGAGAAGGGCCTCTCCTGGATTTCCCTCTTCATCGCCATCGCCCCGTCCCTCGGATTCCTTGGTACCGTTATCGGTATGATCCAGGCCTTCGACGCCATCCAGGCTGCCGGTGACATCTCCCCGAACGTCGTTGCAGG
>JAFWRQ010000004.1 GCA_017519865.1 Bacteroidales bacterium | reverse complement strand
CCGTTTCGTGTCACAAAAATGTGACAATTTTCTGTAAATTCCAATACCTACACCCACAATATAACGCAGTACAATAATGATTTCTACAGTCCTCTGTGGCAGGTTTTACAAGATTTTCGTATCTCCTATGCTCCACAAAAATCCCTCTCAGAGTAGTCTGAGGGGGATTTTTCGTATCTAGTGGCCCCAAGAAAAGAGACATCCTTCGGGAAAATCCCGAAGGATGTGCCAAAAATCCGCGCTACCTTCGGGAAATGCCCGAAGGATGTGGCTGGGCGGGGCGGGCAATAAACAAGTTTTGCCTGAAATTTAGGATTATTGTTCCGCTTTATCTTATTTTTGCAGAAACAAACTAATTGTGGTCGATTGTATATGAAGAGACTGTCTATCCTGCTGGTTGTCCTGGCTCTCGCAGCCTGCGGCACCACCAACAGATCCACCGTCAAGGACGGCAATAAATATGTCCCGTATGAGCAACGCGACGGTGAGGAGGCGGTCGTGTATTTCACGCGCAACCTTTCAGCGGAAGGGCTTATCGCCGCTTATGAAAAGGTCAGCGGCGACATCTCCGGACGCGTTGGCGTGAAACTGCACACCGGAGAGCAGAACGGCCCGAACATCATTCCACGCGAATGGGTTAAGGCACTGCTGGAAAAAGACATCCCGGACGCCACCATCATAGAGACAAATACGTATTATGTAGGAGACCGTTATACCACCGAAGCGCACAGGAAGACGCTCCAGGTGAATGGCTGGAATTTCTGCCCCGTGGACATCATCGATGAAGCGGATACGCTCACCCTCCCGGTCACCGGCGGTACCTGGTTCAAGAAAATGTCTGTCGGCAGCCATCTGGTCAACTACGACTCCATGGTTGCGCTCACGCACTTCAAGGGCCATACCCAGGGCGGTTTCGGCGGCTCGAACAAGAACATCGGCATCGGCTGCGCCGACGGGCGCGTGGGCAAGGCGTGGATCCACACGACGCCCGGCCAGCCCAATCAATGGGACATCGCCGAGGAAGAGTTCATGGAGCGCATGACCGAATCCACCAAAGCCACTATCGACCACTTCGGCAAGCATGTCACCTATGTGAACGTGATGCGTAACATGTCAGTCTCCTGCGACTGTGAGGGCCTTGCCGCCGCGCCGGTCGTCACCCCCAATGTAGGCATCCTCTCCTCGACCGACATCCTCGCCGTCGACCAGGCCTGCGTCGATATCGTATATGCGATGACCGCAGAGGAGCACCATGACCTGGTGGAACGCATCGAAACCCGCCACGGACTGCGCCAGCTCTCCTACATGAAGGAGCTGGGCATGGGTCATGACCGCTATATGCTTATCGACCTCGACAATGGCGGAAAGCGGATTACCGCAGCGGATGCCGCAAAGGGGCTGAAACCTTTCATACTCGAGTAGTCATAACCCTTGGACTGTCTTCCCCCATGGCTTCAAAGAAAGGAAAAATACTGGTAGTGGATGACAACGCCGGCATTCGCCAGGCGCTTAAGATCCTTTTGCCGATGCATTTCGCAGAGGTTGAGACCATCGCGTCACCCGTAACGCTGGTGAACACTTTGGAGCGCTTCCGTCCGGACGTCGTACTGCTCGACATGAATTTCCACACGGAGATCAACACCGGCAACGAAGGCCTGTATTGGGCCGGGGAGATCAAGAAGATGATGCCCGAAGTGGAGGTTGTCCTTTTCACCGCCTACGCTGACATACAGTTGGCGGTGGAGGGTATGAAACGCGGAGCCTTCGACTTCATCGTCAAGCCCTGGGACAACGAAAAACTTCTGGCCACGCTGACTGCAGCCCGTGACAAGGCCAGGAAGGCGATGGGACTGGATGACAGACGGAAGGAAAAAGAAGAGCCGATGTTCTGGGGGGCTTCCCGCCAGATGGCTCTCATCCGGAATACGGTTCAGAAAATCGCTCCCACCGACGCCTCGGTGCTGATAACCGGAGAAAACGGCACCGGCAAAGACGTACTGGCACGTGAAATCCACGCCATGAGCCTGCGGAACAGGAAGCCCATGGTGGCGGTGGATGCCGGAGCCATCCCCGAGACGCTCTTCGAGAGTGAACTCTTCGGCCACGTAAAAGGCTCGTTCACAGACGCTCACGCCGACCATGCAGGCAAGTTTGAGCAGGCTGACGGTGGCACCCTGTTCCTTGATGAAATCGGCAACATCCCGCCGCACCTTCAGGCCAAGCTGCTGCGTGCCATCCAGGACCGCAGCGTGGTCCGCGTGGGAGGCACGCAGGCCATCCCGGTGAATATCCGCCTGATCTGCGCCACGAACATGGACCTGGAGCGGCTGGTGCGGGAAGGCCGTTTCCGTGAGGACCTGTACTATCGGATCAACACCGTCCATATCTCCCTGCCTCCCCTGCGGGAACGCAGGGAGGACATCGTCCCGCTCGCGGAGCGATTCGTTGCCGGATTCGCGGAGAAATATCGTCGGAGCGTCGCCGGGCTCGATGACTCAGCGAAGCAAATCCTGGAGGCCGCCCGCTGGAGCGGCAACATCCGCGAGTTGCAGAACTGCATTGAGAAGGCGGTGATCCTCTCCGAAGGGAAGGCTCTGACAGCCAAGGACATACAAGCGGACTCCCCCATCGAGGCGCACTCTCCTGGCCAAGCCGGGCAGAGCGAAGAGGCCCTCGTCCGCGATGCCATCCTGCGCAGTAACGGCAACATATCGGCCGCAGCAAAAGCCCTCGGCGTAAGCCGGCCCACGCTTTACGCTAAGATGAAGAAGTTCGGATTATGACCTTCACAGTTTGGCATATCGTCGGAGCAGTCGTCATCGTTGCAATCATCGCAGCGGTGGCCGCGACGATAAGGACCCGCCGGAAGGACATCAGGAAGGTGGCATATATGATGGATGCCCTGGAAGACGGAGAACTCAATTTTCGCTTCCAGGACAAAAACAAGTTCAACCGGACCCTGAACCGCATTCGGACGATCTTCGAGAAACAGCGTCAGCAGTACGAGCAGGATTCGTGGACCAAACTCATCCGCGTCCTGACGCACGAGATCATGAATACGGTCTCCCCTATCGCCTCTCTGTCAGACGCTTTGTCAAAGTCCATGGATGAGGATGGTCATAGCTCCCTGGACATCAAATCCGGCCTGGACACCATCTGCGACTCCTCCAACAACCTCATCAAGTTCGTCGAGACCTATCGCGAACTCTCCGGAGTGGCCAGGCCAATTAAGAAAGCCGTTTACGTCCAGGACCTTATGGACAAGGTCATCGGCCTTGACAAGGAACTGCTCTCTGCCAATGGAGCCGTCTGCACGTTCACTCCGAAAGAGCCGGACCTGATGGTATATGCGGACGAAGGACAGATCAGCCAGATATTCATCAACCTCATCAAGAACGCCCTTCAGGCCGGAGCCAGGAACATCGGCATCACCGGAAAGATGGGACCGGACGACGAACTGATCATGCTTGTCGTCAATGACGGGGAGCCCATCCCGGCTGAATCCCAGGACCAGATCTTCGTTCCCTTCTATACCACCAAGAAGGAGGGTACCGGCATAGGGCTGTCGCTTGCCCGGCAGATTATGCGGCAGCACAATGGTTCCATCGACCTCGAAAAGAGCGTCCCCGGCGAGACGGTTTTCCGGATGGTCTTCCGGTAATCCAATCTTGCATATTGTAAAGGAAAGTGTAAAGTGTAGTGTAAAGCTTTACACTTTTTTACGGCTGCGCCAATATATTAAAGCATTGACACACTGCATATTAGCACAAATGGCACGGAAAGTGTTCCTGTCTGGGTTGTGAAATGTAAGTGTAAGATGACCAAGAGACTTTTCATAACCTTCATTTGCGTAGCCTGTATGGGACTTGCTGCGGGAGCGCAGGTAATGTCCCTTCGCGACTGCATGGAGTATGCGATCTCGAATTCTACGAAGGTCCGTATCCAGGAGGCGGCGTCCGGCGATGCCATGCTGGACAGAAGGGACGCGGCCCTCGCCCTGTTCACTCCGCAAATCAGTGCATCGACCTATGCCTACTACAACTTCGGTCGCAGCATCGACCCGCAGACGAACACGTATTTCAATACGACCTCCTTCCATAACAACTATGGCGTGAGCGCCGGTTACGACCTCTTCGACGGCTTCAAGGCCGTGAACAACTACAAGATCTCCAAGACCGGGCTCCTGATTGCCGACTCCCAGGAGAAGCAGGTGGAAGCCGACATCTGCCTGGCTGTGATGGAGGCCTACTACAACGTGGTGTATTACAAGCGTTTAGTCGATGTGTACGAGGAGCAGGCAGCCGTGGCGGAGCAGGCTTTGGTCAAGGCCCGCCGCCAGGAGGAACTCGGCCAGAAGGGCCATGCCGACGTCGTACAGATGGAGGCCGACCTCGCTGACCGCCAGTACGACCTGATCAACACCCGAAACCAGTACGAAAGCCAGAAGATGACGCTCTCCGACCTGATGTTCTGGCCTGTGGACGAGGAACTTGTCATCGACACCTCGATGCCGGTCCGACAGGTGGAGCCCGTCTCCACAAGTTCGGTTGTGGACTTCGCTCTCGAGCATAACCCGGCGGTCCAGATTGCTTCCTGGCAGGAGCTCAACGCCAAGCGGGAGCTGAACACGGCCAAGTGGCAGACGCTGCCCTCCGTGGGCCTGTATGCCGGCTGGAGCACGAGCTACTACACTTATCAAGGCTCTCAGACGGCCGCTTTCCAGGACCAGTTCCGCAACAACGGCGGTGAGTATGTGGAAGTCTCCGTTTCCATCCCTATTTTCAACAGGCTTTCCCGGCTTTCGACGGTCTCCCGCAAGCGCCATGCGCTGCAGAAGGCGACCGCCGAGTTGGATCAGAAGAAAAGGGATGTGGAGAGCGAGGTGCGCAGGGCTGTCCAGGACCGTGACGGTGCCGCGACCGCTTACCAGCAGGCACAGCACAAGGCCGAGGTCCAGGCCGAGGCCTACAACCTGAACCTCAAGAAGCTGGAACAGGGTCTGATCTCTCCCCTGGAGTTCCAGACCGCGAACAACAATTACCTGAAAGCGCAGGCCGACGAGATGAACAGCCTGTTCAAGTATCTCATCAAACAGGCTGTAGTAAAGTATTACAACGGAGTAGAATATATAGACCAACAATAATATGGATAAGCCAATTGAAAAGAAGACCGGATGGAGAGTGGCGTTCACCAAGAAAGCCCTGCCTTACTGGCTCGCCGCACTGCTGCTGGCATTCATCATCTATCTGATAGTCCGTCCCAACAATAAGACATTGCGGGTGGACAAGGATACCATCACGGTGTCGAGTGCCGTGAAGGGCGAGTTCAATGATTATATCCGCATTAGCGGCCGCGTGCAGCCGATGACTACCGTACAGTTGAGCCCGCAGGAAGGCGGCATCGTCGAGCAGATTCTCATCGAGGAAGGTTCGCCGGTAAAGGCGGGAGACGCCATCCTCATCCTCAATAACGACAACTTGGACCTCCAGATCCTGAACTCCGAGGCCGAACTGGCCGAGAAGGAGAACATCCTGCGCAACACCCAGATCCAGATGGAGCAACAGAAACTGGATGTCCGCCAGAACGAACTGGAGTACGGCACCCAGGTGGACCGCCTGAAGCGCGCCTACGAGCAGCAGAAGGCCCTCTACGAGGATAAACTCATCGCCAAGGAAGACTATCTGAAGGCCGAGGAGGACTACAGGCTCGCCCAGCAGAAATACGAGCTCATCCGCGAGCGTTCCAAGCAGGACAGCCTCTACCGCGGCACCCAGATCGACCGCATGGAGGAGTCGCTGGAAAACATGCTCTTGAACATGTCGATGATCCGCAAGCGCAAGGGCAACCTCATCGTGAAAGCGCCCATCGACGGCGAGCTCGGCCTGCTGGACGTTGTCCTTGGCCAGTCGATCGCCGCCGGCACCAAGATCGGACAGATCAACTCCGTGGGAACCTACAAGGTGGAAGCACAGATCGACGAACACTACATTGACCGCGTCGTAGATGGCCTGGAAGCCACCTTCGAACGCCAGGGAGACACCTATTCGACCATCATCCGGAAAGTCTACCCTGAGGTCCGCGACGGCAAGTTCAAAGCGGACTTCAAGTTCGACGGCGAGCAGCCTGACAACATCCGCAGCGGCCAGACCTACTACCTCAATCTCCAACTGGGCCAACCGGAAGAGGCAGTCATCATACCGCGCGGGACCTTCTACCAGAAAACCGGAGGCAAGTGGATATACGTAGTCAACAAAGAGGGTTCCAAGGCCGTCAAGCGCGAAATCCGCATCGGTCGCCAGAACCCCCAGTACTACGAAGTCCTCGAGGGCCTTGAGCCCGGCGAGAAAGTCATCACCTCCGGTTATGATACCTATGGTGATTCAGATGTATTAGTATTCTAGAAACAATTAAATATCAAATAATTATGATCAAAGTTTCCAACCTTTGCAAAGTCTTCCGGACGGAAGAGATCGAGACCACTGCCCTCAACGGCGTTTCCTTCGAAATCAAGGACGGTGAGTTCGTCGCTATCATGGGCCCTTCGGGCTGCGGCAAGTCCACGCTGCTCAATATCCTCGGCCTGCTGGACAATCCCACCAGCGGTTCCTACGAACTCCTCGGCACCGAAGTCGGCGGCCTTAAGGAAAAGGAGCGCACCAAGTTCCGCAAGGGTAACATCGGCTTCGT
>JAFWRQ010000037.1 GCA_017519865.1 Bacteroidales bacterium | reverse complement strand
ATCCGATTCCTCGCATAGTCGGAATTCAGGCGCTCGATAGCGAATTCAACGAAATCCTTCCCTTGGTCTTTTCTGAGTAGAGGCTTGTCGGCAAGGATGTCGGTGATAACTGCCACCGTAATCTGATGCGGATGCTTTTCATTATACTCGGCGAGCAGGGAATCGACTCTCTCGACACGGGAGAGCAGCATCCTGTTGAGTCGCTTGTATTCTTCGCCGTAGCTGGCGCGGATCTCTCCACGACCTTGATTCCCTTTCTGATTCCAGTCACTCTCCTTGACAAAGACATTCGTTGATTTCCGGACAATCTGTCGATTCCAGGTATACTCCAGTTCAATCGGATATGCCTTCTCCTTTTCCGGATTCTTCGGTGTCCGGAGCCTAAATTTTCCAAGGGGATATATTCGTTTCGGTCTGCCCATTGATTGTTCTTTCCCCGATACTCACGAGGATGTACAAACATAATGAATTTTAGACAAACAAACCACTTTTTTTAGCGATTTTTAGCGATTTAGACAAACAAATTCGGCAAACAAACGCCTTAAAATGACAGCGAGACAAACAAATTAATATTGCTTATCTCGCTGTAAATCAGTATGTTAAGAGTAAGATTCTCTCTTAATACTCTTCCTCGTTAAAGAAGAAGTCTTCCTTGGTGGGGTAATCGGGCCAGATGTCCTCGATGCTTTCGTATATCTCACCGTCATCCTCGAGCTCCTGGAGGTTCTCGATGACCTCCTCGGGGGCGCCGGAGCGGTTGGCATAGTCGATGAGTTCGTCCTTTGTTGCCGGCCACGGTGCGTCGTCCAGGCTGCCGGCAAATTCCAATGTCCAATACATATCTCGGTAAAAAGTTAAGTTGTTGTTATTTTTTTCTAATTTTGTCTGCGGAACAAATTTTCCGCAAAGATAGAAAAAAATACTGCATATCCTATGCCATATATCAAAGAAGAAAAATACGACGGAAAAGTCACTGAAGAATTGGCGTTACACGTCAAGGAAATCCTCCGCCTGATAGGTGAAGATCCGCAGCGCGAAGGGCTGCTCAAGACCCCTGAGCGCGTGGCCAAAGCCCTTCAGTTCATGACTCAGGGATATGACCAGAACGGCACTGAGATAATCCAGAAGGCCATTTTCGACGAGGAATACAAGCAGATGGTAATTGTCCGGGACATCGAACTGTACTCTCTCTGCGAGCATCACATGTGTCCCTTCATCGGTAAGGCCCACGTGGCATATATCCCCAACGGAAAGATAACTGGCCTGAGCAAAATCGCACGTGTAGTCGAGACCTACGCCCGAAGGCTGCAGGTCCAGGAGCGCCTGACGGTCCAGATCCGCAATTGCATCGAGGAGTCGCTCCACCCTCTGGGAGTCGCTGTGGTCATCGAGGCCCAGCACACGTGCATGTCCATGCGGGGTGTGCAGAAATCGAACGCCATCACCACTACCTCCGCCTTCTCGGGCATCTTCCTGAGTTCGGCCAGGACGAGGAACGAATTCCTCGAACTGATAGGCAGAAAATAGAAAAAGGACCCCGCGGGGTCCTTTTTTCTATTTCAGGAAAGCGTCCCTGACGACTTTCTCGCTTCGCGCTATGAAGTCACTGAGCGCCTTGCCCTTAAGCATACCGTTGGCAAGCAGGGCCAGGTCGGTTATCTGGTGCAGGATCTCGTTGTCCTTTGCGAAGGCTTCGACATCGGCCTTGTGTGCGTGACGCACGTCGTCGCGCGCCTGACGGGCGGCTTCCTTCTCCGCATCGGAGGCGTCCTTCGGAGCCTCCGGCGGAAGCTCGCCCTGCGGCGCTACGCCTTCCTTCTTGGCGGCCAGCACCTGAGCCACGAGCGGATTGTCCATATTGACAGTGATATTGTACGACTTCGGCATTTCGCCATAGAAGTTCATTCCCCCGCCGAGCGCGCTCATCTCGCGGTAGCGGCGCATAAACTCGCTCTGTGTGATGAGGATAGGGGCTGCATCTTCGCCGAGGTTGTCACCGATGACGTAATACTCGTTCTCTGAAGGCATCACGGCCTTGAACATATTCTCGAGGTCGTAGCGCTCGTCTTCCTTCATCTCGAACTTGACCCGGTCTTCCTTGGGAATCAGGTTCGATACGGAGTCGGAATCGACGCGGACAAAGCGGGTGTTCTCGACCTTGCTCTCGAGAAGGTTCACGAAGTGCGAATCCAGTTCGCAGTCCATGAGCAGTACGTCATAGCCCTGCGCCTTGGCGGCCTCGATGAAAGGATACTGGCCTTCGACGTCTGTCGCATACAGATACACGACCTTCTTGTCCTTGTCGGTCTGCATCGGCTCGATGGCGGTGCGGTACTCGTCCAGGCTGAAGAACTTTCCGTCCGTATTCTTGAGCAGGGCGAACTTCAGGGCGCGCTCGCAGAACTTCTCGTCGGTCAGCATTCCGTACTCGATGAAGAGTTTGAGGTTGTCCCACTTGCCCTCGAGGGCCTGACGCTCATTCTTGAATATTTCTTCAAGCCTGTCGGCAACCTTCCTGGTGATGTACGTGGAGATCTTCTTGACGTTGGCATCGCTCTGGAGATAACTCCTGGACACGTTCAGCGGGATGTCCGGCGAGTCGATGACACCGTGGAGCAGCGTCAGGAAGTCGGGGACGATGTTGTCGACGTGGTCGGTAACGAACATCTGGTTGCAGTAGAGCTGTATCTTGTGTTTGTCGATGGCCATCCTCTCCTTGATCTTCGGGAAATAGAGCACGCCGGTGAGGTTGAACGGGTAATCGACGTTCAGGTGGATGTGGAACATAGGCTCCTCCTCCATAGGATAGAGATCCTTGTAGAAGGTCATATAATCCTCTTCCTTGAGACTCGAAGGTGCCTTGGTCCAGATGGGTTCAAGTTTGTTGATGACGTTATCCTTGTCCGTGTCGACGTACTTGCCGTCCTTCCACTCCTGCTCCTTGCCGAATACGATGGGAACGGGCATGAACTTGCAGTACTTGTTCAGCAGTTGCTGGATGCGACCCTTGGCCGCGAACTCCTCGGAGTCCTTGTCCAGATAAAGGGTTATGACGGTGCCGCGGCCGGCCTTGTCGCAATCCTCCATCGTGTATTCCGGACTGCCGTCGCAGGTCCATTTCACGGCCTTGGCGCCATCTTTCCAGCTCAGGGACTCGATGGTGACCTTCTCGGACACCATGAAGGCGGAATAGAAGCCCAGGCCGAAATGGCCTATGATGTTGCCTATCTGGTCCTTGTATTTCTCAAGGAACTCCCCTGCCGAAGAAAACGCTATCTGGTTGATGTACTTGTCCACCTCCTCTGCGGTCATACCGATGCCTTCGTCGATGACCTTGAGGGTCTTTGCGGACTCGTCGAGTTCGATGCGCACCTTGAGGTCTCCCAGTTCGTCCTTGACATCCCCGCTGAGGGCAAGGGCCTTCATCTTCTGCGTGGCGTCGACGGCATTGGCCACCAGTTCGCGCAGGAAGATCTCGTGGTCGGAATAAAGAAACTGTTTGATGACCGGGAATATATTCTCGGTAGTCACTCCGATTTTACCTTTGTTTTCCATATCTGAATGTATTTGTATACAAAAAAAGTGTGTCGCCGCAAGGCAACACACATATATCAGTCAAATAGCGTTCCAGTCCGCCAGGGACTGACGAAATGTCAGTCTCTATTTGTAGAGGAAGCGCTTGATGCTCATCTTGGGAGTCTTCTCGAAGGGGACGGGCACGATTTCAACCTTGGCCAACTGGCTGTAGGCCGGAAGCTTACGATTGGAAGCGATGCGGATGTCCTCGGGGATGTCGGACTGGGCCTCGGCATCGAGCCCGGCTTTCTTGATGGCATCCTCATCGAGGTACACGAGTGCCACAAGCTTGGCCGCCCTGTCTACCACGACGGACTCGACGACGTAGTTCTGGCTGTTCACGACGGCCTCGACCTCCTCGGGATAGATGTTCTGGCCGTTGGAGGAAAGGATCATGCTCTTGGAACGTCCCTTGATGAAGATATTGCCGTCGGCGTCCATGACACCGAGGTCGCCGGTGCGCAGGAAACCGTCCTCGGTGAAGGCGCCGGCGGATGCCTCCGGATTCTTGAAGTAGCCGAGGCAGATGTTGCGGCCTTTGGCCTGGATCTCACCTGCGATATGCTGCGGGTCCTCGGAGTCGATACGCACCTTGGCGCAGGTCACAGGCTTGCCGCAGGATCCCTTGACGAAACGGGCGGGATCCTCATAGGCGAGAAGCGGACAGGCCTCGGTCATGCCATAACCGACGGTATAGCGCAGCTTTATCTTGCGGAAAAGGTCCTCTACCTCGGGATTGAGCGGAGCACCGCCCATGATATAATGCCCGCAGCGGCCGCCGAACGCGGCATCCAGCCCCTCGCGCATCTTCTTGAAGATGATGCCCCGGATGCCGGGGATCCTGGTCGCTATCTTGATGGCGGGTTTCTGGAGCATAGGCTTGAGCGAAGACTTGTAGACCTTCTCCATAACCAGCGGCACAGTCACTATCATATAGGGACGCACGTCCTTCATCGCCTTGAGCAGGAGGCTGGGCGAAGGGGTCTTGCCGAGGAAATAGATGGTGACTCCCGAGCAAAGGGGATATGTCAGTTCGAAAGCAAGGCCGTACATGTGCGCCATGGGCAGCATGGATACCAGCGTGTCTTCAGGGGTGGCCTTGACGTTGGTCTGGGCATACTCGACGGTGGCGGTGAAACTGTCGTACTTCAGCATGACGCCCTTGGGAGCACTCGTCGTACCGGATGTATAGTTGATGATGGCGAGGTCCTCGGCATTGTCCGTGGGATACGAGACGTCGTCCCGGGAGAATCCTGAAGGATACTTCGCGGCGAAAGACTCGTCAAGCCCGGCGAAAGCCTTCTCCATCAGGCCGTCGGAAGAATACAGAACGGAGAAATCCTGGACATTGACGACACTTCTGACCTGAGGCATCTTCTTAATGTCCAGTTTAGCCCAGATGTCACCGTCGACGAAGAACGCTATGCTCTCGGAATGGTCCACCAGGTGGTTGATACTGTCCGGATGGAAGTCACACAGTATAGGGACAGCAACCGCGCCATAAGTGTTGATGGCGAAGAACGACACGGCCCAGCGGGCGGTATTCTTGGCGCAGATGGCCACCTTGTCGCCCTTTCTGATGCCGGATTTTTCGAAAAGTAGATGGAATTTGCCTATATTTGTGGCCAGATCACGGAAAGTGAAGGATTCACCGCCGTAGTTGCACAAAGCCTTTTTGTCCCAGCAGGATTTGACAGTCTCCTGGAGTTTCCATAGGTAGTGTTTGCTAAGATAGTCAGGGTCCATTTTGATTTGTTTTTATTCGCTAAAATAAACATTTGGCCGATACAAATTGAATAAATGTGGCGAAATTCCCCTATTTTTCGTGAATTCATCCAAAGGAAATGAGAAAGAAACCAATTATCGCGCTAGTCTATGACTTTGACGGAACCCTCTCTCCGGGCAATATGCAGGAATTCGGCTTCATCCAGGCCGTTGGACAGACCCCTGAGGAGTTCTGGACCAAGAGCGACAGCATTGCCAGAGGCCAGGATGCCAGCAATATCCTCGCGTACATGAAACTGATGTTCGACGAGGCGAAGAAGAATAACATACCCCTGCGTCGCAAGGAGTTCAAGGAGTTCGGCAAGCACATCGAACTGTACGAGGGCGTGAGGGAATGGTTCAGGATGGTCAACGCCTACGGGGAGGCCCACGGAGTGAAGATCGAGCATTATATCAACTCCTCCGGCCTCAAGGAGATCATCGAGGGCTCCCCCATCGCAGGAGAGTTCAAGCATATCTTCGCCGGCACGTTCATCTACGACGAGAATGGCGAAGCGGAGTGGCCGGGCATAGCCGTGGACTATACCGCCAAGACCCAGTTCCTCTTCAAGATCAGCAAGGGTATCTTCAGTTCCCGCGACACCAAGATGGTCAACTCCAGCATCGCCGACGACAAGAAGCGCATACCTTTCAGCCACATGATCTATTTCGGCGACGGAGACACCGACATCCCATGCATGAAGATCGTCAAGATGTTCGGGGGCTACGCCATTGCCGTTTTCGACCCGAACAATTCGCGCAAGCATGCCAGTTCGCAGAAACTTCTGCGACAGGGCCGCGTGAAATTCATCACCCCGGCGGTCTATACCAAGGACAGCCGTACCTTCCGTATCGTCTGCACCATCATCGACCGCATCAAGGCCGACAACGACCTGGAGTTCCTCGCAAGGTACCAGTAATGAAATTCAGGATACAGTCCCCCTTCAAGCCTTCCGGAGACCAGCCGGAGGCCATCGACCAGCTCTGCTCCGCCCTGCGGGACGGCGTGACGGATGTCACGCTGCTCGGCGTCACGGGCTCCGGCAAGACCTTCACGATGGCCAACGTGATCGAGAGACTGCAGCGTCCCACACTCATCCTCAGCCACAACAAAACTCTCGCAGCCCAGCTTTACGGCGAGTTCAAATCGTTCTTTCCGGACAATGCGGTGGAGTATTTCGTATCGTACTACGACTACTACCAGCCGGAGGCGTATCTGCCCAACAGCGACACCTACATCGAGAAGGACCTCAGCATCAACGACCAGATCGAGAAACTGCGCCTGAGCGCCGCCAGCGCCCTGCTGAGCGGGCGGCGCGACGTCATCGTCATCTCCAGCGTATCGTGCCTCTACGGCATCGGCAACCCCGACGACTTCCACGAGCAGACCGTCGTGGTCAGGAAGGGCGAGCAGAGGGGGCTTACCCGCCTGCTCTACCAACTCGTGGACGGGCTTTATTCCCGGACCGAGGTGGAGTTCAAGCGCGGAACCTTCCGCGTCCGCGGCGATACTGTTGACGTCTATCTCGGCGGAGCGGACGATGCCATCCGCATCGAGTTCTTCGGCGACGAGGTCGAGAGCATCTCCGTGATCGACCCCGTGACCGGCGCCCGCATCGAAGAGATCGACGAGATCTCCATCTACCCGGCCAACAATTTCGTCACGACCAAGGAGCGCGGCATAGCCGCCGTAAGCCATATCCAGGACGACCTCAAGGTTCAGCTAGACTACTTTGAGAGCATTGGCAAGAACCTGGAAGCCAAGCGTTTGAAGCAGCGCGTGGAGTACGATCTCGAGATGATCAAGGAGATGGGCTACTGCCCCGGCATCGAGAATTATTCGCGATATTTCGACGGGCGCAAGCCCGGCCAGAGACCGTTCTGCCTGATCGATTATTTCCCGGACGATTTCATAACGTTCATCGACGAGAGCCACGTCACTCTCCCCCAGATACACGCTATGTTCGGCGGGGACCACTCCCGCAAGTCCATACTCGTCGAATACGGTTTCCGCCTGCCGGCTGCAGCCGACAACCGTCCCCTGACTTTCGAAGAATTCGAAGCGATCACCGGCCAGAAGGTCTATGTCAGCGCCACGCCGGCGGACTACGAGCTCGAGAAGTCCGAAGGACTCGTCGTGGAGCAGGTCGTCCGTCCGACGGGCCTGCTGGACCCTCCCATCGAGGTCCGGCCCATCGAGAACCAGGTGGACGACCTCGTGGAGGAAATCCGCACGCGCGCCGAAAGGGACGAGCGCGTGCTCGTCACCACCCTGACCAAGAGAATGGCCGAGGAGTTGTACGAGTATCTCGCCAAAATAGGTGTACGCTGCCGCTACATCCACTCCGACGTGGACACGACCGAGCGCGTGGAGATCATCGAGGACTTCAAGAACGGACTCTTCGACGTCCTCGTGGGCGTCAACCTCCTGCGCGAGGGTCTGGACATCCCTTCCGTGTCGCTCGTCGCCATCCTCGACGCAGACAAGGAAGGCTTTCTACGCACCGGCAGGGCCCTCACCCAGACCGCTGGCCGGGCCGCCCGCAACGTCAACGGACTGGTCATCATGTATGCCGACATCATCACCAAATCCATGGAGGAGACCATACGCGAGACCAACCGCCGCAGGGCCAAGCAGATAGAATACAACGAGATACACCACATCACACCCACCCAGGTAGAGGTCAAGCACAACGTCCTCGCTTCCGAACTGGGCGGCAAGGAAGGCAAGGTCAGGCTCACCAACGGCCTCAACCGTCTCAGCGCCCCGAACTCCTGGGAGGATCCGACATACATCCCGGATCCGTCGGAACTCGGCCGCGGCACGGTGTCCGTCGACCTCGGTCTCGACTCGCGCCGCGAGGAGAAGACCGCCTATGTCGACGGATACGTCAAGGCCGACCTTGCGGCGGTCCTCCAGGACCCCGTGATACGGTCTATGACAAGGGAGATGGTGGAGAAGATGGTCGAAGAGGACCGCAGGCGGATGAAGAAGTCCGCCGCGGAACTGGACTTTGCCGCAGCCGCCAAGTACCGCGACGAGATGTGGGCCCTGCAGGAGTATCTCAAGGTCTGGAAAGACAAATAGCCGATGAAAGCGCACTCCATACTGCTTTTCATCCTATCGGCCATCGCAGCGCTCGCTGTCCTGTGTCACGTATTCCCGTCAGACGGCATACAGTTGGGCCCCGTAACCCTGCGGATGCCCTCCCTCGAAGAGATCCTCCGCGGAGAGGAAGATGAAGGAGAGACTCCGGAGGAATTGATGGCCAGGCGTATGGCCGCCATCCGCGAGGCAAGGAAGAACGACTTCCTGGACTTCTTCGCCAACGACCCTGCACGTATCCATCTGCCTCAGGATGACCTGGCTTTCTTCGACAGCCTTTTCGTCGCCCTGGACAGCGCCGGCAGCCACAGGGTGCGCATAATGCATTACGGAGACTCGCAGATTGAGGAGGACCGCATCAGCAACATCCTCCGCGACAGTCTCCAGACCCGCTTCGGCGGGGGCGGACCGGGCCTCCTGCCCGTCCTGGACCAGTACTATACCTTCAGCATCTCCGAAGGCAGTTCGGCGGAGCCGCGGCGCTACCTGGCCTACGGCCCGGCCGAGATGCGCGGCGCCGCCGGCCGCTACGGCCCCCTGGCGCAGAAAAGCCATTACGACGGCACCGTCACCACCACATTCTTCCCCGTTAAGGAAAATGTCTCGCCGAGCCGATATTTCAACAGGCTGACGCTGCTTTCGGCCGGCAGCGACCTGTATGTCAAGTGCAACGGAGCCATACAGGAGCCTGCAGCCTCCGACAGCATACGCCATATCGTTTTCCATCTACCTGACAGCACGGAACGCGTCAGCGTGACGCACTCCGGAAGCCACGACATCTACGGCGTAATGCTCGACCGCGAAACCGGAGTATGCGTGGACAACATCCCCATGCGCGGCTGCTCCGGCCTGGTTTTCACCGGCATCAAAGCCGACCAGCTGTCAGGCTTCTACAACACCGAGAACGTCCGCCTCATCATCCTGCAGTACGGTGGCAACTCCGTGCCGTTCACGAAGACAGAGAAGCAGATCTCCGACTTCTGCAGCGACATCGCCAGACAGATCGTGTACCTGCAGGAACAGGCTCCAGGAGCCAGGATACTTTTCATCGGCCCCTCTGACATGTCCACGACCATACAGGGAAAGATGCAGACATACAAGCAATTGCCCGCAATCGTCGACTCCCTGCGCGTCACCGCCGTACGCTCCGGTGCGGCATACTGGGATATGTACGCCGCGATGGGAGGCCAGGGCTCTATGACCCAGTGGGTCAGGCAGAGCCCGCCCCTCGCGAACGAGGACTACATCCATTTCACGCGTCGGGGTGCCGCCAAGATGGGAGATATGCTCTACGAGACCCTGATGCTCTATTACGAATACTACAAACTTGCCAACTATGAATAGGACCCTTTGCTTAGTACTCCTCGCATTAGCATGCTTGACCGCATCCGCACAGGAACTGCCCTTGAAGGAGATCGCTCCACAGCCGGCATGCGTGCATCTTGACCGCACCGCGCTGCACTTCCCCGGCTCGCGCGATGCCCAGGACCGTTTCTACGGCCTTCTGGACTCCCTGATGTACGGCCAG
This sequence comes from Bacteroidales bacterium, assembly GCA_017519865.1. GTDB lineage: Bacteria > Bacteroidota > Bacteroidia > Bacteroidales > UBA932 > Cryptobacteroides. The sequence continues at coordinate 85,348 of JAFWRQ010000037.1, read as the reverse complement.
GGGCGCAATGTCAGGGTATGGCACGTCGGAGGCTCCCACGTGCAGGCCGGGCATTTCTCCTACCGTATGCAGGAGAACCTGACAAGGATGGCGGATTCCCTCCAGGGAGAACGCGGATTCATATTCCCCTACCGTATCGCCAAGACCAACTCCGACAAGAGTTTCCGAACCTCCTTCACCGGGGAATGGACCTCGGCGATGGCAGCAAGCACGCACAAGGACCTCAACCCGCGCTTCGGCATCATGGGCATAGCGGCCAGGACCGCCGACTCCCTGGCGACCGTTGGCATAGGCCTGGGAATCAGTCCCGACACGCTCTGGCGCTTCGACCGCTTCCGCGTCCTTGGCTACGCCTCCTCACCGGAGGCTTATCCAATCCTCGTCAGCGGCACTGACACCCTGTCATTCTCGTACGACGAGCCCACCCAGAGCTATCTGTTCGAACTTCCGGAAGTTACCGACACCGTTACGATAGGCTTCCATATCCCGGAAGGGGAGGACTTCACGCTCACAGGCACACAGCCTATTAGCGGCAGAAGGGGCATAGACTATTACTGCTCCGGTGTCAACGGGGCGCAGCTCACGACCTGGCTTGACAAGTGTCAGGACCTGCCTCGCGATCTCCAGTTGGTACGACCGGACCTCGCCATCTTCGCCGTAGGCATCAACGACTCAGCCTGCAAAGCCTCGGATTTCAAGCCGGAGCGTTTCAAGGAGAATTACCGCAGGCTCATCCGCCTCATCCGGGAGGAGTCCCCTGACTGCGCCTTCATCTTCATCACCAACAACGACAGCTACCGCTACATCAGCCGCGGAATGACATACAACGTCAACGGTCCGACCGTGCAGAAGGCCATGTTCGATCTGGCGGAGGAGTACGGCGCAGCCGTCTGGGACGTTTACGACATAATGGGAGGCAGGAACAGCGTCATCAAATGGCGCGACGCCGGCCTGGTCAAGTCTGACAGGCTGCATTTCACCACCGAAGGGTACGTACTGTTGGGAGACCTGCTGTACAACGCCATAGCGGAAGACTATAACATGCATCACGACTGATGGAAGGCACGGCTACGATAGGCGCATTCCTGCACAGGGTGTTCGCGTTCGACGCGGGCTCTCCCCTGCTGTTCACCCAGTTTTATTTCTGGGCGTTCTTCGCCTTCGTATTCGCCGGATTTACGCTCGTAAAGAGCCGCAGGCTCCTCAGGGATGCCTTCCTGTTCTTCGTCAGTCTGTTCTTCTACTACAAAACCAGCGGACTTTCCGTCCTTATACTCATCTTCGTCACCTGCTCCGACTTCCTGATAGCCAAACGGATATACGCTTCCCGCACGCAAGGGGGCAAAAAGGCCTGGCTGATCCTGAGCATCTGCATCGACCTGTTCCTGCTCTGCTACTTCAAGTACGCCTATTTCTTCACGGACGTGGTGAACAACCTCCTCGGAGTGGACTTCAAGGTCTTCGACGTGTTCTCCTGGGCAGGTAACAAGATGGTCGGTATGGAGCGCTGGAGCGTGGACCGCATCGTGCTGCCGGTGGGCATCTCGTTCTTTACCTTCCAGGTCATCAGCTACACCGTCGACGTCTATCGAGGACAGTTGAAGCCGGTTGACAACATCCTGGATTTCGGATTCTTCGTCAGTTTCTTCCCCCAGCTCGTGGCCGGGCCCATCGTCCGTGCCAGCGAATTCATCCCGCAGATGTACAGGCCGTGGTTCCTCGGCCGGAAACAGTTCGGCATCGCGGTGTTCTGGATTCTTAACGGCTTGATAAAAAAGATAGTACTGAGCGACTACATCGCAGTGAACTTCATCGACAGGGTGTTCGACAATCCCATGCTGTTTACGGGCTTCGAGAATCTCTGCGCCATATTCGGCTACTCGCTCCAGGTCTATGCCGACTTCTCGGGCTATACCGACATAGCCATCGGCGTAGCGATGCTGATGGGCTTCTACCTGCCCAAGAATTTCAATTCTCCGTACAAGGCCACCAATCCGCAGGATTTCTGGAGGCGATGGCACATGTCGCTCAGCCGCTGGCTCAAGAACTATCTGTACATACCCCTCGGCGGAAACAGAAACGCCACGTTCGGGACCTATTTCTGGACACTGGTGTTCGCAGCGTTGGGCGTATGGCTCTCCGGAAGCGTCTGGGTGGGTGTCGGCGTCCTGTCGTTCGCAGCCATCGTCGGCGTCGTCGCCTGGCTGACGCCCTCGCGCCGCAAGAAAATCACCGCCAATATGAACCGCTTCATCACGATGCTGCTGGGCGGTCTCTGGCATGGCGCCAGCTGGAACTTCATCATCTGGGGCGGCCTCAACGGCCTGGGAACCATAGGATATCAGTTCTGGAAGGATATGAACTGGCACCTGCGCATGGCGGTCGTGGCGCTGTCGACGGCGGCTTGTGCCGTCCTGGCCAGGGTCGCGCCAGCCCCTGTCTTCAATCTTCTGAAAGTCTGGACCCTGGTCGTCTGCGCCGGCACGCTGGTGCGTTATATCTACCATCTTTGCGGAGGAAAGAAGCCTTTCAAGACCCTCGGAACGGTGTGGGGCGTCGCCCAGACCTTCACCTTCATCACGTTCACCCGCCTGTTCTTCCGAAGCGGTTCCAACCTTGATCCGGCCACGGCCAACGAAGTAGCTTGGCGCACCGCCAGGAATATGGTTCAGCAGATCGGTTCCTCCTGGAACCTCTCCGTCATCCCCCAGATCTGCCACGAATACCGCAATGTATTCATCCTCATCATCATAGGCATGGTCATCCATTGGCTGCCCGAGCGCTTCAAGCGCTGGTACAGGCTCAATTTCGCTATGCTTCCATTGCCTGTGATGGTACTGGCGGTCGTCGCCGTAGTCTTTGTCGTCTATCAGTTCATAACCGCCGACCTTCAAGCCTTCATCTATTTCCAGTTCTGAAAATTTGATTAACTTTGTGTAGACACACGGTTAACGACACGGACTATGGAAAGGATCGAAGAACTGTTCCCCTCGTATACAGACGCGGACAGGGCCCTTGTCAAAGCGGCCTACGACATAGCCTGCAAAGCACTTGAAGGCGAGAAGCGCGGCAACGGCGCCCCTTTCATCGAGCATGCCGAGAACGTCGCCAGGATCGCGGCAGGAGAGATCGGCCTCGGTCCCGAGTGCGTCGCCGCAGTGTTCCTGCACGAGGCGACGCGTGGCAGGACCGAGCCCGGCATCATCCCCGACGGGCTCTTCGGCCGCGACATCCTCACGATGGTGGACGGGCTGAACAAGATAGCCACCATCAAGCCCAAGGACACCCGTCTGGAAGCCGACAATTACAAGAAACTGATAGTCAGCTACTCAACCGACCCGCGCGTAGTCGTACTCAAGCTCGCCGACCGCCTTGAGGTCATGCGCTCCCTGGAGCTCTTCCCCAAGGCCTCCCGCGAACGCAAGCAGCTCGAGACCCTCCTTCTCTACATTCCCCTCGCCCACCAGCTAGGCCTCTACAACATGAAAAGCGAGATGGAGGACATCTACTTCAAATACGCCGAACCCGAGGAGTACCGCGCCATCACCAACCGTCTCAAGGCCACGGAACGTGACCGTCAGCTCATCACCACCCAGTTCATCGAACCCCTGAAAGCCACCCTTTCCGAGGCGGGCATAAAATACAAGCTCAAGGCCCGCACCAAGACCGCATTTTCCATCTGGAAGAAGATGCAGAAGCAGAAAGTCGACTTCGACGGGGTCTATGACGTTTTCGCCATACGCTTCATCATCGACTGCGAGGAGGACCGCGCCGTCGAGCACGCCCTCTGCTGGAAGGTCTTCGGCTTCGTGACCGAGGAGTACGAGTCCGACACCTCCCGACTGCGCGACTGGATCTCCAACCCCAAGCCCAACGGCTACGAATCCCTGCACATCACCGTCAAGAATGCTGAAGGCGCCTGCCTCGAGGTGCAGATCCGGACCAAGCGCATGGACGAGATGGCCGAGAAAGGCCTGGCCTCGCACTGGTCCTACAAGGGCATCAAGCAGGAAGCGGCGCTGGATGCGTGGCTGAACGCCGTTCGCAGCTCGCTGGAGCACGGCTCGACTGAGACCCTCTCGCCTCCGGACTACGAGGGCGAAGACGACCTTCCCGTCCCGCCTTCCAAGGAGATATTCGTCTTCACCCCTTCCGGAGAGCTCCGCAAGCTCACGGCCGGGTCTTCGGTCCTGGACTTCGCCTTCAACATCCATAGCGGCATAGGATCACGCTGCACAGGCGCCCGCGTCAACGGCAAGGCCGTGTCCATCAAGGAGAAACTCCGCACCGGCGACGTCGTGGAGATTATGACCGGCAAGAACCAGCGCCCGACCCAGGACTGGCTCAACTGGGTCGTCACTTCCAAGGCCAAGAGCCGCATCAAGCACGAGCTGAAGGAAGCGGAGTTCAAGAAAGCCGCCGAAGGACGCGAACTGCTGGAGCGCCGGCTCAAGAACTGGAAACTCGAGCTGCCGGACTCCATGATGCGCGAGTTGATGAAGAAACACAAGTTCTCCAGCATCAACTCCTTCCTGGGAGCCATCGGCGAAGGTACGGTCGACATCAACGACATCAAGGCCTTCATCGTAGCGCAGAATACGACACCGGAGGACGCCCAGGTCAAACCGGATGAGTTGACCGTCAAGGACTGGAAAGGCAACAAATCATCGGATGACATCCTGGTACTCAATGCCAAGGATGTCAAAGGCCTGGACTACAGGATGGCCCGCTGCTGCAACCCCGTCTACGGCGACGACGTCTTCGGCTTCGTCACACGCGGCGAGGGCATCAAGATCCACAGGATCACCTGCCCGAACGCTGCACGCCTGCTGGACCGTTACCCCTACCGCATACAGCGCGTCATCTGGTCGGAGACCCCGAGTTCGGGAGACTTCCTGTGCACGCTCAAGATACTGGCGGACATGGACTTCTCCGTTATGTCCAAGATCATGGAGGTTGTGGGTAACTTCAAGGCTTCGATACGCAGTTTCAACGTCAACGAAGACCATCGCAACGGTTGCTACGACATCTCCGTCCGCATCCTCGTCCCCTCCAACATGGAGCTCGACAAGGTCATCTCACAGATCTCCGCCCTCAAGCACGTAATCAAGGTCAAGCGCGTCTAGCGTGAGGCGTTGCGGCGGTTGAGCTCGGCCTGGAAAGCGCGGGCGTTGCGCATGTGCTCAGCAAGGGTCGAAGCGAATGCGTGCGTGCCGCTGAAGTCGGCATTTGCACAGAAATAGATGTAGTTGTGCGGATCCGGATTGAGGACTGCGTTCAAGCAGGCCTTAGTCGGCACGGCGATAGGGCCAGGAGGAAGGCCGGCGTACTTGTAGGTATTGTAAGGCGAATCGACCTGCAGATGGCGCAGAAGGATGCGGTTCGGCTCATAATCGAAGCAATAGGCTACGGTGGGATCGGCCTGAAGGAGCATGCCTATACGCAGGCGGTTCAGATATACGCCTGCTACGGCCGGCATCTCGGGCTCGTAGTTGGTTTCACCCTTGACGATGGATGCAAGGATACTGACCTGCTCCTTGGTCAGGCCAAGTTTCTGGGCCTTGGCCACATTCTCCGGGGTCCAGAAGGCGTCGTAAGCATCTTTCTGCTTCTGCAGGATGTCCCTGACGGAGGCTGTCCAGTACATCTCGTAAGTGTCGGGGATGAAAAGCGAGAAGACGTTGACGGAGTTGAAACCGAACTCCGAAAGGAGGGCGTCGTCATTGAGTGCGGCGGCGACTTCGGCGCTGTCCACCATCATCTGGTTAGCTATCTTGCGGGCTATGTCGCCTTTGCGGCGCATCGTGCCGGAGAGCACGAGCCGCGTGGGCGACTGCCATCCGTTGTTCAGCATACGAGCCACGTAAACGCTTGAGGATGAAGGCTTGACGACATATCGTCCGGGCTGGATGTATTCGGACACCTTCTTGTCTTCGAAAGCGCGGACCAGGCTGGACATCCGCAGGACGCCTGCCGAGTCGGCAATGGTTTTCATGACCTCGCCGGCATCGTCGCCGGGATAGACGTATATGACTGCCTCGTGCCTGAAATTGGGCCTCTTGTTGTCGTTATACCAGCGCCAGGCCAGCACACCCGCCACGACGGCAAGGGCTGCGCCGACAGCCAGCACTATTTTCAGGATATTCTTCATCTCCTAGGGTTTTCTCAGTATGATGGTGTCACCCTCACGGAGGGTATGGCCGGCGGTGAAACCGTTGAGTTTGTTGACGGCGGACATCCGCACCGCGAAGCGCTGGCAGATGTCGCGCAGGCTCTCTCCGTCCTCTTCGACTATATACTTGTCAAGGCCCTTTTCCGCCTGGTTCTTCTTCTGCTGCAGGTACACTACCGTTCCGGGAAGGAGGCGGGTCTCGGAACTCAAGTCATTGATCTTGAGGATCTCCTTAGGGAAGAGATTGTAAGATGAGGCAATGCTTGAATAGGTCTCGCCCTCGATGGAATAGATGAAGGGGACGCCGTTGCGGGTATACACGGGACGCGTCAGGCTGAAGTGGAACACTTCGGCGGCAGCAGCCGATACCGGAACTGCCTGCTCTATCGAATTCGGGGACTCGGGAATCTCGTCCGGAATAACCTCCTCGGCGGCGAGGCGCTCGCGGCGGGCCTGACGGCGGGCCGCCCTGGCCGCAGCGCGGTCCTCGGCCCTGGAGGCCCTGGACGCCTTAGCGGAAGAGCCTTTGGAAGGCTTCTGCGAGGCGGCCGGCGTCTCGGACTTCTTCGCCTGCCCGGCGGAAGCGCCGGAGCGCGAAGAAGCGCGGCCGGCCTGCGCCTGAGTCATGGAGTCGAAGCGCGAAAGGTCGTAATCCTCAATTATCTTGATGAGCTTCTCAGGATAGGAAGGGTCGGTGGCGTACCCTGCCTTCTTGAGGCCGTAAGCCCATGATTCATAATCCTTTGTATCGAAGTCAAACAGGAACTTGTAGCGGTCCCAGTAACGCAGGAAATCGGAATGGTCGCGGAAGGACTCCTCCGCACTGCCATAAACCCTGAAGCATTCTCCTTTGCGGTCATCATCGACGCGCATAGTCTTCCCTTTCCAGTCTTTGTGGCACTTGATGCCAAAGTGGTTGTTACCCTCGGCGGCGAGTGCGGAGAGACCTGAACGCGACTCGAGGATGCCCTGGGCCAGCGTGATGCTGGCGGGGACTCCGCTGCGGTACATCTCCCGGACGGCCGTGGCCGCCCACCTGTCGATATATGTCTGCTGGGGCGTATCAGCCGCAGACACCGACAGGATCAGCGCCGCAGCCATACAGAGAAGGAATGCTTGTCGTTTCATCGACCGCTAAGATAGCAATAATTCTTCATTTTATTTCGATATTGGAGCAATGTGGCAGACGCTGTTTCCTTCGAGAAATATAAAGGTTATCTTTGATAAAGATAAAACTGAAACCATAATAAGCCTCATCATGAAAAAAGTATTGATCTTATTGTCCGCGCTCGTCCTGTTCGGATGCACGGCGAAAGAAACCAAGAGTCCTGTCCTCACCATCGAGGGCGGTCAGGTCCAGGGTGTCCTGGCCGACAATGTCAAGGACGTGTTCGTATTCCGCGGTATCCCTTATGCCGCTCCGCCCATCAACGATAACCGTTGGAAGGCTCCCCAGCCGGTACAGCCCTGGTCCGGGGTATATCTTGCAGACCGCTTCGCCAACCCCAGCTACCAGCACATCCAGTACAAGGGCGGCTACTACACCGAGTGGGGATACGGCGACGAGGCTCCGTTCAGCGAGGACTGCCTCTACGCCAACGTCTGGACCAAGAAACCCGGTGACACCGCGGCCAAACTCCCTGTAGCCCTTTGGATCCACGGCGGCGGTTACCGTGAAGGCTTCAGTTCCGAACCCGAGTTCGACGCCCAGGAATGGGCCGGCAAGGACGTAGTCATCGTCTCCATCAACTACCGTCTCGGCGTCTTCGGCTTCATGGCCCATCCCCTTCTCTCCGCAGAGAGCCCCAACGGAGTCTCCGGAAACTACGGCATCCTCGATATGATCCAGGGGCTGAAGTGGATCAAGAACAACATCGCCCAGTTCGGCGGCGACCCCGATAACGTGATGATCTTCGGACAGAGCGCCGGCGGCGGTGCCGTCCGCACCCTCTGCGAGTCCCCGCTTGCACGCGGACTCTTCAACAAGGCCATCATCATGAGTGCCGGCGGCCTCACCGTCCCCAACGCCGCCGGAGCAGGTCCCCGCATGTCCATGAGCGGCTTCCCCGGTTTCTTTGGAGCAGGCCAGGCCGAGCCCAAACTCGCTCCGTATAAGGCCCCGGCAATGCCCGAAGGCTTGAACGCCCTCCAGCGTGCCGAGTTCAACAGCAAGGTGGTTCTCGACTGGGGCGGCTACAATACCCTCGAGAAGATGCGCAGGGCCGAGACCGAGACGATCCATGCCATCGGCACAATTTACGCTTCCGCTACCGGCAACCGTGAAAGCCTCAGCGGCACCCCTCTCGTGGACGGATATGTATCCCGCGAGAGCTTCGACGAAGCCGCCCTTGACGGCACGCTCGCCGATGTCCCTTATATGATCGGCTACACGATGAATGATATGGGCAATATGGCCGCCGGCATCGAGGCCTTCTGCGTCAACCGCCAGGAGAAGGGCAATAAGGCCTGGGCCTACGAGTTCGCCCGTCCCCTCCCGGATGACGGTTCCCACCCCGAGGTCACCGTACGCCTGAAAGGCGCTTTCCATTCCTCCGACCTCTGGTACGTCTTCAAGTCGTTGCAGCACGGCTGGCGTCCCTGGACCAAGGGTGACTGGGATCTCTCCGAGAAGATGCTGACCGCATGGACCAACTTCGCAAAGTACGGCGACCCCAACGGCCCCGACGGCGGCGAATGGACTCCCTGCACCAAGGAGAACAACAACTTCATGGTCTTCAAGCTCGACAAGGACAACAACGAGGCTTCCGGTATGGGACAGCCCGTCACCGAGCTCGGCTACTAGCCAATAACACGAAAAAGAGGTGACCTTTACGGCCACCTCTTTTTTAGTCTTTCTTGACCAGAGGTATGTCGAAGACGGAGCCGTCGGAGGCGGCATAGGTCTCCGGGAAGACGGTGCGGCACTCGGCCTCGAAGAGGGAGATGTCGCGCACGCGCGACGTGTAGTGCCCGATGACCAGGCGTTTTGCACCGGCGTCGAGAGCACACTGCGCCGCCTGGAGCGTCGTCGAGTGATGCCGCTTTGCGGCCAGCTCGGCGTGCTCCGCCAGATAGGTGGTTTCGTGGTACAGCAGGTCCACGCCTGCTACCCAGCCCGCAAGTTCCGGGAACGGAGCCGTGTCGGAGCAGTAGGCGAAACTGCGCGGCTCCCACGGCTCGTAGGCCGCGTCGGCGCAGCGGATGACTTCGTCATCGCGCACGACATCCTCGCCGCGCTTGAGCGTACCTATCTCTGTCAGGGTAAATTCATAGCGCGACAGCATGTGCTTCCAGACGTTGAGCTGGGGTTTCTTCTCCCTGAACAGGAATCCGAAAGTCTCTATCCCGTGATTGAGCGGGAAGGCCAGCACCTCGAAGGACTTAGTGTCGTAGACCACTTCAAGTTCCTTCATCCTGAGGGGGATGTGACGTATTTCGAAGCCTACTCCCTCCCCGTAATAAGAGAGGAAGAATTTGAGGATCGGTCCGAAGGAGACCGGAGCGTAGATATTGAGCGGAGTGGGACGCGTGAGCATACCCATGGTGGAGAGCAGACCGAAGATGCCGAAGACGTGGTCTCCGTGGATATGCGAAATGAAGATCGAGTCGATCTTCAGGGGCGATACCCCGAACTGCTGCAGGCGGGTCTGCACGCCTTCGCCGCAGTCGATTAAAAAGGAGCGCCCCCGTACTGAAAGTACTTGGGCGCTCTGGAATCTTTCGGGAACGGGCTTGGCCGAGGCCGAGCCCATAACCTTAAGCGTGAAGTCCATCCTTACTCACCTTTCTCGAGTTTCTCCTTGAGAGCGGCGAGGGCGTCGATGTCACCGAGGGTGGTGCGCTCGACGGAAGAATTGATCTTCTTAACGACCTTCTTGGTGTTGTCAACCTCGGCGGCAACAGCCTTCTCCTTGGCCTCGGCGTAAGTCCTCACGTGCGAGAGGAGGATACGGCGGGTGGAGCGGCGAAGCTCGACGACGCGGAAAGGAAGGGTCTCGCCGACGGTGGCGGGCTTGCCGTCCTCCTTGAGGATCTCGCGGTTGAAAGCGAAGCCTTCAGCCTCTCCGTCAAGGGTGATGGTTGCGCCCTTGTCGGTGACGGCGGCGATGGTACCCTCGACGGTGGAGCCGACGGGATACTTGGCCTCGACCTCATCCCAAGGGTTGGGAAGGAGCTGCTTGTGACCGAGGCTGAGCTTGCGGTTGGCCTCGTCGAAGTCAAGGATCTGGACGTCGATGGTGTCACCGCTGGCAACCATCTCGGACGGGTGCTTGATCTTGTTCCAGGAGAGGTCGCTGATGTGGACGAGGCCCTCTACACCATCCTCGAGCTCGGCGAAGACGCCGAAGTTGGTGATGTTGCGGACGACGGCCTTGTGCTGCGAACCGACCGGATACTTGGCACGGATGTTCTCCCAAGGGTTGACGGTGAGCTGCTTCAGACCGAGGGACATCTTCCTGTTCTCGCGGTCGATGGTGAGGATCTGAGCCTCGACCTCGTCGCCGACCTTCAGGAACTCCTGGGCGGAGTGCAGTCTCGGGGACCAGCTCATCTCGGAAACGTGGATGAGGCCCTCGACACCGGGGACAAGCTCCACGAATGCGCCGTAGTCGGCGATGAGGATGACCTTGCCCTTGACCTTGTCACCGACCTTGAGATTCTCGTCGAGAGCGTCCCAAGGATGGGGAGTAAGCTGCTTGTAACCGAGGGCGATGCGCTTCTGCTGCTCGTTGAAGTCGAGGACGACGACCTTGATCTTCTCGCCGAGCTGAACGAACTCCTCGGGATGGTTGACGCGACCCCAGGAGAGGTCGGTGATGTGGATGAGACCGTCGACACCGCCGAGGTCCACGAACACACCGTAATTGGTGATGTTCTTGACGGTACCCTCGAGCACCTGGCCCTTCTCCAGCTTGGAGATGAGCTCGGCCCTCTTCTGCTCCTGCTCGGCCTCGAGAAGGGCCTTGTGGGAGACGACGACGTTGCGGAACTCCTGGTTGATCTTGACGATCTTGAAATCGATGGTCTGGTTTACGTAGGCATCATAGTCACGGATGGGCTTGATGTCGATCTGGGAACCCGGGAGGAAGGCCTCGATGCCGAACACGTCGACGATCATGCCGCCCTTGGTGCGGGTCTTGACGAAACCTTTGACGATCTCGTTATTGTTGTAAGCTTCGTTGACTCTGTCCCAAGACTTGAGTGCGCGTGCTTTCTTGTGGGAGAGGACGAGCTGGCCCTTGCGGTCCTCGGCGGACTCGACATAGACCTCGACCTTGTCACCGACCTTGAGGTCGGGGTTGTAACGGAACTCGGGAGCGGAGATGACACCCTCGCTCTTTCCGCCGATGGTCACGATGACCTCGCGCTTGCCGATGGCGGTCACTTCGCCTTCGACAACCTCGTTCTCGACGACCTTGGAAAGGGTCTGGTCATAAGCCTCGCGGATCTTCTCTTTCTCCTCACCGCCATAGACGGAGGAACTGCCCTCGAAAGCATCCCAATCGAAATTCTCGGGAGCAACTGATGCGTTTAAAAATTCTGCCATAATTGTTTTGAAATGAAACAAACTAGGGGTTTAACATTATTTTTTGTGCCTGTCCGGCGGCATAAAAAAAGCACGCCGGGTAAAAAGCGTGCAAAGGTATGTAAAATAATCTGATTTACAAAGAAATAAAAAGCACTTAAAGCATTTTTTTCTTCTTGAACGCAAACCACAGCGCAAAGGCCAGAAGGGCCATTACACCGATGATGAGCAGCCAGGCGAGATTGAGCCCGTCAAGGGGAAGCTTGACATTCATGCCGTAGAAACTCGCGACGAGCGTGGCAGGCATGATGAGCAGGGAGATGATGGTGAAGATCTTCATGATGCGGTTCTGGTCGAGATTGATCAGACCGAGCACCGTATCCTGCAGATACTCAAGACGTTCGAAATTGAAGTTGGCGTGATTGATCAGGGATGCGATATCCTGGAGCAGCACGTTGAGTCTGGGCTCGAGGGATTCGGGATAACGGTCGCTCTTGAGGATATTGGAAATCAGTCGCTGCTTGTCCACGACGTTCTCGCGTACCACCATGGTATTCTCCTGCAACTGGTTGATGTCCAACAGGAAGTCTTCGTTGATGTCCTCCTGCTGGTTGATGCGCTTGGTAAACCGTGCGGTATCCTTGCCGAGGATCTCGACCATGTCCGCGTCGAGGTCGACCCTCTGGTCGAGCATGGCGACAAAGACTGACCAGCCTCCGGGGAAAAGCGAAGGCTTGGCGCAGAGTTTCTGCTGAAGGCTAGTGATACTGCGCAGCGGGACTTCGCGAAGGGTGGTAAGGGTGTTGCCGACGAGTATGAAAGATACCGGCGAGGATATATACTCGTCGTCGGAAGGGGTCAAGTAGTTGGTATTGGCGAAAATGGCGGTGTCGGACTCGGAAAAGCGAGAGGAACTCTCGATCTCTTCGGCCTGTGCACGGCTCTGGATCTCAGTGCCGAGGAATCTCTCGGTGGCTCTCTTTTCTTCGCCAGTAGGATCGAGGAGGTCAATCCAGAGGACATCTTCCCTCACCAGCTTGGCGAACTCCGTTTCGGACTGGCAGTAATCTACCTTACCGCCGAGTCTGTAGAAAATGTTGATCATACCGCTTCCCTTTTTGTCCCCGGACGGTATGGTCCGGGAGGGTTAAACACTCAAGTCTGGCTGACGTTACGGAGAAGTCAGCCTGCAAAGATATGCATTTTTTCGGTAAATCAAGCACTTGCGGGGCCTTTTTTACACGACCCCGAGTAGTATGTTCAGCCCTATCAGGATGAGGACGCAGCCGCCAGCCAACTCAGCGCTGCGCCCGAAGCGGGTGCCGATCCGCCGCCCGCCGAGGATGCCGGTGACGACTGTTATGACGGTAACGACGAGGACAGCGGCGCATTTGAGCAGCGCCGAGGAGAGCGTATCCTGCTCCATTGAAAGGGAGATACCGACCGCTAGCGCATCTATGCTGGTGGCGATGGAAGCTACGATGATGTTGCGCAGGCCATTAAGGTCGCGGGCTTCCTCCTTCCCCCTGACAGCCTCAAGTATCATAGATCCTCCGACGTATAACAGAAGCAGGAATCCGATCCAGTGGGCGAAACGCTCGACATAGCCCACGAACAAGTCGCCGAAGAGGTAGCCGAGCAGCAGCAGACCTGCCTGGACGACACCGAAGACCAGCGCTATGAGCAGCACATGGCGCCGGCGCACGTCACGCATCGTCACACCCGAGCAGAGCGAGACGGCGAAGCAGTCGGCGCAAAGGGAAACGGCAAGGAGCAATGCGAGGACAATGGAGCGAAGCATTTGATATTACGGTTTGAAAATCTGACGATTGATTATCGACCTTCCGAGCGTCAGAGCATCGGCGTACTCCAGGTCGTCGCCGAAGCCCAGGCCGCGCGCCAGGGTCGACACCTTGACGCCCAACCCGGCGATCTGCCTGTAAATGTAGAACGCGGTGGTCTCCCCCTCCACATCCCCCGACAGCGCCAGGATAACTTCCAACTCTCCCGCCCTCTTATGTTGCCGAGGGTGGCACAAATTTTCAGGGGCATACTCCCCTTCGGCGGAGTTGGAAGTCATACGGCGGAGGCGGTCGACGAGTTGGCGGATAGTGAGGTCGGAGGGGCCGATGCCGGCGATGGGCGAGATGATGCCGCCGAGGACGTGGTAAACGCCGCGGTACTGGCCTGTATTCTCAATGCTCATGACGTCGCGGACGTTCTCCACCACGCAGATGGTATTATGGTCGCGGTGCCTGTCGCCGCAGATGGAGCACAGGCCGTTGTCCGAAATCATCATGCACTCCGGACAGTACTGCACCTCGTCGGCCAGCCGGTTGATGGCGTCCGTGAAATGATGGACATTCTCCTTGGGCTGGTTCAGCAGGTGCATCGCCAGGCGCAGCGCGCTGCGCGAGCCCACGCCCGGCAGCGAGCTGATAGCCTCCACGGCGTTCTGCAACAACTCGGAAGGGTACTTCTCGATCATAGTCCGTGATAGTCCAGTAGCCCTTCCATCGGGGAGGCGATGATGCGAGAGATGTGGACGCCGAAGCGCCCGGCGAGGGCGTACAGCTGCGAGGTGCAGGCCGCGGCGATGCCGCCGACGAAGCCGGCGGGCAGGTCCGCGCGGCCGTGCCGCAGCAGCGAGCGCTCGAAGAAGTCCGTCAGGTTGCGCTCCACAAGCGCATCCACATAAGGATTGCCGCGATGTTCGAGGATCCAGGGAGCGAAACTTCCGAGATAGGCCGAAGGAGCCGGTTCCTTGTAGACCTTCTGGACAACGGTCATGTAATCGACGTCGAAAGCTTCACCGAACTCCGAAGCCAGCGGCTCCGGGACCAGTCCCTTGATATAGTCTGCCAGGAAAAACTTGCCGAGGCAGGCTCCCCCGCCCTCGTCACCGAGGATGAAGCCGCCCGAACGGGCGGTATGCACTATGCGGGAGCCGTCATACAGGCAGCTGTTGGAACCGGTGCCGAGGATGGCGCAGATGCCTTCGCGGCGGCCACAGGCCGCCCTGGCCGCTCCGAGCATGTCGGAGAAGCCCTCGACATACGCGCCGCCGAACGCTTTGGAGAGAATCTCCTTGGCGCGTTCGGCGGCGGAAGTCCCTTCTATCAGGCCAGCCGCATACAGATGTACCTCGGTAACAGGGCGGTTACCGACGGCCACCGCCCCTTCCATTATGATGCCTGCGATATCCGCTTCAGACAGGACGGACACATTCATGCCATCCGTCTTGAACTCCCGGACGATATCCATACCGTCGGTCAGGCACCAGTCCGCTTTAGTGGCGCCGCTGTCAATTATCAGCTTCATGGCGTGACGTTACAGCACTTCGAGGAGTTCGACCTTGAAGACGAGGGCGGCGCAGGGAGGGATGCTGCCGTGGGCACCGGCCTCGCCATAAGCGAGCTGATAAGGGATGTAGAGCTCGTAGACGGAGCCCTCGGGCATGAGCTGGAGTCCTTCGGTCCAGCCTGCGATGACCTGGTTGAGGCCGAATACGGCAGGTTCGCCGCGGTCGTAAGAACTGTCGAACTTCATACCGCTGGTGAGCGTGCCCTCATAATGGCAGCGGACACGGTCGGTACGGCCGGGCTTGCGGCCTTTGCCCTGCTTTAGGACCTTATACTGAAGGCCGCTGGGCAGGACGACGACGTCGTCCTTGCGGGCATTCTCCTTGAGCCAGGCCTCGCCCTCGTCCTTGAAGGCGGCCGCCATCGCGGCCTTCTTCTCCCTGGCCTCGGCCTCGGCGCGCGCGAAGAAGTCATTCAGCACCTTGTTGGCGTCCTCCATGGACAGCGCCGGCTTCGCGCCGAGCAGGCTGTCCTTGACACCGTTCTTGAAATCATCGAAATCGAGCTTCTCCACGCCTGATTGCGACAGGCTCTGGGCGATGCTCATGCCCAATGCATAGCTGAGTTTATCCATCTACTTGACGTTCTTGAATACTTTTTGTACGAAGGAAGCGAGGTTGCGGCGCCATACGTGCCACTCGTGGCCTCCAGGGTAGGTTTCATATACCAGGTTGTTGTATCCCAAGCCCTTGAGCTGCTCGTAGAAAGCGGCAGTGCCGCCTATGCGGTTGTCCGACTCTCCGCAGGAGAGGTAGAACAGGTCGAACTTGTTGTACTTGGCGGGCGTGGAGATAAGGCCGGGCATCTGTGCCTCAGGGTTGAACTCGGCCTGGCCGGCACCGGAACCGCCGATGAGACCCGAGGAGAAAATACCGACATTGGCAAACGTATCGACATTGCGGAGGGCGATGTAGAACGACTGGCCGCCGCCCATGGACAGACCTGCTACAGCGCGGCCCTTGCGCTCCTTGATGACGTTGTAGTTCTTCTCGATGTAGGGAACGATGTCAGCGACCATGGAGTCGTAGTTGTCGAAGCCGTTGGGATAGCGCTTGATGTCCTGCTTGACGGGGATCTGCAGGGTGGCTGCGGCATACTGGTTGGGGTTGCCGTTGGGCATCACGACCAGCATAGGGGTAGCCTTGCCCTGGGCGATGAGGTTGTCCAGGATCTGCTGGGTACGGCCGAGCGTGCTCCATGCATCCTCGTCACCGCCACCGCCGTGGAGGAGGTAGAGGACGGGGTATTTGGTTTTCTTGTCATTCCTGTCATACCCGAACGGAGTATAGACATACATGCGGCGGACCATGTCGTTGGTGCCGGAGTAATACCATACATGCTCGATGTTGCCGGGGCGGGAGCACTCCTTGTAGTTGTCGGCATAGCCTCCGTCGACGAGCACCGCGCTCATGAAACGGGTACCGTCACGCTGGACGAAGAGGTTGGCGGGGTCAAGCACGCTGACTCCGTCGACGGTGAAGGTATAGGTATAGAGCTCTGAAGCGGGACGCGGAAGGGTCACGCTCCATACTCCACCCTCGCCCTTGGTCATCCTGCCGGCCTTTTGAGCCTCGGGGCCGTAACCCATCCAGGAGGCCTGGACGCTGACTTCCGTGGCATAGTTGGCACGGAGGCGGAATGTGATGGTCTCAGCCGTGAGCTCGGGAGAGACGAGCGGCTGGCGGTTCTGGAAGTTCTGGATCTCCTGGGCGTTGATGCCCTGGAAGGCGGCAGTCAGGAGCGCTGCGGCGGCAAGGATTCTAAAAGCTTTCATATCAGATATCGTATTGGTTTTCAAATATAGCAAAAAGTCAGTAAACTATCTCGTCGGAGGATGCACTTTCGTTCCAGCAGCGGTCCACGACCGTCACAATGTAGTAGAAAGGTCCGTCCTCGTCGTCCACTGTTTCATAGCTCGTCTCGCGAGTGACGGCGACAATGTGCGACGGATCCAGCATATCTGCAGGCTCGTCCATTTCGAAACGGCGGACAATGTAGAAGTGCGGTTCCTGCATCGGATCCTCGACGGGTTCGACACGCCAGTGGACATAGCCGTGCGAAGCCCAGATGTCGGAGACTGGGGCCGGAGGCACGTCGTCGATGTCGGTGTAGGCCGGGATGAGGGCGGGCGCGCGCTGGTAGCACCTCGCGAGCGAGTCGGCCAGCCCAAGCGTGCCGTCCGCCAGCGACCAGCCCGGCCACCAGACGTTGCCGTCCACCTCCGGAAGCACGCGCGTCAGCTCCATCTTGCGCGCAAGCTGGGTGGTCTTCGGATCCTTCAGGTCGGGTTCTCCGAACGTCTCGATGCTTTGGCCTATGTAGAGGTGCCCCTTCAGGTGCTGGTCGTTCCACCAATTGATAAGTATCTCATAATCAGCATTCCTGTGACCAATTTTCCAGTAAAGCTGTGGAGCCAGGTAGTCGACGTCGCCGGCCTGCGCCCAGGCGGGAGCGTCGGCATACAGCTCGTTGTAGCAGGACAGGCCGTTGGTGCGGCTGCCTTCGGGCGACTCGGGATAGTTGCGGTGAATGCCGAAGGGCGACACGCCGAAGCGTACCCAGGGCTTGATCTCCTTGACGGCCTGCTGCGTCTCGTGGATGAGCAACGTGGTATTGTTCCTGCGCCAGTCCGCCTTGTTGCGGAAGCCCTGTGCCCTGCCATACTTGGCGAAGGTATCGTCATCCGGAAACGACCGCCCGCTGACAGGATAAGGATAGAAATAGTCGTCGAAATGGATGCCGTCCACGTCATAGCGCGTTACGATGTCGCGCACGACCTTCAGGACGTGCTCGCGCGAAGCGGGCTCCCCCGGGTCGAAATAGACCTGGCCGGAGTATTTCTTGAAGATGTCGGGGTTCCTGCGGGCTATATGGCTGCTGACCAGGGACTCAGTGGAGTTGAGCGTCACGCGGTAGGGATTGAGCCACGCGTGCAATTCCATCCCGCGGGAATGGCACTGCTCGATCATGAAGCGGAGCGGATCCCAGAGAGGCTCCGGAGCCTTGCCCTGCGTACCGGTCAGATAACGCGTCCAGGGCTCTATGTCAGATATATAGAAAGCGTCGGCCTCCGGACGTACCTGGAAGAAAACGGCATTGCAACCGCACATCTGAAGGGAATCCAGCGTCCCTGTCAGCCACGAACGGATCTCATCCTGACTCATCTTCTTGAGCCCGTCGTTGCCGACGATATGGAGCCAGGCGCCCCGGAACTCCCTGAGAGGGAGTTCCTGCGCCGCCGCCCCCAGGGTCAGCACGATGGTAAGTAGTGTCAGAAGAAGCCTTCGCATTGCTTCGTAAAGATAATAAAAAAACCTTCCCCGAAGCGGGGAAGGTCGTAAAAAACTGTCCTTTCCGGATTATTCGGCCTTGCCGTCGGAACCGAGGACATTGATGATCTTGTGCATGTAGAGCTTCTTCATCTCGTCGCGGGCAGGACCGAGGTACTTGCGCGGATCGAACTCGCCCGGCTTGTCGTGGAAGACCTTGCGGACGGCTGCGGTCATGGCGAGACGGCTGTCGGAGTCGATGTTGATCTTGCAGACAGCGCTCTTGGAGGCCTCGCGGAGCTGCTCCTCGGGGATACCGACTGCATCAGGAAGCTTGCCGCCATACTCGTTGATGATGTCGACATACTCCTGAGGGACGCTGGAGGAGCCGTGGAGGACGATAGGGAAACCGGGGAGTTTCTTCTCGATCTCGTGCAGCACGTCGAATGCGAGGGGCGGCGGGATGAGCTTGCCGGTCTTGGGATCGCGGGTGCACTGCTCGGGGGTGAACTTGTAGGCACCGTGGGAAGTACCGATGGAGATGGCGAGGGAGTCGCAGCCGGTACGGGTGGCGAAATCGATGACCTCCTCGGGCTTGGTATAGTGGGACTCGGCCGCGCTGACCTCATCCTCGACACCTGCGAGGACACCGAGTTCAGCCTCGACGGTGACGTCATACTTGTGGGCATACTCGACGACCTGCTTGGTCAGGGCGATGTTCTCCTCGTAAGGGAGGGAGGAAGCATCGATCATGACGGAAGAGAAGCCCATGTCGACACAGCTCTTGCAAAGCTCGAAGCTGTTGCCATGGTCCAGGTGGAGGCAGATCTGGGGATTCTTCCAGCCAAGCTCCTTTGCATACTCGACTGCACCTTCTGCCATGTAGCGGAGGAGGGTCTGGTTGGCGTACTTGCGGGCGCCGCTCGAAACCTGGAGGATAACGGGAGACTTGGTCTCCGCAGCGGCCTGGATGATGGCCTGGAGCTGCTCCATGTTGTTGAAGTTGAAAGCGGGGATGGCGTAGCCGCCGGCGACGGCCTTCTTGAACATTTCACGGGTGTTCACAAGGCCCAAATCTTTGTAGGATACCATAATTATAAGTTGTTTTAAACGATTGCAATGTGAATCACGCAAATTTAACTATTTTTGTGGAAATATCACATAACAATGGCCAATAAAGTACTCATCTTTTCAGCACCTTCCGGGTCGGGCAAGAGCACCGTCGTGAATCATCTCCTGGGACTGCATCCCGAGTTCGAGTTTTCCGTTTCAGCCACCTCACGTCCGCCCCGCGGACAGGAGCAGGACGGCGTGGAGTATTATTTCCTCGATGTGGAAGAATTCCGCCGGCGCATAGAGGCCGACGCCTTCGTCGAGTACGAGGAAGTGTATCCCGGCCGCTTCTACGGCACTCTCAAGGAAGAGGTCGAGCGCATCTGGGCCAAGGACCACGTCATCCTTTTCGACGTCGATGTCAAGGGCGGCGTGAACCTGAAGAAGTATTTCGGCGACAAGGCCCTGTCAGTTTTCATCCAGGCTCCGAGCGTGGAGGAGCTCCGCCGCAGGCTCGTCCTGCGCGGCACCGACAGCGAGGAGGACATCGAGAAGCGTGTCGCGAAGGCTGCGGAAGAGATGACCTACGCCGACAAGTTCGACTACGTTCTCGTCAACGACGACCTGCAAACCGCATTGAAGGAGGCTGAAGAGGTCGTGGACAAGTTCCTCGACGGCCACTGAAGGAAAAGGATCGCGGTTTACTCCGGATCGTTCAATCCTTTGCACATAGGCCATCAGGCCATAATGGAATACCTCACCCGCGGACGCGGCTTCGAGTGGGTTTATCTCATCGTCTCGCCGCAGAATCCCTTCAAGGACCCGTCACTTGCCCTGCAGGGCGAGCAACGCTACCAAGCGGCCGTCGAGGCCGTGAAACGGCATCCCGGCCTGCGGGTTTGGGTGGATGACATCGAACTCCACCGCGACCCGCCCCAGTATACCATCGACACGCTTGACGCCCTGAAAGAAAGGGAGCCGGAATGCGATTTCACGCTGGTCATAGGTGCGGACAACCTCGGACGCTTCCTCGGCTGGAGGCAAGCCAGGCGCATCCTCACCGAATACGGGATCGTGGTGTATCCGCGTCCGGGCTACGACGCTGAGGCGGACGCGGCCGCCCTGCGGAGCGAGCCGGACGGGGACACCTTCCGCATCCGCATACTCTCCGACGCACCCCAGGTGGACATTTCCTCTACGGAAATAAGAAAAGGCCTTGAAGAAGGCCTTGACATGTCCAAATATCTGATGTAGGGAGAGTCATCCCCTTCTCAACCTCAAACTGTTGGTAACCACGCAGACGCTGCTCAGCGCCATGCAGGCAGCCGCTATCATCGGGTTCACGAGCCCGAGGGCCGCGGCCGGGACTGCCAGGACGTTGTAAAAGAAAGCCCAGAAAAGGTTCTCCCTTATTATCCTTGAAGTCCTTGTTGAAAGCCGTACCAGCTTCGGCACTTTCCGCAGGTCGGAAGAAATGACCGTAGCCATCGCCGTGTCGATGGCGATGTCGCTGCCGCGGCCCATTGCAACGCTCAGGTCCGCGAGCGCCAGGGCGGCGCTGTCGTTGATGCCGTCGCCGACCATTGCAACCTTGCGGCCTTCCGCCTGGAGTTTCTCCACGAAATGATGCTTCTCGTCCGGAAGGACTTCCGAGACGACGTTGTCTATGCCGGCTTCGCGGGCTATGTCCGCAGCGATATCCGCCTTGTCACCCGTTAGCATATAGACCGCAAGTCCCATCTCCTTCATCGTCTGCACGGCCTCGCGCGAGGTGGGTTTGATGACGTCACGCCAGTCGGCGTCGAACTTCTCGGCCGAGCCTACAGTCACGGTGCCTGTCTTGTCCAGGACGACTGCGTCGATGCCGCCGGCCACCTGCAGCGCGTCGGCATCCTTTACGAGGATGCCCTTCTGCGCCGCGTTGCCTATGCCGGCGATGATCGCCGTAGGCGTGGCGAGCCCGAGTGAGCAGGGACAGGCGATCACCAGCACGTTGACGGCTGCAAGGATGCCCTTGACCACTCCCCCTCCGGGGACGGCAAAGGTCCAGATAAGGAAAGTCAACAGGGCTATTCCTACTATCACCGGCACGAAGACCGCCGCTACCCTGTCGACGGTGCGCTGTATGCGGGCCTTGCTGCCCTGCGCGTCACGCACCTTGTCGACGATGCCCGCCAGAAGCGTGCCGTTGCCGACCTTCTCCGCCTGCACCTTCAGTGTTGCGGAGCCGTTGGTCGTCCCGGCGTAAACCTTCGATCCTTCAGCCTTTTCGACGGGGACGGACTCGCCTGTCAGGGCGCTCTCGTCCACAAGCGACACGCCGGAGACAACCATCCCGTCTACGGGAATGCGATATCCCGGCTCGACCTGGATTACATCGCCCACGGCACATTTCACCTCCGGTTGAAGTTGCTTCAGCGCACGGAGGCTAGCAGTGGTGCCGTGTTTAGCCCTTTCCTCCAGCCAGCGACCGAGTAGTACGAAAGCAGTGATCATCACGGAAGACTCGAAATACAGCCCCGCTTCCAGCCCCCTGGAAGTCCAAAAAGACGGAAAGAGCACGTTGAAAAGGCTGAAAATCCAGGAGATGCCGACGCTCAGAGCCACGAGGGTGTCCATCCCGGCACTTCCGTGCTTCAACTGCTTCCAGGCGTTCCTGAAGAAGCGCCTGCCACAGCCGAACACGACCGGAGCGCTGAGAACGACCAGCAATGCGTCCCTCCAAGGAGTGTCCTTGAAGTTCATGGACACAAGCATTACGACCAAGGCGGCTGAAATGCTCGCCATGGCACCGATCCGCAGGGATTTCAGTTCACGCTGGCGGATGCGTTCCGCCTCTTCGTCGAGGTCTGGGGCACTTGCATCTCCGGCGTCCGGTTCTTCCGGCCCGGCCTCTTCATCCTCTTCCGGGACGATCAGGTCATAACCTCCGTCCACGACAACTTTCTTGAGGTCGGCTGCCGACACGACGGCAGTGTCGTATTCGACCTGGGCAATATTGGAGGCGAGACTGACTGAAACGTCCTTGACGCCGGGCTGCTTCCTGAGCGTATTCTCGACGCGGGCAACGCAGGCGGCGCAACCCATGCCAACTACTGGAAAGTTCTTCTTGACTGTCATAACGATAAAAAAAGCGGACGGCAGTTCGAGCCGTCCGCATCATGTATATTACTGCTCGTCCGGAGTGTCAGGACCCTGAGGACCCTGAGGGCCGTACTGAGGGCCCTGGGGGCCTCCCTGGAACGGTCCCTGGGGACCGCCCTGCTGGGCACCGGCGCTGGCCTGGTACATCCTCTCGAAGGCCTTGTTGAGAGCCTCGGAATAGCGGTCGATGTCGTCGAGGTTCTGGTTCTTGACGGCCTCCTTGAGGAGGTTGACATTGCTTTCCACCTCGCCCTTGATGTCGGCAGGAACCTTGTCGCCGTTCTCCTTGAGGAACTTCTCGGCCTGGAAGGTGAGCGAGTCGGCGTTGTTGATCTTGTCTGCACGCTCCTTCGCGGCCTTGTCGGCGGCTTCGTTGGCCTTGGCCTCGTCGCGCATCCTCTGGATCTCGGCGTCGCTCAGACCGGAGGAAGCCTCGATGCGGATGTTCTGGGCCTTTCCAGTAGCCTTGTCGGTAGCGGAGACGTTGAGGATACCGTTGGCGTCGATGTTGAAGGTCACCTCGATCTGAGGGATGCCGCGCGGTGCGGGAGCGATGCCGTCGAGGTTGAACTCGCCGATGAGCTTGTTGTCGCGGGCCATCGGACGCTCGCCCTGGAGGACGCGGACCTGGACAGAAGGCTGGTTGTCAGCCGCGGTGGAGAAGACCTGGGACTTCTTGACCGGGATGGTGGTGTTGGACTCGATGAGCTTGGTCATCACGCCGCCCAGGGTCTCGATGCCGAGGGAAAGCGGAGTGACGTCGAGCAGGAGGACATCCTTGACGTCACCGGTGAGGACACCGCCCTGGATGGAGGCGCCGATGGCGACCACCTCGTCGGGATTGACGCTCTTGTTGGGCTCCTTGCCGAAGAAGTTCTTCACGAGTTCCTGGATCTTGGGGATACGGGTGGAACCGCCGACGAGGAGGACCTCGTCAATGTCGGATGCGCTGAGGTGGGCGTCCGCAAGGGCCTTGCGGCAAGGCTCGATGGTCTTCTGGAACAGACTGTCGCAGAGCATTTCGAACTTGGCGCGGCTCAGGGTCTTGACAAGGTGCTTCGGAATGCCGTCGACAGGCATGATATAAGGCAGGTTGATCTCGGTGGAAGTCTGGCTGGAGAGCTCGATCTTGGCTTTCTCGGCGGCTTCCTTGAGACGCTGCAGGGCCATAGGGTCCTTCTTGAGGTCGATTCCATGGTTGTCGCTCGCGAACTCCTGGGCAAGCCAGTCGATTACGACCTGGTCGAAGTCGTCGCCGCCGAGGTGGGTGTCACCGTTGGTGGACATGACCTCGAAGACACCGTCACCGAGCTCGAGGATGGAGATATCGAAGGTTCCGCCGCCGAGGTCGAAGACTGCGACCTTGGAGTTCTTGTCCTTCTTGTCGAGGCCGTATGCGAGTGCGGCTGCGGTAGGCTCGTTGATGATGCGCTTGACGTCGAGACCCGCGATCTTGCCGGCTTCCTTGGTGGCTTGGCGCTGAGAGTCGGAGAAGTATGCGGGGACTGTGATGACGGCCTCGGTAACTTCCTGACGGAGGTAGTCCTCGGCGGTCTTCTTCATCTTCTGGAGGATGATGGCCGAAATCTCCTGAGGAGTATAAAGACGGCCGTTGATGTCTACGCGCGGGGTATTGTTGTCACCCTTGACGACCTTGTAAGGTACGCGGTTCACTTCGGTCGATACCTGGTCGAAGGTTTCGCCCATGAAGCGCTTGATGGAATAGATGGTGTTGGCGGGGTTGGTGATGGCCTGGCGCTTGGCCGGGTTGCCCACTTTCCTCTCTCCGCCGTCGGTGAAAGCCACCACCGAAGGAGTGGTGCGCTCACCTTCGTTGTTGATGATGACGGTAGGCTGGTTGCCTTCCATGACCGAAACGCACGAATTGGTGGTTCCGAGGTCGATTCCGATAATTTTTCCCATAACTATGTCTGTTTATTCGTTATCTTTTCCGTGGCGGATACTTCATCCGCGACACCGTATTGTCCTATCTAATCCTGTGCCATTCATTTCCGCTGACAAATTGGCAGAATTATTCCTATCTTTGTGGCAGAAAACGCGCACAAATGTACTACAGGACGTTGAATGAGGACGAGTACAGGGACCTGGAGGACAGAATCCTGTACGAAGACAACCATCTGCTCATCGTGAATAAGAGGGCGGGCGAAATCGTGCAAGGCGACAGGACAGGCGACGAATGCCTGGCGGAGACCCTCAAGGCCTTCGTCGCGCAGCGTGACGGCAAGCCCGGACAGGTATTCATGGGCATACCGCACCGCCTGGACAGGCCCGTGAGCGGCATAGTGGTCTTCGCCAAGACCTCCAAGGCCCTGGAACGCATGACGGCACTGTTCCGGGAAGGCTCAGTGCACAAGACATACTGGGCGCTCTGCTGCAGTGCGCCGGCGGTTCCCGAAGCGGAGTTGGAAGACTGGCTCGTCCGCAACGAAAAGCTCAACAAGACTTTCATCGCCAAGACCGGGGCGAAGAACCGCGACGCGAAACCGGCAAGGCTCCGTTACCGCTATCTTTGCCACACGGAGCGGTATCACCTGCTCGAGGTAGAACTGCTTACCGGCAGGCATCACCAGATCCGCTGCCAGCTCGCCGGGATGGGCTGCGTCATCAAGGGAGACCTCAAATACGGCGCTCCGCGCTCCAACCCAGACGGAGGTATCTCATTACACTCCAGACACATACAATTCATCCATCCCGTCAAGGGCACGACGGTGGATATCACTGCTCCCCTGCCCTCTTCCTGGCCAGACCTTCCGAATACAGTGTGCGCATATACTCGCTAGGAGTGTCGTTCATGAACAGTTTGAAGGCCATGTTGAACGAGGCGACCGTATGGAACCCCGACATCAGGGAAAGTTCCCCGACCTTCAGTCTCCTGTCGCGTTTGATGAGCGCTACGGCATGCTTGATCCTGTAGGAGTTGACATACTGGCAGAAGTTCTTCCCGGCTTTCTCGTTAATTGTCTTGGACAGCATTGATTTGTTGGTCATCATCTCCATCGCAAGTCCCGACAGGGAGAACATGTCGTCCAGGTAAGGCTTCTCCTTCTGCATATACTCCTCCACCCTCTCGAAGAGTATGTCGATACGCTTCGACTCGTCCATGACGCGCTCAGGCTCAGTCCTTTGATGGCCGGGCGCTCCCTTTGTCGGAAATGACATAGCCTTCAGGGCGGCGGGGCCGAGGGAGGCGCGGACCTGCAGGTACATGTATAACATCACCAGAAGCAGCGAGACAAGGAGTGATACGATGCGTGACAGCACATCG
The DNA here is from genome assembly GCA_017519865.1 of Bacteroidales bacterium. GTDB lineage: Bacteria > Bacteroidota > Bacteroidia > Bacteroidales > UBA932 > Cryptobacteroides. The sequence goes on along the minus strand of JAFWRQ010000037.1, from coordinate 59,535 downwards.
TCATACGGGCACGCGACGAGGATGACGATACCGGCAAGGGCGAGCCCCAGGGCGCATATCGACCTTCCCTCGTGTATTGTATGGCAATCTGAGGCAAGGTTCCGGGTACGTTCCGTGTTGAACAGGATGTACACATACGACAGTACGGTATACAGCAGAAGCATGGACGAACACAACGTCATGAAAGTCACCGAGCCCAGAGGTACCGTCTGCCCTGTCAGTTCGATCACGCTCCGAGCCAATCCTGCCGATGCAAGGATAACCGTTACGGCCGTAAATACCCGCGTACCCGGCTGAAACCCGGTCATCTGCAGGACCACCGCATCCAGGAACAGAAGGTCGGCGGCAAGGAGGGGCGCAGGTATCCCACCCGCGGACATGTATTCGTCCAACAGTATTATGCCTTCCACGAGCACGGCCGGGACAAGTTGGAGCATCCACGCTCCCAAGCCCGGGCTCCCCTTCCCCCGCAGCCCGACAAACAGCCAGAGAGAAACGAAGAATCCGGGAAATCCATAGACGAACACTTTCTCCATAAACCATCACCAATAGGAACACTCCCCCAAATATTAAAAAAAACTCTTCGCGTTCGACGCGAAGAGGGGGGTATTAAGACGAAATATATCTTTTTTTATGCTTTTCCGATGTTCTTGGACGAATGTCGGATATGGATGGACTCGAAACCCCTGCCGTAAACTCCCGTCACGGTGGAGACCGACAGGAATGCATCCGGGTCTATGGACTTGATGTAACGCAGCATGATGTTGAGGTCGGCCTTGCGGGTAAGGACCATCAAGACATGTGTCGACTGCTTGGTATACCATCCCTGTCCGTCCAACACTGTCACCCCACGGTGCAGGTCCTTGGCAATGGCATCTGCTATCTCCTCGTACTTTTGCGACAGTATGAAGAGCTGCACGGACTGCTTGGAACCGGCGAGGTACAGATCCAGGACGGAACTGCAGACCGTAATGAGTATAAGACCGTATACTACGGTGACTATCTTCTCGGTGAAAGGTATCAGCGCGCCGTCTGCCGTATATGAGGGTACGAAGAGCGAGGAAAGGATGATGACCAGGTCCATGCCGAGGATCATCCTGCCGGGCGATACGCCCCTGTACTTATTCACTATCAACGCGATGATATCGGTGCCGCCGGTGCTGCCGCCCGCCGACATTGTCAGGCCGATGCCTACTCCGACCAATATGCCTCCCATGATCACGCTCATGAGTTTGCCGTTCTCCACGGCCAGGGTCTGGCAGATCTCCGCCGGAATCAGGGTCTGGAAAAGGTTAAGCCCCAGCGATGCGAGGATGATGGCCACGACGGTCTTGCTGCCGAAGCCCTTGCCAAGAGTAAAAAGGGCTATGACGAGAAGGATGATATTGACTGTAAAATAGGTGTAACCGATTTTAATGAAGCCATGCGTGGCATACTGGATGATGGAAGCCACGCCCGTAACCCCGCCTCCTACGAGGTTGTTGGGCACGAGGAATACCGTCCATCCAAGCACATAGAGCAGAAGGCCCAGGACAAGGAGCGCATAATCCTTGACATGATTAAGGAATGTCTTTTCTTTAAGAGGCATTGTTTTCTGATTTGTTTTTCCGTTTAATGCCAGTCTTGATCTCTTCGAAGCCCTCGCCATATACGTTGTTCGTGGAGGACACCGACATGAACGCACGCGGGTCGACCTCCTTTATGACTTTGGTCAGGGAAGGAAGTTGCTTGCGGTTGATGAGGATCAGGAGGACGTTCTTTTCCTTCTTGGTATACCAGCCCTGCGCGCTGAGCACGGTAACGCCGCGGTCCATATTGTTTATGATATGGTCGGCGATGTCGGCATAGTGGTCCGAGAATACAAGCAACTGGTAAGAGGACTTGTTACCGCCGACGACGTAGTCGATCAGTGCCGAGAATGTTATGATCTCCACAAGACCATACACCATGTCGGTGAATGACTTGTCAGGGAGGAACAGCAGCAGCGCTACGATGACGATGTCCGAGATCAGGAAAACCTTGCTGAGTGTGACCGGCCAATACTTATTGACCATAAGCGCCACTATGTCAGTGCCTCCCGTGCTCGCGCCGTATCTGAGGACGAGGCCGAGGCCGACGGCCTCCAGAAGGCCGGCTATGATGGGTATGAGAAGCGTCTCGCGCACATAGAAGAACTGCCCCATGACGGAATGGATCTCAGGGACGGAGGCGATCACCTCCATAGCAAGCGAAGAAACGACTATGCAATATATGGTCTTGAACCCGAATCCTATACCCATCGCTATGACCGCCACGACGATCAGGATGACATTGATGGCGAAATAGGAATACTGGGCCGGGATGAGGCCACCGGTGGCATACTGCACGACCGTACAGAGACCCATCATACCTCCGGCCGACATGCCGTTCGGGATCATGAAACCCTCCCAGGCCATCGCGAAGATGAAACACGCGATGGTCAGGATGATGAAGTCGTTGACAAGATAGTATTTTTTCCTTTCGGTTTCCATCACAATCACTTGATCACGATGTTCACGATCTTTCCAGGGACCACGATTACTTTGACGATGTCATGTCCGTCCGTATACTTTGCGGTCTGCTCCATTGAACGCACTTCGGCCTCCACTTCGTCCTTGCCCGCCGACTTGGGGAGGTCGACGGTGAAGCGGGTCTTGCCGTTGAACGACACGGCATACGTGCAACTGTCCTCGACTGTATAGGCCTCGACATATTCCGGGAAGGAGGCGTATGTGACGCTGTCCTCATGTCCGAGTGCGTGCCAAAGCTCCTCGGAGATATGCGGAGCGAAGGGCGAGAGCAGGATGACGAGCGGCTCGAGAACCGCACGCTTGCTGCACTTGAGCGCCGAAAGTTCATTGAGGGCGATCATGAACGCGCTGATGGTAGTATTGAACGAGAAAGTCTCTATGTCGGCCTTCTCCTTGCCGATGAGGCGGTGAAGGGCCTTGAGTTCGGCCGGCGTCGGGGCCTCGTCGGTGACGAGCCAGTTGTCACGGTCGTAGAACATCCTCCAGAACTTCTTGAGGAAACGGTTGACTCCGTCTATGCCCTTGGTATCCCAGGGCTTGGACTGCTCAAGGGGGCCGAGGAACATCTCGTACAGGCGCAGGGTATCGGCACCGTACGTGTCACATACGAGATCGGGGTTGACCACGTTGAACATGGACTTGCTCATCTTCTCGATGGCCCAACCGCAGATGTACTCGCCGTCCTCGAGGATGAACTCGGCATCGGCATACTCCGGACGCCATGCCTTGAATGCAGCGACGTCGAGCCTGTCGTTGTAGACTATGTTGACGTCGACGTGGATCTCGGTGGTCTCATACTTGTCCTTGAGGCCGAGCGAGACGAAGGTGTTGGTGCCGACGATACGGTAGACGAAGTTGGACCGTCCCTGGATCATTCCCTGGTTGACGAGTTTCTTGAAAGGCTCATCCTCGCAGACGTAGCCGAGGTCGTAGAGGAACTTGTTCCAGAAACGGGAATAGATGAGGTGACCGGTAGCGTGCTCGGTGCCTCCGATGTAGAGGTCGACGTCGCGCCAGTACTCGTCGACGGCCTTGTCCACGAGGGCATCGCCGTTATGAGGATCCATATACCGGAGATAATACGCGCTGGAGCCGGCGAAGCCGGGCATGGTACTCTTCTCCAGAGGATATCCGTTATACGTCCAGTCCTTGGCCCTCGAGAGCGGTGGTTCGCCATTCGCAGCGGGCTTGAACGACTCTATCTCAGGCAGTTCGAGAGGCAGTTCGGACTCCGGGAGCGGAGTCGGGATGCCGTCCTTGTAATAGATGGGGAAAGGCTCGCCCCAATAGCGCTGGCGCGAGAAGATGGCGTCGCGCAGGCGATAGTTGGTCTTGCGGCGGCCCATGCCTTTCTCCTCGAAATAGTCCTTTGCGCGTTCGATAGCCTCCTTGACCTCGAGTCCGTCGAGGAAACCGGAGTTGCACATACGGCCTTCCTTTGCATCGAAACTCTGCTCGCTCACGTCGCAGCCCTCGATGATGGGGATGATGGGGAGGTTGAAGGTCTTGGCGAAGACGTAGTCGCGGCTGTCGTGCGCGGGGACGGCCATGATGGCGCCGGTACCGTATCCGGCAAGCACGTATTCGGAGATCCAGATAGGGATACGTTCCCCGGTGATGGGGTTGATGCCGTACGATCCCGAGAATACGCCGGTTACAGTCTTGGTCTCGGCGATACGCTCGCGCTCCGTCTTCTTCTTGACCTGCTTGACATATTCGGCGACAGCCTCTGCCTGAGCAGGCGAAGTGAGTTCGTCCACGAGTTCGCTTTCAGGAGCGAGCACCATGAACGTTGCGCCGTAGATGGTATCCACGCGCGTTGTGAAGATAATGACAGGAAGATGCTTTTCACCGTTGATGGTGTCGAACACCACCTCGGTACCTTCGGACTTGCCGATCCAGTTGCGCTGCATTTCCTTGAGGGAGTCCGTCCAGGCCAGTTTTTCGAGGCTGTCGAGGAGACGGCCGGCATAGGCCGACACGCGCAGTTGCCACTGCGTCATCTTCTTCTGCTCCACGGGGAAGCCGCCGCGCACGGACAGGCCGTCCTTGACCTCATCGTTGGCCAGGACCGTGCCCAGGCCTTCGCACCAGTTGACCGAAGTCTCGCCCTGGTAAGCGATGCGGTAGTTCATCAAAGTGTCGGATTTCTCCTTTTCGGACATGGCATTCCATTCCTGAGCCGAGAACTCCAAATCCCGCGAGCAGGCGGCGTCCGCTCCTGCGGAGCCCTTTGCCGCGAAGCATGCCTCCAGTTCCTCGATCGGACGGGCTTTCTGCAGGGCGTTGTCATACCAACTGCCGAACATCTTCAGGAAAGTCCACTGGGTCCACTTGTAGAAAGCGGGGTCGCAGGTGCGGACCTCACGGTCCCAGTCATACGAGAAGCCTATGCGGTCGAGCTGGCTGCGATAGCGGTTGATGTTTTCGGTCGTGGTCTTCTCGGGATGCTGACCGGTCTGGATGGCGTACTGCTCGGCCGGCAGGCCGAAGGCGTCATATCCCATCGGGTGGAGGACATTGTAGCCGGTCAGACGTTTGTAGCGTGAGAAGATATCACTGGCGATATAGCCCAGCGGATGTCCGACGTGCAGTCCCGCTCCGGAAGGATAAGGGAACATGTCGAGGACATAGTATTTCGGTTTGGAGGGGTCCAGCGAGGTCTTGAACGTCTTGTTTGCGGCCCACCAGGCCTGCCACTTGCTTTCGATTGACTTGAAATCGTAATCCATCTGTATTCCTATCTGTTTTTTCTCTTTTCGAGTTTGAATTCAACATAGAGTGACATCTCCGAGCGGACTTTCCTGCCTTGAAGCCTGGCAGGTTTCCAATCCGGCGATGCGCTCACGACCTTGACGGCCTCGGCATCGAGCAGCGGATCCACGCCTTTCAACACTTTCACGTCGGTCATCTTCCCTTTCTCGTCAATGACGAAATCCACCAGTACACGTCCCTGTACACCGTTCCTGACAGCCTCCTGCGGATATTTGAGGTACGCATAGACCCATTTCTCAAGGAAAACCTTGGGGTCGGTGCTGCCAAGGAAGGTCGGCGGAATGTCACATTCGTAGTATGGGATGGCACCGGCAGATACGGCTGGAGCGGCAGGCGTACGGTCCGGGAAGAAAGACGGAGCCGCCCCGTTCGCGAGTTCAAGGGTGAAATTGTAAATATACTCCAGCTCGAGCTCCATGTCGTCGAGATGCACGATGGAGGGAGTGTCACGGACGGTTCCATACTCGGGATACATCCCTGTGGTGAAGAGTACGGAAGGGATTTCGGAAGCGTAGAACATCCTATGGTCCGAGTCAACGGGCTCAGTGGCAGTGACTTCAGGCTTTACCGGCTGGAGGGTAGCGTTCACGCGGTTGACGATGCGGTTCATGTCGGCATTGGAAGAAGTATATGCGTAGAATCCCCTTCCGCTGCCGACGATATCAAGGTTGACCATGCCGTCAATCTTGTCGGCATCCTTGAAAGAACGGTTGAGGAAATACCACGAACCTATATGAGACTCGAGCGAGGAGCCGAAAGCCACGAAAACGACGGAACGCTTGAGCATGAAGGAGTTGACCTTCAGCATACGTGCCAGTTCCAGCATCATCGCCACGCCCGAGGCGTTGCCGTTCGCGCCGTTGTAGATGTTTGTCACAGGTTCTCCGTCGACGGTAATGATACGCGTCCCTATGTTGTCGAGGCGCGCTCCGACGACGATGTAGCGGTCTTTCAGGGTCTTGTCGTTTCCTCTGATTATGCCTATGACATTGCGCGACACAAGGGTGTCGCCGTTGTCCCTCTTGATGCCGAACTCGTCTCCGTCGACTCCGGACAGGAGTTCGACACCGTAGGCCTCCAGCACTTCCCTGACATAGTCTGCGGCCTCGAGTTCGCCCTCCGAGCCGGCGGCGCGGCCTTCCAGCGCCGCGGAAGCGAGAAAGCCGACGTGCTCGCGCATGGCGGCAACCGTCTCGCTGTCATTAAGGCCACGATAGACGTCGTCGCGGTATTGCGCGGCACAGAAGGAAGCGGTGCACGTGAACAGGATAAAGAAAAACAGAGCTCTCCTCATAACCTATTCATTTACAAGAACCCAGACTTCCTTGGGGCAGAACTTCTCCTTGCGCACGCTCCTGAGCGAAGCCAGAAGGGCGGAAGGGTCGTCCGTGGGGCAGACGCCCACGGCAGTAAAGCCGTTGCGGAAGCCCACCGCCTCGGCGGGATAGCCGTCCGCGGTCAGCTTCTCGCTGTATTTCTGTGCATTGGCCCTGTCCCTGAAGGATCCGACCACGATATAGTATTTGGCCCCGGGTTCGATCCCCGAAGCCAGTCCGTTGAAACGGGCAGGAGTGCGGAGCAATCCCTTCATCGATTCAAGCGTGTCGAGGGCTGCCGCCATACGGACCGCTTTCTCGGCCTCGAGGCGGACGCGCTCCAGCGAATCCTTCCGGGCCGCTTCCGCGGCTTCGCGGGCGACCAGGGCGGTGCGCATCGCCTTCAAGTCCGACGAGGTCGGACGACCTGCCAGCGCACGGAACATATCACATCCGCAAGCGGTCAGCAAGGCGATCAGAAACGCACTGATAACAAGAATCTTATTCTTCATAAGGCCATTTTCAATAAAATGCAAATTTAGTGAATTAAGTTTCGACAACAAAAAAAATGTATATTTGTACCCGTAACAGGAAAAACCGTGCCGATGCGCCACCATTGGAAAGCCATATTCACCCTCACCCTCCTGGCCCTCTGCGGGTCCGCCCGGGCGCAGTGGGATTATGCCGTTCCATATCCGAGACCGTTCAGGGCGAAGCCGGACACCGTCACCGTCACATTCCTCGGCGATGTTATGATGCATTCCCGCCAGATGGAATACGACTGCGACGGATTCTTCGAGGAGCTCGGGGACATCACCCGCGATGCGGACATCTCCGTCGCCAACCTCGAGTTTTCACTTGCCGGGAAGCCATATACAGGATACCCTTCCTTCTCCGCCCCTGACCGCTATGCATACAGCATCGCCGCACACGGCGTGGACGTGTTCCTGACTGCCAACAACCACATCCTGGACAAAGGAAGACGCGGTATCAGGCGCACCCTCCAGGTCTACGATTCGATGCTGGACAGTTGTGGCGTCAGGTACACCGGCTGTGCAGCCGATCCTGCTGCCGACTCCCTGCTCAATCCTCTCGTCATCGTGGGCAAAGGTATCCGTCTCGCCTTCGTAAACTTCACATACGGAAGCAATTACGAACCTTATGACGGCTGGCCGCTCATCCATTCCATGGACCGCGAAGACGTCGGGCAGATGATCGCCCGCGCCAAGGAACGGGGCGCCGATTTCATCATCGCCCTCCCCCATTGGGGCGACGAGTTCATCCTTAGGCATTCCCGGGAACAGGAGGAATGGGCCGCATGGCTTGCGGACCAGGGAGCCGACCTTATTGTCGGCGCGCACCCCCACGTCATCCAGGACACATCCCACGTCCGCGGCGTGCCCGTCATCTATTCCATGGGCAACGCCGTTTCTAACATGAGCAAGGAGAACACGCGGCTGGAACTTGCCGTCCGGGCACGATTCGTGCACTTCCCGGACGGGTCCAAGAAGATGCTCGAGCCGGAACTTGTCTTCCTCTGGTGCTGCCTGCCGGGCATGCTCCGCGACAATTACGTGACGATCCCCGTCAAAGCGTTCCTCGGACGCCGGGACGAGTGGCTCACCCCTTCAGACTACGACAATATGACCGCAACATATAATAGGGTAATAAAAGAAACTGGAATATATGAGGAAAACCATCAAGCTGGAAGCCATTGACCCCATCGAGATCTTCGGCGCCGGGAACAAGATCCTGGAAGAGTTCTGTACCTACTTCCCCGAGCTCAAGGTAGTCGCCCGCGGCGACGAAATCATCCTTGACGGCAAGGAAGCCCGCATCGAGGACTTCGAGATGAAGTTCAACGAACTGGTACAAAGACGCCACCGCAAGATGAACCTCACCGTCTACGACGTCGAGGACATCTTCGACGGCGATTCTTCACCGGACCGTTTCAGGCAGAGCGGCGACGCCGTCATCGTCCACAGCACCGACGGAAAACCCATCCGCGCCCGTAATCTCACACAGCAGGAGATGGTCAAGGCCTACTTCGACAACGACCTCGTGTTCGCCGTCGGCCCGGCCGGCACCGGCAAGACCTACATAGCCATCGCGCTTGCCGTCCGCGCGCTAAAGAACCGCGAGATCAAGCGGATCATCCTCACCCGGCCTGCCGTCGAGGCCGGAGAGCGCCTCGGCTTCCTGCCGGGCGACCTCAAGGACAAGCTTGACCCATATCTCCAGCCACTTTACGACGCCCTGGGCGACATGATCCCCCACAGGAAACTTTCCGAGTTCATGGCCGACGGCACCATCCAGATTGCACCTCTAGCCTACATGCGCGGACGCACGCTAGACAGGGCCTGCGTCATCCTAGACGAAGCCCAGAACACCAACATAGGCCAGCTCAAGATGTTCCTCACCCGAATGGGCTGCAACGCCAAGTTCATCGTCACGGGCGACGCAACCCAGGTGGACCTCCCCAACAGGGCTGACAGCGGCCTGCTGAAGGGCATCAGCCTGGTCGAAGGCATCAAGGGCATCAGCGTCATCCGCTTTACTAACGACGACATCGTCCGGCACCCCCTCGTCACCAAGATCGTCAAGGCCTTCGACAAAGGTCTGGCAGAGGAATAAAAAACAGCCTGCAGGATTCTGCAGGCTGTTTTCATATTCAGCAAAGATTACTCGCCAGCGGCGATCTTGGAATACTTGTCGTACTTCTCCTGGAAGCCTGGCTCCTCGCGGAAGCGATAGCAGGCATTCTTGAGATACTCGGCGATGCTGGGCTTGAGCGACTCGTCCTTGGTGATCTCGAGAGCCTTCTCGAAAGGAGTGATGCAAGCCTTGAGGGCGGCGTCGAACCTGTCGACAAGAGCATTGTACTTGGCGTCGTCAAGCTCGGCCTGGGCCTCCTCCTGGATCTCGAAAGCCTCATTGTAGCGAAGCAGTCCCTCACCGATGTAGCCATACTCGTAGTCGGGATTCATCTCGGAGCACTTCTTGTAGGAAGCGACAGCCTCCTCGAGCTTGCCGAGCTCCTTGTAGATGTTACCCTCGACATAGTAGAGGGAAGCGTTGTTGGGCTCGTTCTTCTTGGCGTTGTCAAGAAGGGTGAAGAGACGGTCGGTATCCTGGTTGGAGTTCACATAATAGTTGATGAGGCCGATGAGGATGGACTGGCTGGACGGGAAGGCGGCGAAGCCTTCCTCGAGGATGTTCTTGGAACCCTCCTTGTCGCCGAGCTTCTCAGTGACTTCAGCAAGCTTGGCATAGACGTCGCCGTTCTCGCCGAAATACTTGTTGTCGATACACTTCTGGAATAAGGTCTTGGCACGGTTGGAATCACCGCCTGCCCAGGCGGAGAAACCTGCGTTGTAGACGGACTCACCGTCAAACTTGTTGAGGGGAGCGGTCGCAGAAGCATCGGCGGCAGCCTCGAAATACTTGCTGGCAGTGGCGAAGTCGCCCATGGTGTAGGCGTCATAGGCCTCCTGATTAAGTTTCTCGATTATGGTCTCGATACCTTTGACGATCTCGTCGGTCTTGGTACCCTTAGGGTCGGTCTTGAGAGCGTTCTTATAAGCGTCGAGAGCCTTTTCAAGTGCATTCTGGGCAATGGGCTGGGTTACCCTGATCATGGAGAGCTGACCACCCTGGTTGAAATAATAGTCGGCGGTGGGATAAGCCTTCTTGAGGTACTGGGTTCCGTTGATCTCGACGTTCTCCTCGGATATGGCGCGCTGGTTGCCCATGACGAGATTGAGCTCCTGGGCAGAGGCGCCGATCCAACCGTTGCCCATAGGGGCGTTATAAGCGTCCATATAGGAGCTGGCGAGTTTCAGCCAGGTGGCCACCTTGGTGGCTTTCTTGGCGTTGTTGGCAGCAGCCTCAGCGGCCTCGAGGGCGGACTTGGCTGCACTCAGGGACTTGACGTTGTTCTGTGCAGAGGCGAAAGTCACGGAAGCGATCAGTGCCAGTGCGATAAAGATTTTTTTCATAAGAAAATATAGTTAGTAGTTGTTAATGATTATTCCTCGATTTCGGGGCTTATGGTTTCGGCGCCGGCTTCAGGGGCGGCCGTTCCCTCTTCCTCGGATTTGGCTACAACAGAGACTGCGGCGATGGAGTCCGCGCCCCTGAGGTTGATGAGTTTGACACCCTGCGTGGCCCTTCCGGCCACCCTTATGTCACTTACGGACATCCTTATGGTCATGCCCGAACGGTTGATAATCATCAGGTCGTTATCCTCCGATACCGTCTTCATTGCAACAAGCGGGCCAGTCTTGTCGGTGATGTCCAAAGTCTTGACACCCTTGGCTCCCCTGCTGGTGACACGGTAGTCCTCCCGATGGGAGCGCTTACCATACCCGTTCTCGCTGACTACCAGCACGGTATGGGCGGAACTCTCCGGGTCGGAAGGGTCTGCTGAGATCATTCCGACAACCTCGTCGTCATCCTCGATATTTATGCCGCGGACGCCGGAAGCGCCTCGGCCGAGAGGACGGGCGTCGCTCTCCGGGAAGCGGACGCAGCGTCCGTTCCTGGCCGCGATCATGATCTCGTGGTCGCCGTTGGTAAGGATGGCCTCGACGAGTTCGTCGCCTTCGCGCACCGTGATGGCGATGATGCCCTTGGCACGGCTGCGTTTGTTGGAATAGGCCTCGAGCGAAGTTTTCTTGATGGTGCCGCGCTTGGTTACCAGCACCACGAAATTGTTCTGGCAATACTCGGGATCCTCGATGGACTTGGCGGAGACATAGGCCTTGACACGGTCGTCGGGATCGATGGCGATGAGGTTCTGGATGGCGCGGCCCTTGGAGGTACGGGTGCCTTCCGGGAGTTCGTACACCTTGAGGCGATAGCAGAGGCCCTTCTCGGTGAAGAAGAGAAGCGTGCTGTGCATGTTGGTGACGTAGATATGCTCGATGAAGTCCTCGTCGCGCGTGGCGCTGGCCTTCATGCCAACGCCACCGCGGTTCTGCGTACGGAACTCGCTGAGGAGGGTGCGCTTGATATAGCCAAGGTGGGAGATGGTGATGACCACGTCGTCGTCGGCATAGAAGTCCTCGGGATTGAACTCCTCGGAGGAAAGGGTGATCTCGGTGCGGCGGGCGTCACCGTATCTCTGCTTGAGCTCCATGGACTCCTGCTTGACGATGTTGAGCTGCTCGGTCTCGCTCGCGAGGATCTCCTGGCAGCGGGCGATGAACTTCTCGAGGTCGTCGTACTCGGCCTGGAGCTTGGCCTTCTCGAGTCCGGTGAGCTGGCGGAGACGCATCTCGACGATGGCGGTGGCCTGAGTCTCGGAGAATCCGAAGGTCGCCACGAGTTCGGCCTTGGCCTCGTCGATATTGGCGGAACGGCGTATGATGGCGATGATCTCGTCGATGACGTCGATGGCCCTGAGCAGGCCTTCGAGGATATGGGCGCGCTTCTGTGCCTTCTCGAGGTCGAACCGGGTGCGGCGCACCACGACCTCGTGACGGAAGTCTACGAAATTGGCGATGATCTCCTTGAGAGAAAGGGTACGGGGACGGCCCTTGACCAGCGCCACGTTGTTGATGGCGAAGCTGGACTGGAGGGCGGTGTACTTGAAGAGCGTGTTCATCACGACGTTGGCATTGGCATCCTTCTTCAGGTAGAAGACGATGCGGATGCCCTCGCGGCTGGAAAGCTCCTTGATGTCCGAGATGCCGTCGATGCGCTTGTCCTCGACCATCTCGCCGATGCGCTTGATCATCTCGCTCTTGTTCACCATGTACGGCACCTCGGTGACGACGATGCAGTCGCGGCCGCGCTCGTCCTCCTCGATCTCGGTGCGCGCACGGACGACGACCTTGCCGCGTCCAGTGGTGTATGCGTCGATGATGCCCTGGCGTCCCTGGATGATGCCTCCGGTCGGGAAGTCAGGACCCTTGATGTGCTCCATGAGACCCTCGACGGTGATGTCGGGGTTGTCGATGTACGCGCAAATGGCGTCGCAGCACTCGGAGAGGTTGTGCGGAGCCATGTTGGTGGCCATACCGACGGCGATGCCGGCAGATCCGTTAAGGAGCAGGAGGGGCGCCTTGGTAGGGAGCACGGTGGGCTCCGGAATGGTATCGTCGAAGTTGAGCTGGAAGTCAACCGTATTCTTGTCGAGGTCCGCAAGGACATCCTCGGTAATCTTCTCAAGTTTGGCCTCGGTGTAACGCATGGCGGCTACCGGGTCGCCGTCCATTGAACCGAAATTGCCCTGACCATAGACGAGGGGGTAACGCTGGTTCCAATTCTGGGCGAGGCGGGCAATGGCGTCGTACACGCTGGAATCGCCGTGCGGGTGGAACTTGCCGAGCACCTCTCCGACGATCCTGGCGGACTTCTTGGTCTGCCCAGAGTATTTGAGGCCGAGACCATCCATTCCGAAGAGCACGCGCCTCTGGACCGGCTTCAGTCCGTCGCGCACATCCGGAAGGGCACGGGACACGATGACGGACATCGAATAGTCGATGTACGCCGTGCGCATCTCGTGGTCGATCTCGACCGGTTCGATGATTCCTTGGAACTGTTCGTTGTTATTTTCCTCAATATCCATAAACTGCACTAAAATATTCTTCTCGATTTACTCGCATATAAACATGCAAATTTAACATTTTAATTTGAATTTTCTTAATTTTGTAGAACTCTATCTTCATTATTCGTCATTATGGAAATGAGAATTTCTGATGAACTGAACCTGATGGTCCGGTATGCGCGCGAAGAAGCGATGCGCACCGGGAGTTATGGGATCGGAGTCGACCACCTCATGCTGGGCATCCTGAGGCACGCGGACAACAACGCGTGCAGGGCTCTGCGGGGCCTCGGGGCCGATCCCGAAGAGATGAAGCAGTTCATCGACATGCATATCTTCCGGCAGGGATCCATCCCCTACTCCGATGCCGACCAGGTCGTCCTGTCCCGTTCGGCACAGAGCCTGCTGAACCTCACCATCCTCGAGGCCACGAGGCTCAAGCATGCCGAGACTGACGGCTCGCACATGCTGCTGGCAGTCTGCCGCACGGACGGCAACTACAGCCAGGTGTTCCTGAAGAACCACGGAGTGAACTATCCCGTCCTGCTGAACTACATGCAGGAACAGGAACTCTTCGAAGGAATGGAGGACAAGCGCCCGGAACAGACTCCGGAGCAGAAGGAAGAGTTCGAAAAGGCTGTCGGCCACGCAGTGGAGGAAGTGGTCGCGGCACAGGAAAACAGCGTCGAGGAGTTCGGTCTGGACCTGACCAAGGCCGCCGAGGCCGGAGTGCTCGACCCCGTCGTGGGACGCGACGTCGAAATCGCCAGGATCATCGAGATCCTTGGGCGCCGCAAGAAGAACAATCCGATGCTGATAGGCGAACCCGGTGTCGGAAAATCCGCGATAGTCGAAGGCCTCGCACTCAAGATCGCTGCGGGAGACGTACCTCCCGCCCTGAAGCGCAAGCGCTTGATTTCGTTGGATATAGCATCAGTAGTGGCCGGCACTCGCTATCGCGGAGACTTCGAGAAACGCCTCAAGGGCATCATCGAGAATCTCAAGGCCAATCCCGACATAATACTCTTCATCGACGAGTTCCATACCATCGTCGGTGCCGGCGGTGCCCAGGGCAGCCTCGACGCCGCCAACATGCTCAAGCCTGCCCTTGCAAGGGGGGAGATCCAGTGCATCGGCGCCACCACCATGGACGAGTTCACCAAAATCATTGAGAAGGACGGCGCCCTCAACCGGCGTTTCCTGAAAGTCGTGGTAGAAGCGACGGATGTTCCCCAGTCCATAGACATACTGCGCAACCTGCAGGAGAATTACGAGAACTTCCATAACGTGAAATACTCCCCCGAGGCCATCGAGGCCTGCGTAAGGCAGACCGACCGCTACATCACCGACCGGGCACTGCCGGACAAGGCCATCGACGTGATGGACGAGGCAGGGTCGATGGTCAGGCTCAGGATGGCCCATAACCGCAAGGGGTCGAATATCGTCGATGCGGACGACATAGCCTGCGTCGTCTCGAGGATGACCGGCATCCCTGTTAGCAAGGTTGCGGAGAGCGAGGGCCACAGGCTCCTGGCGATGTCCGAGCGTCTCCGCGGAGAAGTGGTCGGACAGGACGAAGCCGTGGATACGGTCGTCCGCGCCATTAGGCGCAACAGGGCAGGTCTCAAGGATCCGAGACGCCCGGTGGGTACTTTCCTCTTCTTCGGGCCTACCGGAGTAGGCAAGACACGCCTGGCCAAATGCCTGGCCGAGTACCTGTTCGATTCCGAGGACAATATCGTACGCGTGGACATGTCGGAGTATTCCAAGAAATTCACCTCTTCACGCCTCGTCGGTGCCCCTCCAGGCTACGTCGGGCACGAAGAGGGCGGACAGCTGAGCGAGAAAGTCCGCCGGAAGCCCTACTGCGTAGTGCTCCTGGACGAGATTGAAAAGGCACACCCGGACATTTTCAACCTGCTTCTGCAGGTGCTGGATGAAGGAAGACTGACGGACAGCAACGGCAGGACGGTGAACTTCCGGAACACGATAGTGATAATGACATCGAACGTCGGCTCGCGCGAACTTGAAGAATATGGCAGCGGAGTGGGATTCGCCCGACCGGGCAAGGATGTGGAGAAAGACAGGAGGAACGTGCTGGAGAAAGCCGTGAAGAAGCTTTTCCCTCCGGAATTCATAAACCGGGTGGACGAGAAGGTGTACTTCAACTCCCTGACCAGGGAAGACCTCCACAAGATAATAGACCTTGAGCTCAAGGACCTGAAGGCCAGGGTACAGGAGGCCGGGTACAAGCTCGTCGTCACACCTTCGGCAAAGGAATTCGTGGCAGATGCCGGCTATGATCCGGCCTATGGCGCCCGACCGCTCAAGAGGGCCGTGACCAAGCATATTGAAGACCCTGTCTCCGAGTACATAATTACGGACAGGATGCTCCGTAAGGGTGCGGGAGGTACGCTTCGGGTATCCCTGTCCAAGGACAAGGAGCACACGAGGGTGACTAGGACTGCTTCACACCAGTGATCTCAAGGTCCATATCCTCGATCATGCCGAGGAGGGCAGAGAGGGAATCTTCCGAAGTGATGATGGAACCGAGGACGTTGTAATCGTATTCTGTGTTCTTCATGATACCGGCTTTTTGTGTTTCGCTGGTACAAAGATATGGCAAGCTTGTGCCAAAGGACGACACATATGATAAAAAGTTAGATATTTGATATGACAATTCGTAGAATCGCGGCGGCTGCGGCCGTCATCTTCGCCCTTTTCGTTACGGAAAGCGGCATCTGCCGGGCCCAGGACCTACTGAAACCGGACGAAACCTTCATGTTTGCGGAGAAGGACAGCACAAAGTTGTATATGGATGTATACTATCCCGCGGACGGAAGTGAAATGACGGTGAACGGTGTGAACAAGCCCACCATACTCTATGTCTTCGGCGGCGGATTCAAGGCCGGCCGGCGCGACACCCCCACCGCACGTCAATGGTTCCGTCTCCTCACTGACGAGGGCTTCACCGTTGCAGCCATCGACTATCGCCTCGGCCTCAAGGGCAAGGAAGGGATGGGCGGCATCAATGACATCTATGAAGCCATACAGATAGCCGTAGAAGACCTTTTCAGCGCCACAAAATACATCCTGGAGAATGCCGAAGAGGTCGACATCGACCCGTCATCGCTCGTAATCGCCGGTTCTTCGGCAGGCGCCATAACCGCCCTGCAGGCCGAGTGGGAGTTATGCAACAGGACGGGAACTTCGGTGATGCTTCCGCCCGACTTCCGTTACGCCGGTGTGATGTCCTTCGCCGGAGCCATCTTCTCCAAGAAGGGAACGGTCCATTATACGCGCGAACCGGCTCCCACGCTGCTGTTCCACGGTACCGCCGACAGGATCGTCACCTACAAGCAGATCCATTTTTTCAACCTGGCTTTCCAGGGCTCCCATGTAATCGCCCGTGTCCTTAAGGGCAACGGCTTCAACTGCTGCATCTACCGGTACAAGGACAACAGCCACGAGATCGCCGCAGCCATGTACAAGACCTTCCCGGAGCAGCTTGCCTGGCTGGAGCACAACATCATCGGGAAAGAGAAAAGGACCATCGACGCTACGGTCGACGATCCTTCAATAGAAGTATTCCCGGTCAATGACCTCAGAACCCTTTACGGGGGTGGGGTCATGCTTGAGTAAGCTTCTTCAACGACAATTCTATAAGGTTGCGCACCATCGGCTTGTAGTCGGTGTCTGCGCCTTTGAGGTATCTGTTCGCGATGGCGCAGCAGATCGTACCGGCGTCGTGTCCGAGCTGTGCCGCCAGTCCCGCCAGCGCGGAGCCCTCCATCTCGAAATTCGTGATACGGTAATCCCCGTAACGGAAGGATTCGAAGTCCTCCAGCATGTCAGGCATCGCGAGAGGGAGTCTCAGAACGCGGCCCTGAGGGCCATAGAATCCCGAAGCGGAAATAGTGACGCCCATCACGGAGCAATCATCGAAAAGTCTCTTGACCCGGGGGCTGGCCTTGACGAAATAAGGATCGGGAAGGTGGCGGTCCCACTTGACGTGCTTCTTGAATGCATCTTCCATATCGACCAGGGAGATGCTGTCGCGGTCGGCATACCAGTTCAACAGGCCGTCGCAACCCACGGAGATCTCCGAGAAGATGAATGATCCCAGGGGGATATCAGGCTGGATGGCGCCGCAGGTGCCTATGCGCAGGACGGTGAGTCTCCTGTGTTCAGGCTTCACCTCACGGGTGGAGAAATCGACGTTGGCCAAGGCATCCAGCTCGGTCATCACGATGTCGATGTTGTCAGTGCCTATGCCGGTGGAGAGGAGGGTGATACGCTGTCCGTTGTACCTGCCCGTAACCGACACGAACTCGCGGGAAGCGTGACGGAACTCCTTCTCTTCCAAGAACTCGGCCGCCATGTCGACGCGGCCCGGGTCTCCGAAGAGTATGACGTTGTCGGCCAGCTCCTCAGGGCGGAGATGGATGTGGAAGGCGGAGCCGTCACCGTTTATGATCAATTCGGATTCTGGTATTCTCATTACTGATGGCGTTTTAGTGTTGGAATGTCAAAGATAGGAATTAATCAGCGGATTTCACTCTCCTTGCCGCTGTATTTTCTGTAACGCTGCTCAGCATCCTCGGTGCCTTTGGCGAACAGTTTCTCGGCATTCTCGGGGAAACTGCGGCGCAGCGAGGCGTACCTCACTTCGCCGTCGAGGAATTCGGTATAAGGCATCGTAGGAGCCTTGGAATCCAGATGGAAAGGATGCTCCTTGCGGGGATCATAGCGGTACAGCAGCCAGTAACCGCTGTCCACCGCACGTTTCATCTCCTCCTGCACGCGGTGCATTCCAATGCAGATGCCGTGCGATGAACAAGGCGTATAGGCAATGATGACCGAAGGTCCGTCATACTCCTCGGCCTCGCGGACGGCCTTGACCAGTTGGGCAGGATCGGCGCCCATGGCCACCTGTGCCACATAGACATAGCCGTACGTCATCAGGATGGCGCCAAGGTCTTTCTTGCGGTTCTTCTTGCCGGAGGACGCGAACTTTGCCACCGCTCCGAGCGGAGTGGCCTTGCTGCTCTGGCCGCCGGTATTGGAATACACCTCGGTGTCGACAATGAAGACATTGACGTTCTCGCCGCTGGCGATGACGTGGTCGAGGCCGCCGAAGCCGATGTCATAGGCCCAGCCGTCGCCGCCGTACATCCAGAAGGTCTTGCGGGAGAACTGGTCGCGCATGGAAAGAAGGTCACGGGCGGCGGCGCACCCATCCTCCTCAAGGAGAGGGATGAGCGCATCGGCCGCGGTGCGCGACGCCTGGAGGTCGTCGAAAGCGGCCAGGAAGGCGTCCAGCGCCTCGCGCAGCGGCCCCGAAGCAGTTGCTGCGAAGGCCTCGGCCTTAGAGCGCAGCAGGGCGCGCCGCTGCTTCACCGACAGGCACATACCCAGGCAGAGCTCGGCGTTGTTCTCGAACAGGCTGTTGGTCCAGGCGGGACCGAAGCCCCTGTCGTTGACAGTATAAGGGATACCGGGCATCGCAGCGCCCCAGGCCTGCGAGCAACCGGTGGCGTTGGCCCAGTACACGCGGTCTCCGAAGAGTTGCGTAAGGAGCTTGGCATAAGGCGTTTCGCCACATCCGGCACACGCCGCCGAGAACTCCAGGAGCGGACGGCGGAACTGGCTCCCCTTGACGGTATAAGGATCGAAGAGATCGCCCTTGTCCTTAAGGTTCAGGGCATATTCGAAGCACTCGCGATTGGAGGCGGAAGGAGCGGCCGGGACCATTTCCAAAGCGCCCGAAGGGCAGCTCTGTGCACAGCTTCCGCAGCCCGTACAGTCGAGTTCCGACACGGCCAGAGCGAAATGGAGGCCCTTGGCCTTTCCGTTCGCAGGGATGGTGACGAAGCCCTCGGGCGCCGAGGCTTTCTCGGCATCGTCAAGCAAGAAGGGGCGTATGACGGCGTGAGGGCACACGAAAGAACAGCGGTTGCACTGGATGCATTTGCCTGAATCCCAGTGCGGAACCTTGACGGCTATGCCGCGTTTTTCGTATGCAGTGAGTCCATAAGGGGCGCATCCGTCCACGTAGTCCGTGAAACAACTGACCGGCAGGTCATCGCCTTTCTGGCGGTTGATGGGCAGGAGGAGATTGCGTACAGCATCAGGCAGCCCGGAAAGGTCTTCTTCCGGATCCGCCGGCAACGACGCCCAGGACGCGGGAACGGGTACCTCCACGACTTCGGAGGCGCCTGCCTCGACGGCGGCGACATTGCGTTCGACGACGGCATCTCCCTTGGCGAAATAGGTCTTGCGTGCGGCAGCCTTCATGGCTTCGAGCGCCTCTGATGTGCCCACAATGCCCGTCGCGGCGAAGAATGCCGCCTGAAGCACGGTGTTGGTGTGGCTGCCGAGGCCGAGACGCAGGGCCACGGAAGTGGCGTCGATGACGAAGAAGCGCGCATGCCGCAGGGCGAGGGTGCGCTTCACGCCGTCCGGCAGCCAGGCTTCCAGTTCCTCGCCGGTACGGCTGCAGTTGAGCAGGAATATGCCGCCTTCCTTGAGTTCGGACACTATGTCGTACTGTCCGATGTATGTCTGGTTGTGGCAGGCTATGAAGTCAGCCTTCTTGACGTAATATGAACTGTCCACGGGTGCCTTTCCGAAGCGGAGATGTGACTTCGTTACGCCGAAGGATTTCTTGGCATCATACTCGAAATATGCCTGGCCGTACATTCCGGACAGGTCGCTGACGATATGTACCGTATTTTTGTTGGCGCCGACGGTACCGTCGCCGCCGAGGCCCCAGAACTTGCAGCTGAACACCCCGGAGGCATCCCCGGAATAAGGCAGCGACGGAAGGGAAAGCCCTGTGACATCGTCGGTTATGCCGATAGTGAAGCCGTTCTTAGGAGAGTCGGATGCGAGGTTGGCGAACACTGCCAGTATCTGCCCGGGATCGGTATCCTTGGATGAAAGACCGTAACGGCCGCCGATGACTGACACCTGCCTTCCCGTCCGGGAAAGGACAGTACAAACATCCTCATAAAGCGGTTCGCCGGCACTTCCGGGCTCCTTGCAGCGGTCGAGCACCGCGATGCGGCGCACGCTCTGCGGAAGCGCCCGCAGCAGGTGCTCCGGACTGAAAGGACGGTACAGGTGTACCTGTACGAAGCCGGTTTTCGCCCCGGAGCGGTTCAGTTCGTCCACGGCTTCTCGCACGGCGCCGGACACGCTGCCCATCGCTACGATGACATCGGTGGCATCCTGGGCGCCATAATAGTTGAACAGACGGTAATCCCTGCCTGTCAGTCTGTTGACTGCATCGAAATACTTCTCAACAATACCCGGAAGGGCGTCGTAATAAGGATTGCAGGCCTCCCTGGCCTGGAAGAAGATGTCGGGATTCTGGACGGTGCTACGCATCAGCGGATGCTCCGGGCTGAGCGCCCTGGCGTGGAAAGCGGCCAGCGCATCCATGTCCATCAAGCCGCGCAGGCCTTCCGTATCAATCTGCTCCACGGTGCTGATCTCGTGCGAAGTGCGGAAACCGTCGAAGAAATGCATGAAAGGAGTGCGTCCCTTCAAGGCTGCAAGATGCGCCACGCCGGCCAGATCCGTTACCTCCTGGACGCTGCCTGTACACAGCATCGCGAAGCCGGTATTGCGGCAGCACATCACGTCGGAATGGTCGCCGAATATGCTCATGGCGTGCGTGCCGACCGTCCTGGCCGCAACGTGCAGAACGACCGGAAGCCGTTCGCCGGCGATGCGGTGCAGCACCGGGATCATAAGCATGAGGCCCTGGCTGGATGTGAAACTCGTGGCCAGGGTGCCGGTCTGCGCCGCGCCATGGACAGCTGCTATTGCACCGGCCTCCGACTGCATCTCCACCACCGTCACAGGCTGCCCGAAAACATTCCTGCGTCCTTTTGCGGACCAGAAGTCGGTATGCTCCGCCATCGGGGACGAAGGCGTGATGGGGTAGATCGCAGCTATCTCCGTAAACTCGTACGCAATATTGGCGGCGGCTTCGTTGCCGTCCATCGTCACTTTCTTGCTCATCTCTCTTACTGTTTGTCAAGGCCATACTTCGCCACGGCTTCCTCGCGCATCTTGTACTTGAGGATCTTGCCCGCAGCATTCATAGGGAAACCTTCGACGAAGTCGATGTATCTGGGCACCTTGTGCCGTGCGAGGCTCGCCGTGATGAAAGCCCGCATCTCGGGCTCGGTGACGGATTCGCCCTCCTTGAGCACGATGCAGGCCATCGCCTCCTCGCCGTATTTCTTGTCAGGGACGCCGATGACCTGGACGTCCTTTACCTTGGGGTGCGTATAGATGAACTCCTCTATCTCCTTGGGATAGAGGTTCTCTCCGCCGCGGATGATCATGTCCTTAAGGCGGCCGGTGATGCGGTAGTTGCCCCTCTCGTCAGCGCAAGCGAGGTCTCCGGAGTGCAGCCAGCCGTCCTTGTCGATGGTCTGTACGGTGGCCTCGGGCATCTTGTAATAGCCCTTCATCGTGTTGTAACCCTTGGCGCAGAACTCGCCGTTCACACCCGGAGGCACTTCGAGGCCGGTTTCGGGATCGACGACCTTGCACCGCACGTGCGGGAAGGCATAGCCGACGGTCTCGGTGCGGACGTCGAGGGGATCGGTCCAGGCCGACATGGTGTTGCCGGGGGCTGTCTCGGTCTGGCCGTAGACGCTCACGATGCCGACCATGTGCATCTCGTCCTCACGGGCGGCGCGGCGCATAAGCTCCGGAGGGCATCCCGAACCGGCCATGATGCCCGTCCTCATGTGCGAGAAATCGGTCTTGCGGTAGTCGGGATGGTTGAACATCGCTATGAACATCGTAGGCACGCCGTTGAAGCAGGTGATGCGCTCCTGGTTGATGCAGGCGAGCGAAGACTTGGCGGAGAAATACGGCATCGGGCACATGGTGGCCCCGTGAGTCATCGATGAAGTCATGGAAAGCACCATGCCGAAGCAGTGGAACATCGGCACCTGTATCATCATGCGGTCGGCAGTGGAAAGGCCCATCCTGTCGCCTATGCACTTGCCGTTGTTCACGACGTTGAAGTGCGTCAGCATCACTCCTTTAGGGAATCCGGTAGTGCCGGACGTGTACTGCATGTTGCAGACGTCGTCCGGCTGCACCGCCGCGGCCATGGCAGCGGTAGTCTCGCGCGGAACCATATCCTTGCGGGCCATGGCTTCGTCAAACGTCAGGCAGCCTTTCTGGCGGAAACCGACTGTGATGACGTTGCGGAGGAAAGGCAGCCTGGAGCAGTGCAGCGGCCTGCCGGCCTCGCTCTCGGCAATCTCGGGACACAACTCGTTGATGATCTTGCGGTAGTTGGAGTCCAGGGCGTTCTCAATCATAACCAGCGTATGAGTATCCGACTGGCGGAGGAGGTATTCCGCCTCGTGTATCTTATACGCGGTATTCATCGTGACCAGGACTGCCCCGATCCTTGTCGCGGCCCAGAAGGTGATGTACCAGGCGGGAACGTTGGTGGCCCAGATCGTGACCTTGGAGCCCGCCTTCACTCCGAGCGAGACAAGTGCGCGTGCGAAGTCGTCCACGTCCCTGCGGAACTCCTCGTAGGTGCGGGTGTAGTCCAAGGTAGTATACTTGAAACAGTACTGGTCGGGAAACTCGTCGGCCACGCGGTCGAGGACCTGGGGGAAAGTCAGGTCGATCAGCTCATCCTTCTTCCAGATATAGAAGCCGGTGCCGTCATGGTTGGGATAAAGCTTGGTCTTCTTGTCGCGCGAGCGCTCGAAACGCTCCATATAGTTGACGAAATGCGGGAATATGACCTCCCTGTCGGTGAGGTCCTCCATCCATTCCGGTTTCCACTCGAGCGACACGAAACCATCGTAGTCTATGGATGCCAGGGCGTTCATGACTTCGTCGACCGGGAAAGAACCTTCGCCGATGACGTTGTAGTTGCCGGCATCGTCGCTGTCGCGCAGATGAACGTGCTTGACGTAGGCGCCCAAGTTGTTGATAGACCTGGCAGGGCTCTCGCCTTTGTCCCTGTACGGATGATGGACGTCCCAGAGGGCGGCGAGCTGGTCGCACGCGAAATCGTTCATCAGGTCGCGCAGGAGAGCCGTATCGGAATAGATGCCGCTGGTCTTTATGAGGATGGTTATTCCGCACTCCTCTGCCACCGGCACAAGCCTGGAGAGGTTGCGGCGGATGACCTCCGGAGCGTCGGAATGGGCATAGGCGCAGACATAGGGCGAACGCATGTCCGCAGCGAGGCGGATAAGCGCCTCCATTTCCTCGAGCATGGAATCATTCTCCGCCGACAGGTCGTTGGAAGAGTCGAAGCAGGGGATCAGCAGGCCGCGTTCGCGAAGGTCCCTGTAGGATGCAGCGACGGAGTATTTATGGAACGGTCCCCCCTTACCTGTAAAGCCGGGGAACTTGAGCACATTATAGAACTCGACGCCCGTGAAACGCATCTCGCAGGCGCTCTCGAGGATGTCCTCCCATGCGAGGTCCATCCATCCGCGGGTTGAAAACGACAGTCTCATGCCTCGTCCTCCTCATATGCCATCTTGTTGACGGCGTTAAGATAGGCCATAAGGCTGGACCCGACGATGTCGCGCGACACTCCCCTGCCGGAATAGACCTTGCCGCCATAGCGCAGGCGCACGACGGCCTCACCCATCGCCTCGCGTCCTTCGGCGACGGAACGGATCTGGAAGTCGTCGAGTTCGTACTGGCGTCCTACGACCTTGTCCACCGCCTGGAATGCCGCATCCACGGGGCCGTCGCCCACGCAGACACTTTCCAGGATGCCGTCGCCCTTGCGCAGGCGCAGGTGACAGGTCGCGGAAATGATATTGCCGGAATTGATGACGTAACTCTCGATGCGGTAGGTCGGGGGCACCTGGTAAGCCACCGACGCTACGATGGCGTCGAGTTCCTTGGCCTCGACCGACTCACTTTTGGAGGCTATCCTAACGAATGTCTCGTACACCCGGTTAGCGTCCTCTTCACCCAAGTCGTATCCGAGTTTGGAAACTACCTTGAGCACGGCATCACGGTCATCGTGCTGCGTGAGGGTGAGTGCCTCCCTGTCGATGTCCAGTCCCTCGAGTGGCTTGGAAGACTTGGACGAACGCGCCTCGCACAGGA
This sequence comes from Bacteroidales bacterium, assembly GCA_017519865.1. GTDB lineage: Bacteria > Bacteroidota > Bacteroidia > Bacteroidales > UBA932 > Cryptobacteroides. The sequence continues at coordinate 35,215 of JAFWRQ010000037.1, read as the reverse complement.
CCTTGATCCGCTCTACTGTCCTGTCAAGGTCGATGACCCTGACACTGCTGCGGGCGCGGCAGAGGTCGGACTTGGCGTCCAGGATCTTCACGAAACGCTTGAGCGACACCGTGATATTGCCGTAAGGCATGGTCTTGACTTCATCGGCCCCGGCCCGTACTGCGGCGATTGCACAGGAGTCGGCCTGGAACATGAGGTTGGAGCAATAGACTCCGAGCCTGACACCTTCGGGGAGTATCCTGCGGACCTCCGCCACGGAGGCGTGGAATTCGTCCGGAAGAAGGTTCCCGGCGGCGTCGCAGACCGTGACGATGCCGGCGCCGGCTCCGGTTGCGGCAGCGACAGCATCTGCCAGGAAGGCGGGGTCGCTGCGGCCGAAGTCCTCGGCGACGAATTCGACTTCAGGACAAAGGGCAGCGCAGGCGGACACCTGCGAAGAGATCAGCCCAAGTATGTCGGCCGGCTTGCGATGACAGAGATACTCCATCTGGACGGTGCTGACGGGGACACAGACCTGCATCCTGGGATGCGCTGCACCGCACAGGGCGTTCCAGGTCACCTGCACGCTGGCGGGGTCCATTATCTCGACCGGGACGGCCAGCACGCTATCCTTTATGGCAGAAGCCAGCGACTTCACCAGAAGGCTGTCGGACTTGCCGTTCCGAAGCGGAGCGGACTCGATGACCGACACCCCGAGCTTGTCGAGGAGTTTTGCGAGCTCTATTTTCTGACGGAAGGAAAGCGACTCTCCGGACAGGCCACGGGCCTGCTTCATGGTAACGTCGCCGACATAGATCCTGCGTTCCATAACACTACTGACACTAACCGTATAAACTAACCAACAGCCCCCACCTTGCGGCGGAAAGGGGGCATTTCCTACAAATTTAGTTTTTTACCGGCGAAATTCCTATTTTTGCAAGTGATTTTTAAAATTTTTTATCATGTGGCAGAGAATCCAAACCCTGTACCTGGTGCTTGCGACGGGCCTTATCGCCGCAATGTTGTTCAGCCTGAAGGCCGTCGTCCCCGGTGCTGACGGCAGTTTCGCACAGGAGATAAAGTATACGGCATACGTCCCCTATCTCATCCTGATAATCGTCATCGTCATACTGGATTTCCTGGCCCTTACGGCTTTCAGGTTCCGAGTGTTCCAGATGAGGACGGCGGTTCTGGCGGCTCTGATCACGCTCGCGCTGCAGGTATGGATCGCCGTCGATTATTTCACGGCGGACAGTTCGCTCGTATTCCGCCTGACTGCGATATTCCCGCTCGCGGCATTGGTCTTCGACCTTCTGGCCGCACGCGGCATCGCATCGGACATAATGGTGGCCGACAGCGTCAACCGCCTGCGTACTAAGAAGAAAAACAGGTAAAGTGACTTCACGGGACTACTCCCCGTGATAACTAGCATTGAAACGTGCGAGGACATTCTCCTCGTACGTTTTTGTTATTGGAAGCGGAGGGATGGCATCGTTGTCGAGTTCGAGCACATAATTGTCCCTGCCCTTGCGCAATACGCGGACATGGTCCATGTTTACGACGTATTTACGGTTGCAGCGCACGAGTTCGCTGTCCGCGAAACTCTCCTCGATGGTCTTCAGGCGGCAGCGGAGCATATACTGTTTCATCTCTCCCTGGCTGTCCGTGTACCAGACCTTGACATAGTTGTCGTCCGACTCGATGTAGAAGAGGTTTGAGGAAGTCACCGAGAAGCGCAATGCGCCGCCGCTGTCGAACAGCGTGATCTTCTTTTCCTCCTGGGGGGTATAGACCTCGTCCGACACCACCGTGCTGTAGTTCATCACGCGGATGGTATTGTTCTTGTCGATTATGGCGAAGTACATCCCGCAGATGACATAGGGCACGGCCATGGTCATCAGGCAGTATATGAAGGCGTTGAAGAACACCTGCTGCCATTTCTCGCCTCCGTTGTCGATGATGCCCATGTCGTTGCCCTTGATGGTGAGGACGGTATAGAGGGCGCAGATGGCGAGGATCTCCACCAGGTTCCAGAGGATATAGTGGAGGAACGTGGGTTTCTGAGGTCTCTCACGATAGGTAACGAAAAGGACGCGCTTGCTGACAATCACGAGAGCCAGTGAAAGGAGGTAGAAAAGGACCGTGAAACCGAAAGCATCCGTGGCGCGCAGTTCGAACCAGGCGTTGTGGGAGAACGGGATGCTGAACATCAGGAAGAACAGCGAGAAGAAGGCGGTGAACGTCACCGTCGCAGTAAGCTGGTACTTGCCAAGAAGATACCCGGGAATCCTTTCATTCAGCGCGAACATATCTGCAAAGATAAACAAAAAATGCCTATATTTGTCACTCGAATCGAGCATATGCAATTAACATGGACAGACGTGTAGTTATTACCGGACTCGGGGTCATCTCCCCTGTCGGAAACGATATTCAGACATTCTGGGACAGCCTCAGGAACGGTGTCTGCGGCATAGAGAGCATCACTGACTTCCCTACCGACGAACTTCCGGTCAAGATCGGAGGCCGCATAAAGGATTTCGACCCTGACAGATACGGCATCGACAAGCCTTTCATGCGCAAGCAGGACTGGTTCACCATCTATGGCGTAGCCGCGGCGCATCAGGCCATGGAGGACTCCGGGCTGCTTTCCGACGGAGAAGGGAAGAACATTGAGCCTTCCCGGCTTGGCGTATATGTCGGCTCCGGCATCGGCGGGTTCAATGTCCAGATCCGCGAGATCGGCAAGTTCCTCGAGGACCCTTCGGGCCAGTGGATCTCGCCGTTGTTCGTTCCCACCATGATCTCCAACATCGCCGCAGGCAACATCGCCATAAGACACTATGCCACAGGTCCTTGCATAGACGTCGTGACTGCCTGCGCAACTGCCACGAACTCCATCGGCGAGGCCTACCGGGCCATCAAACATGGTTATGCCGATGCCATCATCTCCGGCGGTACGGACCAGTGTACCATTCCTATCGGCCTGGCTGCGTTCGCCAATGCCAAGGCCCTCACCCGTGCCGAGGATCCCAAATACGCATCGCTCCCCTTCAATGCCGACAGGGAAGGTTTCGTTATGGCCGACGGAGCCGGCGTGCTCATCCTTGAAGAATACGGGCACGCTAAAGCCCGTGGCGCAAAGATATATGGCGAGATGGTAGGCTACGGCTGCACCAGCGACGCCTACCACATGACCGCTCCCCGCCCGGACGGCACCACACAGGCAGAAAGCATATCCATAGCGCTCCGTGAGGCAGGCTTCGATGCATCAAAGGACTGTGTCTACATAAACGCCCACGGCACAGGAACGAAACTCAACGACCTGGCCGAGACCAAGGCCTGCAAGATCGCGTTCGGCGATTTCGCATACAAATGCCATATCAGTTCGACCAAGTCCATGCACGGGCACATGTTCGGTGCCACCGGAGCGGCCGAAGCCATCGCCACCGTCCTCGCCCTTCGCGACGGCATAGTCCCCCCGACCATCAACCTCAGGAACCCCGACCCGGAATGCGACCTCGACTACACGCCCAACAAATCGGTCAAGGCGGACCTCACCCTCGGCATTTCCAACTCCTTCGGATTCGGAGGCCACAATGCCTGCATCGCCTTCCGCAGGGCGGAATGACTACGCACATTGCGTCAGGCTTTCAAGTAGGAATATGCCTTAGGGGCTGATATAAAAAAGAAGCGGGAGAATCAATCTCCCGCTTCTGTCGTTTCAATCTCCCGCTTCTTTAAGCCTCTCGGCATTTTCAGCGACCTGCAACTGGTCGATGCATTCCTGTATGTCTCCGTCCATGAAGACGGGCAGGTTGTACATGCTCCAGTTGATGCGGTGGTCGGTGACGCGGCCCTGAGGATAGTTGTACGTGCGGATCTTGGCCGAACGGTCGCCCGTGGAGACCATGGTCTTGCGCTTGGCGGCGATACCGTCGAGATACTTCTGATGCTCCATGTTATAGAGACGCGTACGGAGTTCCTCCATCGCGCGGTCGAGATTCTTTAGCTGCGAGCGTTCCTCCTGGCACTGGACCACGATGCCCGAAGGGATATGGGTCAGGCGGACGGCGGAATACGTAGTGTTGACGCCCTGGCCGCCGGGGCCGGACGAGCAGAAGAGGTCCTTGCGGATATCGTTCGGGTCCAGCTCGATATCGAATTCACCGGCTTCCGGGAAAACGGCCACGGAGGCTGCGGAAGTCTGGATGCGGCCCTGGGTCTCGGTCTGGGGCACACGCTGCACGCGGTGCACGCCGGACTCGTATTTCATGATGCCATAGACGCCGTCGTTGCCTGAAAGTTTGAAGACGATCTGCTTATAGCCGCCGGCAGTGCCGGGGGCCTGGTCAGTGACTTCCAGTTTCCAGCCCTTGGTCTCAGCGAACTTGGAATACATGCGGAAAAGGTCGCCGGCGAATATGGCAGCCTCGTCGCCTCCGGTGCCGCCGCGGATCTCGACCATGGCGTTCTTTGAGTCGTCGGGATCGGCGGGGATGAGCAGGAGCTTGATATTCTGCTCCATGTCGGGGAGTTTCGGTTCGATATCGTTTATCTCGTCGCGGGCCATCTCGCGAAGGTCCTCGTCCTTTTCATTGATGAGGATATCCTTCGCCGAGGCCAGCTCGTCGAGCATCATCTTGTATTCAAGGCCGGCCTTGATGATAGGCTCCAGCTGCTTGTAGTCCTTGTTCAGCTGGACATAGCGCTTCATGTCGGACATTACGTCCGGACTTGCAAGCTGGTCCTGCAGGGACTGGTATTTATCCTGCAGGGAGAGGACTTTCTCAAGCAAAGTATTGTCTGCCATAATATGGTAGGTATTTGTTAATCAATTTGTTTCAAATAACAGCGGCGCCGCATGAACGGCTCGTTGTCGTAACTGTTCCAGATGTTGACCGCGCTGTTGGTCTCGATCTGGGGATTGGTGATGGCGTGTATGTTGCCTATCTTCTTGGCCTTGACGGACATATCCTTGTAGTACACTGCCGACACCCCCTTGTTTTGCCACTCAGGCACCGCTCCATTGATCATTAGGTCGCAGGTCTCATAGTCGTGAAGGGCACGCAGCAGGTGGATCCACCCGAAGGGGAACAATCTGCCCTTGGCCTTCTGCAGGGCCTTAGAGATTGACGGGAACGAAATGCCGAAAGCCACGACATTGTCGTTCTCATCCAGCAGCAGGGTGCTGGTCTTGTCCGACACAAATCTCAACGAGGCCTTTGCCTCCTCTTCGATCTCCTCTTCGGTGAAGGGAATGAAGTTGTACACCGCCGAAGCGAAACTGTCATTGTATACCTTGAAGAAATAGCGGACTTTCTCCGGATCCTTCTTCAATTTGTTCATACTGCCCGTATGAAGATTATAGCGTTGCATGACTATGTTGGCCACGCGCTCGGTCTTCTCAGGGATGTCGTGGTCGGCTGCCACATCGTACTGCACCCAGTCGCATTCCTTGGTGAAGCCCAGGGCCGTCACCAGGTCGTTGTAGTACGGGTAGTTGTAGATGCAGTTGAAGGGAGGAATGTTCTCGAAACCCTCCACCAGCATTCCCTGCTTGCCCAAGGTATTGTAATACAGCGGTCCGTGTATCTCGGTCATGCCTTCCTCCTTTGCCCACGCCTCGGCTGTGCCGAGCAGCAGGCGCGCCACCTCGATGTCATTGACTGTGTCGAACCATCCGAAACGCGCGCGCTTCTTGTTGTACAGTTCGTTATAGCGCGGGTTAATCATACCGCAGATCCGGCCGACGACTTCCTTTCCATCCATCACCATCCACATCCGGCGCTTGCAGTAACTCAGCGTCGAAACCTTGGTAAGGGAGTTAACCTGGTCCGAATGCAGGGCAGGGACATACTGGGGGCAATCCTTGTAAAGGCGGTCCGGGAACTTGATGAAACGCATCAGGTCCCTGCGAGATACCACCTCCACAACATTATACTTGGACATTTTCAGTTCAGATTTAGTACAAAAAGTCTGCAAAGTTAATAAAAATCCGCTAGATTCCCACAATCGAGCGGATGGCGACCTGGGCGCAAACGGCTCCGAACACGGAAGGCAGATAAGAAACGGTACCGACCTGCGACTTCTTGTTGCGGCTGGCCTCAAGTACCACCGAATCTCGACGGGGCTCCTCGATCGAGAATACCGCCTGGAAGCCAGTGAAGATGCCGAGTTTGTGAAGGCGCTTGCGGAGCATGTGCGCAAGCGGGCACATGCGCGTCTGCGCTATGTCCGCGACTCGCACGGCGGTGGCATCCAGTTTGGCACCCGCGCCCATCGACGACACCATCGGCACTCCCCTCTTCAGGCAGTACTGGATAAGGCATATCTTAGGACTGAGGGTATCGATGGCATCGACAAGGAAATCTATCCTGTGGCCGTCAAGCAAAGATGCGACGTTCTCTTCAGTGATATACTCCGGAATGGTTACCAGATCAAGTTCAGGATTAATGTCCATAAGACGGTCGCGGAGGACGTCACACTTCGGACGTCCGACAGTGGAACTCAGGGCGAGGATCTGGCGGTTGCGGTTGGTCTCGGACACCTCGTCGGAGTCCAGTGCCAGCAAGTGGCCGACGCCGGCGCGTGCGAGCGCCTCGGCGGCGAACCCGCCGACACCCCCGACGCCGATCACGGCGACGCGAGCATCGCACAACCGCCGGGCACCCTCCGCGCCCAGCAGCATCTCTGTCCTTTCTTTCCAGTTCTCCATAACGGACACAAACCTAAGATTTGCAGAGAGGTTTTCTGTTCCAAGGCTTGTACAACAAAAGTAGTAATTTTATGCGGATAAAGAAAGTTTAACCGAAGGACAATGGAGCCGGACGGTCAGTTTGTGTCCTCCCCACCAGCGTGCATTTACAAACCACACTTCCACCAACTTGTCCCCGCCAAACACTTTTCCTCTCCAAAAAAACTGGAGCATTCGTTATCCCCCTCGAGGGCTTTAGGGCGGGAGGGCTCTGCAACGCCGGCGGGCCGAGTCGGCGCTAGATGCTGAAGTTGTGCCAATGAGGGCCGAAACGCTCGAAGGCTTCGCGATCGAGCATTTCACGGTCGTCGGGATGGGCGATGCTGATCATGAGCTTGGCCCTTTCCTGGAGGGACTTGCCGTAGAGGTCGACGGCGCCGTACTCGGTGACGATCCAGTGCGCGTCCGCGCGCGGAGTCACCACTCCTGCGCCGGGATTGAGAACCGAGACTATCTTGTTCTTGCCCTTGTTTGTGCGCGAGGCGAAGGCCGTGATGGACTTTCCGCCCTTGGACATGGTGGCTCCCCTGACGAACTCCACCTGACCGCCGGTGCCGGAGAAGATGCGGGTGCCGATGGAGTCGGCGCTGATCTGTCCGGTTATGTCCACCTCGGTGGCGGAGTTGATAGCCTTCATGTGGGGATTCTGCGCAATGACAAAAGGGTCGTTGGTATAGGCGATGTCCTTCATAAGGACCATTGGATTGTCATCTATGAAGGAATAGACATCCTGGCTGCCAAGCAGGAAAGAGGCGACGACCTTGCCGGTGTCTATCTTCTTGCAGGCACCGTTTATGACGCCCGACTTGATCAGGCGAAGCAGTCCGTCAGCGAACATCTCGGTATGCAGACCGAGGTTCTTGTGGCCGCCCAACTGTGCCGCTAGGGCGTTCGGCAGGGCGCCGATGCCCATCTGGATGCAGTCGCCGTCCTCGACGAGCGCGGCGCAGTTCTTTCCTATCAGGACTTCCGTGGGAGTAGGTTCCGCGAAATTGGCTGTTACGAGCGGAGTATCATCCTCCACCAGGTAATCGAAACGGTCCAGCGACACGAGGTCGCCGTGGGCGTAAGGGACATTGGGATTGATGACTCCGATGACGAGTTCGGCAGTCTCGACGGCAGCGACTGAGCAGTCGACGGAGGTGCCGAGCGACACCATTCCGTTGGCGTCGGGACGCGAGACATTCACCAGCGCCGCTCCGAGTTTGATAAAGCCGTCGCGGTAGAGTTTCTGGCTCTCACCGAGATGTACCGGGAGATAGTCGGCATATCCGGCATTGACATTGGCCCGCACATTGGGACCCACGAAGAAGCCCTGCTCGAAGAAGATCCCTTCGTAACGCGGCTCGGAGTAAGGTGCGGGACCTTCAGTATGGAAATGATGGAAATGCAGGTCCGTGACATCCCCTGCATCGGCCCTGCGGCACAGTGCCTGGATAAGGATGTGGGGAACGCTGGCAACGCTGCTGAGATGGATATGGCTGTGGGACTTGATGTGGCTTACTGCCTCGTCGGCGGATACGAATCTGATTTCTTTCATTCCAGTATTAGTTAGTGCGGAGTGCAAAGATACTATCTTTTTTGTAAATTTGTAGAAATCATCCTTACATGCACACCAGAGAAGAAAAGATACAGGCATTCGGCCGTCTGCTCGACATAATGGACAGCCTCAGGGAACGCTGTCCATGGAACGCCGAGCAGACCATGGAGAGCATCCGCCCCATGACGGAGGAAGAGGTATACGAACTCAGCGACGAAATCGTGAAGGGCAACCCGCAGGGCATCGCCAAGGAGATCGGCGACCTGCTCTATCATATGGTTTTCTACGCCAGGATAGCCCAGGAAAAGGGCGAATTCGACATAGCGGACAGTATCGACAAGGTCTGCCACAAGATGGTGTTCCGCCATCCGCACGTGTTCCGCGCCGACGGGACCCTCCTTCCGGAGGGTGAGGCGCCGTCGGCCAAGGAAATCGCCGACACCTGGGAAATTGTCAAGGCAAAGGAGAAGGACGGCAACAGGACGGTCATGAGCGGCATCCCTGACACTATGCCGGCCCTCCTGAGGGCCCTTTCGATGCAGGAGAAAGCCCGCGGCTGCGGTTTCGACTGGAAGGAGAAGGAGGGAGTCTGGGACAAGGTCAAGGAAGAATGCTCGGAGATCGAAGAAGCCGCCGCAACCGCAGCCTCCGACGAGCTGGAACTGGAGTTCGGAGACCTGTTGTTCTCCGTCATAAATGCCGCCAGGCTGTACGGAGTCGATCCCGAGGCGGCGCTCAGCCGCACCTGCAGCAAGTTCCGCCGCCGCTTCGACTACCTGGAGCGCAGACTCCACGAGGATGGACGCGGCTTCTCCGACTTGACGCTGCAGGAGATGGACGCAGTCTGGGACGAAGCAAAATCCAAAGGATTGTAACACAATAATCACAAATCATAATATGAGCATCAAGCATATTGTCACTTTCGGCGGTTTGATCGCGCTGCTTCTTGGCTGCAGTGCTCCGAAGCCTGCTGACCAGGACGGAACCGTCCTCTGGTTCGCCAATTCACGGCCTTACGAAGAGATTCTCACCACAGTGGAAACACGGGTGGACGGAAGTCTCGCCGATGAAGAATACCATATCTTCGACGAGGCGGGACGGCGCGTAGTCGCCGGCGGCTCCGAGGCCGGCGTCCGCTACGGCGTGTACGCCTTGCAGCGGGCCGAGGCCATCGGCCAGGCCGGACCCGGCATCGACCTGCGCTCCAAGCCTTACTACGAGTACCGCATCCTCAACCACTGGGACAACCTTGACGATACCGTCGAGCGCGGCTATGCCGGCCCTTCCATTTGGGAGTGGACCTCGCCGCAGATCCCCGAGGCGCGCATCCGCAAATATGCGGAGCTCTGCGCCTCGGTCGGCATCAACGGCTCGGTCCTCAACAACGTCAACTCCAACCCCCTGATCCTTGACGAGGAGCACATCGCCCGCGTGGCGAAGATAGCGGACATCCTTCGCGAATACGGCATAAAGACTTACCTGTCAATCAAATGGACCAGTCCCATAACCCTCAGCGGCCTCACCAGCGGCGACCCCTTCGACCCGCAGGTCCGCCAATGGTGGAAGGACAAGGCCGCCGAGATATATGCAGCCATCCCCGACTTCGGGGGCTTTCTCGTAAAAGCCAACTCCGAAGGCCAGGCCGGGCCGCAGGACTACGGCCGCACCCACGCCGACGGCGCCAACATGCTTGCTGAAGCCGTCAGGCCCTATGGCGGCATAGTGATGTGGCGTGCCTTCGTCTACAGCCCCACCAGCCCCGACCGGGCCAGTCAGGCAGTAGACGAGTTCGAGCCCCTGGACGGACAGTTTGCCGACAACGTCATCGTCCAGATCAAGAACGGCCCTGTCGATTTCCAGGCCCGGGAGCCCTTCAATCCCCTCTTCGGGAGGATGTCCAAGACAAATATGATGGTCGAGTTCCAGATCACCCAGGAATACCTCGGTTTCTCGAACCACCTGGTCTATCACGGAACGACCTACGAAGAGTGCCTGGACAGCGACACGTACCGTGACGGGGAAGGCTCGACCGTGGCGAAGATGGTCAAAGGTCTCGCCGGCGTGGCAAATACAGGCCAGGACCCCAACTTCTCGGGCTATATCTTCGCCCAGTCCAACTGGTATCTTTTCGGCCGTCTGGCTTGGGATCCGACACTCGGAGCGGAGCAGATCGCGGACGAGTGGATACGCCAGACCTTCATCAAGCCTGACGGCATGTCCTCCAAGGCTTTTGACAAGAAATTCGTCGACCCCGTCAAGGATATTATGATGGAATCCCGCGAGGCCGCGGTCAACTATACGATGCCGATGGGCCTGCATCATCTCTTTGCAGGCTCACACTACGGTCCCGGCCCCTGGGAGACCAGCGTCCGCAGGGACTGGTCTCCGGCGTTCTACCACAACGCCGGGCCCGACGGCATCGGCTTCGACCGCACCAGGGAGGGCTCGGACAACGTGGACCAGTATCATGAACCTCTCGCCTCGACTTTCAACGACCTCAAGACCTGTCCCGAAAACCTGCTGCTCTGGTTCCACCACGTACCGTGGGGCTACAAACTCTCCACCGGAAGGACCACCTGGGATGAACTCTGCCTGCATTACGACACCGGCATCTCCGAGGTGGAAGCCTTCCTGAAGACCTGGGAGGGCCTGAAGCCCTATGTCAGCCAGGCCATTTTCGATGAAGTCACCCGCAAGCTCACCATCCAGCGCAATGACGCTGAATGGTGGCGCGACGCCTGCGTGGGCTATTTCCAGACATTCTCCGGTAAGGACCTCCCCTCCGGCGTACGTCCTCTCAATATGCCCATCGACTCCGTGATGACCAGGTCCGTCCTCTCCGACCGCGCCGGCATGCCGACGCATGGCGAGGACCTCCGTCCCGTACTAGTCCCCAACCGCCGCTTCGTCCCCGGAGGGGCAATGTCCAGCGGCGGTCCCGTTGCACCCGGAAAATAGTGTAAAGCCATGAAAAGAATACTCGCAAGCATACTTATCCTTGCCGCAGCCCTCAGTCTTGGCTCGTGCAAGAAAGACTGGGTCACCACCTGGGCGACGGCCCTTCAGATAGCCGAACCTCACAACATGCCTCCTGAGCCATACCTGTCCGGCAATTCCTTCCGCCAGACCGTACAGGTCTCAGTCGCCGGCAAGCGGCTAAGACTCCATCTGTCCAACATTTTCAACGACGGGACCACTGAGATCCAGGGCGTTGAGATAGCCGTCGCCAAGACTATGGGGGCCTCGCCGGAGATTGATGAAAAGACCTCAGTGGCACTGACTTTCAACGGCAGCCCCTACGTGGCGATGAAAGCCGGCGAGGCGGTAGTCTCCAACCCCGTCAGGTTCAAGGTCAAGGAGAGGATGAACCTCGCCATCACCATCCACTACGGCCTGGTTCCCTCCACTACACTTACCAGCCACCCCGGATCCAGGACCACCTCATACATCGCCGAAGGCAATACCACTGACTTCTCCAACCCCGCCGCCAAGACCGACCACTGGTACACCATCAGCGCCATCGACGTTATCCCGACCAAGAAGGCCTCGGCCATAGCCGTACTCGGCGACTCAATCACGGACGGCCGAGGCACCACCACCAACGGCCAGGACCGCTGGACCGACCAATTGTCCCGTAACCTTCTGGCACACAACAAGAATATCGCCGTCCTGAACTTCGGTCTCGGCGGCAACTGCGTGCTGCAGGGCGGCCTCGGCCCCACGGGCCTGAGCCGCTACAAACGCGACCTCTTCGGCCACGAAGGCGTGAAGTATGTCATTCTGTTCGAGGGAGTCAACGACCTTGGGAATTCCATGGACGGAGTCGCCACCGCAGAGGGTGTCAAGAAAGCCTGGCAGCAGATCATCCGCGAGGCCCACGCCCGCGGCATCAAAGTGTTCGGCGCCACCGTCACTCCATTCAAGGGCAACGGCTACGCCCGCGGCAACCACGAGGAAGGCCGCAAGGCCCTGAACGAGTGGATCCGCACGGGCGGAGAGTTCGACGGTGTGATAGATTTCGACGCTATGGTCCGTGACACGCAGGACCCCGACCGGCTGAACCCGGCCTTCCTATTCGAAAACGACTGGCTGCACCTCAACGCCTCCGGCTACGAGACGATGGGCAAGGGAATCGATTTGAAACTTTTCAAATAAGAAGGGCTGAAAGCGCTGCGGACACGCTCTTGAAAGTGAAAAGCTCCAGGACGTGGTCCATCTTGGCAGCGATCTGTCCGTTGCAGAGATTACCGACCGATCCTTCATGCGTATGGTGGAGTTCGCCTTTCCAGGTGAACTCCCCTTTCTGTATTTCCATTCCGACCTGGCGGTAGGCGTCACGGAAAGGAACACCCTCCGCGACGCGGCGGTTGACCTCCTCGACACTGAAAGCCAACTGATAGCGCGGGTCGGACATCAGGTCCTTCGACACGGCCATATTCTCGATGGCGAACCTGGCTATGTCCAGACAGTCGTCCATCTCCTCGAACATAGGCACGAAGACTTCCTTGATCAGCTGCATGTCACGGAAATAGCCCGAAGGGAGGTTGGTGCCGATGAGGCGGATGGTGCCGGGGATGCCGTTGATGCGGTTGCAGTGGGCCCGGATAAGCTCGAAGACATCGGGATTCTTCTTGTGAGGCATTATGCTGGATCCGGTAGTAAGGGCATCCGGCAGCTTGACGAAGGCGAAATTCTGGCTGTTGAACAGGCAGCAGTCCATCGCCAGGCGACCGAGCGTCTCGGCGACAGAAGCGAAGGCAAAGGAGATGATGCGCTCGGTCTTGCCGCGACCCATCTGGGCATAGACGGAGTTGTAGTCGAGGTCGTCGAAACCCAGCAGGGCCGTAGTCAGGCTGCGGTCGAGCGGAGCGGAGGAGCCGTAGCCTGCCGCCGCTCCGAGAGGGTTGCGGTTCGTGACCTTCCAGGCCGCGAGGAGCATCTCCATATCCTCGGCGAGGCTCTCGGCGTACGCGCCGAACCAGAGGCCGAAGGACGAAGGCATGGCAACCTGAAGGTGCGTATATCCAGGCATAAGGATATCCTTGCACTCTTCGCTGCGCTTGAGCAGGATATCGAAGAGGGCCTTGACCTTGCCGACGGTCTTCTCGATCTCCGCGCGGGCGAAAAGCTTGAGGTCCACCATCACCTGGTCGTTGCGCGAACGACCTGTGTGGACTTTCTTGCCGAGGTCACCGAGCTTGCGGGTGAGCATCAGTTCGACCTGCGAATGGACGTCCTCGATGTCGTCCTCGATGATGAAATTGCCCTCGCAAGCCATCTTGTAGATGGCCTTCAGCTCGGGCAGGAGCGCATCGAGTTCATCCTTTTCGAGCAATCCCACACTCTCAAGCATCGTAATGTGCGCCATCGTACCAAGCACGTCGTAGGGTGCGAGGTACAGGTCGAGTTCGCGGTCCTTGCCGACCGTGAAGCGGTCGATCTTTTCGTCAACGGAGAATCCTTTGTCCCAGAGTTTCATAAGCTATATCGCAAGTCCGTCAAGGAGACTCACATAGGTCTCGACGGCGGAGGTGATTTCCTGTATTTCAATGTATTCGTCGGCCGTATGCGAGCGCGAGGACTGGCCGGGGCCAATCTTTAGCGTAGTGAACGGCACTATGGCCTGATTGGAAGTGGTCGGAGAGCCGAATGCCTCCAGTCCGAGCGAAAGCCCTCGCTGCACGACCGGATGCGATATGTCGATGTGCGAGCTGCCGATTCGGGTTGAACGCTCTTTCACTTCGCAGGAAACGGACTCCTTGATCAGGGCGAGCAGTTCAGGATTGGAGTACATACCGTTCGGACGGACGTCCACCACGAACGTGCAGGCGTCAGGCACGACATTGTGTTGCGTTCCGGCCTGTATCATAGTCACGGACATCTTGACCGGTCCCAGATAGGGGGACACCTTCGGGAAACGGTGGTTCCTGAACCAGTCGATATCCTTCAAAGCTTCGTAGATGGCGTTAACACCTTCCTCACGGGCGGCGTGGCCGCTCCTGCCGCGGGCGGTGCAGTCCAGCACCATCAGGCCTTTTTCGGCCACCGCCATCTGCATTCCCGTGGGCTCGCCGATGATGCCGAGGGCGACGGGGCCGAGTTCCGGTATCATCAATTCGATGCCGTTACGGCCGCAGACCTCCTCCTCGGCGGTCGCAGACCAGACGAGATGATAGGGCTGCGGCTTCTGCGCGAGGCGCAGGTACGCGCCGAGCAAAGCCACGACCGAAGCTCCGTCATCGTTGGTACCCAGGCCCCATAACCGCCCGTCTTCTTCAGTCGGAAGGAAGGGATCGCGGGTGTAGCCACCGGCGGGTTTGACGGTATCGATATGTGCGTTCAGGAGCAGCAGGGGCTTGTCGGAGCCCGGCTCGGAGTCCAACCAAAGGTTGTGTCCGACCCGGCGGGGCTCCAGCCCATGTCTGCGGAGCCATCCTTCGATGTAGTCAGCGACAGGGCCTTCCTCCCGGCTGAAGGACGGGATAGCGACCATGCCTTTGAGCAATCCTATGAGTTCAGCGTCCGTCATAAAACTATCTTCGTTCCGCCTTGAGGCGCATCAGCCCGCGTGATGCGGACCTCGTGCACTCCCCCCTCGAGGGCGTCCAGGGCATTCTGCAATTTCGGTATCATACCGCCGGCAACTGTGCCGTCAGCGACGAGTCCGGCAAAGGACTCCTTGGTAATCAGAGGAATAACGCTTCCGTCATCATCCGGGTCGCGAAGGACGCCTGCTTTCTCGAAGCAGTAGACAAGCGTTACCTCGAAGCGCTCAGCGAGGGCTTTGGCCACGCTGGAGGCTATGGTGTCGGCATTGGTATTGAGCAGGGAGCCCTTGCCGTCGAAGGAGAGCGGAGCCATCACCGGAACGACGTCGCGGGCTATGAGGTCTGCAAGGATGGAGGTGTCAACCTTCTCCATGTCGCCGACATAGCCGTAGTCGATATCCTTTACCGGACGCTTGACAGCCCTCATGCAGCCGAGGTCGGCGCCGGTGAGGCCGAGGGCATTCACGCCGCGGCCCTGAAGCGCCGCCACGACGCCTTTATTGACCAGCCCGCCGTACACCATCGTGACCACGCGGAGCATATCGGCATCGGTGATGCGGCGCCCCTCTACCATCCTGGTGGGGACGCCGAGTTGCGCGGCCACCTTAGTGGCCTCGCGCCCGCCTCCATGCACCAGGACCTTCAGTCCCGGCATGGCGGCGAAGCCCTCCAGGAACGCGTCAAGCGCCTGCGGGTCCTCTACTACCGCGCCCCCGACTTTCAATACCGTAAGTTTCTCCATCTCAAAGGCTTTCGAGCATACGTTTCATCACCACCTGGGCGGAAACCACGCGGTTTGCAGCCTCAGGGATGACCAGGCTCCTCGGCGAGTCGATCACCTCGTCGGAAACTATCATGTTGCGCCGTACCGGCAGGCAGTGCAGGAACTGTGCATTGTTGGTCACTGCCATGTGCTTCGCATCGACCGTCCAGCCCATGTCCTTGCTCAGGACTTTTCCATACTCCTCGGGAAGGGATACTCCCGGGCAGCTCCAGTTCTTGGCATATACGAAATCTGCGCCCTCAAGGGCCTTCATCTGGTCGTATTCCACCTCGGCGTCGCCGACGAAGCGGGGATCCAGCTCGTATCCCTCAGGATGGGTGATGACGAAGTCCACGTCGGCCGCATTCATCCACTCCGCGAAAGAGTTCGGCACCGCCTGCGGCAGAGCCCTCGGATGCGGGGCCCAGGTCATTACGACCTTGGGGCGCTTCCTCTCCTTGTGCTCCTCGATGGTGATCAGGTCCGCGAAAGCCTGGCAGGGATGCACCGTGGCGGACTCGAGGCTGATGACAGGACGGCCGGAATAGTCGATGAACTGCCTGAGGATCTCCTCGCCATAGTCCTTCTCCCGGTCCGTCAGTCCGGCGAAGGAGCGAACGCCTATGATGTCGCAGAAACTCCCGATGACGGGAATGGCCTCCCGCAGGTGTTCGGATTTGTCACCGTCCATCACAACGCCCATCTCGGTCTCGAGTTTCCAGCTGTCGCCGTTGACATTCAGCACGATGGGATTCATGCCGAGGTTCAGGGCTGCTTTCTGGCTGCTCAGACGCGTGCGGAGGGAATTGTTGAAGAACACCAGGATGATGGTCTTGTCGATGCCCAGATGCTTCCAGGCGAATGGATTCTTCTTGACCTCGAGAGCCTCCTCAAGAGCGGCATCGAGGTTTCCTATATCCTGAACGTGGAAGAATGATTTCATGCGAGTACTTCTTTAAGGGCGGTGATGAATGTCGCGGCTTCGGTCCCGGAGAGACAAAGCGGCGCGAGCAGGCGTATCATGTCAGAGCCTGCAACACCGGTAAATATATGCTTGTCGAACAAGAGTTTACGGCGAATGTCGGCTACAGGGCAGGTGAACTCCATGCCGAGCATCAGGCCGCGTCCGCGCACCTCGCGGATGAGCGGACTCGCGGGGATGTTCTCCTTGAGGTACTCCCCTACCCGCAGCGCGTTGTCCATTAGGTCCTCGTCACGGATTATA
Organism: Bacteroidales bacterium; assembly: GCA_017519865.1. Classification (GTDB taxonomy): domain Bacteria; phylum Bacteroidota; class Bacteroidia; order Bacteroidales; family UBA932; genus Cryptobacteroides. The sequence goes on along the minus strand of JAFWRQ010000037.1, from coordinate 18,406 downwards.
TCCAGGACGGCGAGGGCTGCGGCCATCGCGAGGTAGTTGCCGCCGAAGGTGGTGCCGAGCATGCCCTTCGCAGCCTTGATGTGCGGGGCGATGAGTATACCACCGCAGGGAAAGCCGTTGGCGATGCCCTTGCCCATGGTGATGATGTCCGGACGGATGCCAGCCCACTGGTGGGCAAAGAAGCGTCCGGTACGGCCATAGCCGCTCTGCACCTCGTCGAGGACCAGCATCGCACCGTACTTATGGCATAGGGCTTCCAGTTCTAGGAGGAAGGCGTAGGTGGGCACATGGATGCCGCCGCATCCCTGGATGCCTTCGATGATGACGCCTGCGACATCGCCTTTCGCGAGTTCCCTTTCAACCCCGGCAGCGTCGTTCAGGTCGCAGAACGTCACCTTGTGGTTGGCATTGAAGGGCGAAACGATCTTCGGGTTGTCCGTCACCGCCACGGCGCCGGAAGTACGGCCGTGGAAACTGCGCCGGAACGCGATGACACGGTCGCGTCCGGTCTGGAAAGACGCCAGCTTGAGGGCGTTCTCGTTGGACTCCGCGCCGGAATTGTCCAGGAAGAGGCTGTAGTCGGGATAGCCCGAAGCCTCGCCGAGTTCCTTGGCGAGCTGTTCCTGCAGCGGATTCTTCACACTGTTGGAATAGAAGCCGATACGGTCCAGCTGGTCTTTAAGGGCAGCAACGTACCGAGGATGGGTATGCCCCACGGAGATGACGGCATGGCCGCCGTAGAGGTCCAGGTATTCCTGTCCCTTGTCGTCCCAGATACGACAGCCTTCCGCCCTCACGGGCGTGACGTCGAAGAGGGAATATACGTCGAACAGATTCATAAGTCCGTTGGATTAGAAGGCCGAGGCCTTGAGTCTGAGTCCTGTGTCCTCCGGCAGCCCGAACATGATGTTCATGTTCTGTACTGCCTGTCCGGAGGCTCCTTTCAGGAGATTGTCTATTACAGAGTTGACGAGCAGCCTGTCGCCGTGCTTCTCTACGGACAGCAGGCATTTGTTGGTGTTGACCACCTGCTTGAGGTCGACGTTGCCGGGGAATACGTGCGTGAAGGCCGCATCCTTGTAGAAGTCCGCGTAGAGCGCCGCGGCCTCGTCCTGCGACAGGTCGCAGGCGACGTGGGCCGTAGCCAGGATGCCACGGGCGAAGTCGCCGCGCACCGGGATGAAGTTCACGGCACCGCCGAAACCGGGCTGAAGCCTGTGCAGGTTCATCCCAATCTCCTTGAGGTGCTGGTGTTCGAATGCTTTATATACGGAGACGTTGTTATTGCGCCAGCTGAAATGCGTCGTGGCGCCCGGCTTGACTCCGGCTCCGGTGGAGCCGGTTATGGCCGTGACCTCCACGTCGGAGCGCAGCAGGCCTGCGGCTGCCAGAGGCAGCACTGCCAGCTGGATCGCCGTTGCAAAACAGCCGGGATTGGCGACGAGTTCAGCCGCGGCCGTCCGGCCGCGGTTGATCTCCGGGAGACCGTACACATAGCCGCAACTCCCGTCGCGGAAATCCTGGGCCAGGTCGATGACCCTGAGCCCGGCCGGGCGGGCGTTTTCCGCCCAGAACGCCGTGCTCTTGCCGTGACCGGAACAGAGGAAGACCACGTCGGCCGCATCCAGGTCATATTCGCTGCTGAAGCACATATCCGTGTCGCCGAAGAGGCCGGAATGTACCTCCCAGAGCCTGTTGCCGGCATTGCTGGTAGAATGCACGAACGACAGTTCAACCTCCGGATGGTTGAGAAGGATCCGGATAAGTTCGCCTGCAGTATAGCCGGCACCTCCTATGATACCGACCCTGATCATTTCTCGAGTTCTTCACCCTCGTCGGGATGGGTGAGGTAATAGGCCCTGAGCGGGGTGGAACTGACCTTGATGAAGCCCTTGGCATCCTCGCTGGTCCAGCCCTTGGCACCCTCGCCATACTCTCCCAGCTTGTTCTTGACCAGGTCGTCGGGGGAATCGACGCCGACGGTGGAGAAGCCGTAGGGACGGAGTTCCATCGTGACGGTGCCGTTGACGTTGCGCTGGCTGCTTTCGAGCATGGCCTCGATGTCCCTCATGACGGGTTCGAGATACTGGCTCTCGTGCAGGAACATACCGTACCAGTTGGCCACCTGGTCCTTCCAGTACTGCTGCCACTTGCTGAGGGTGAACTTCTCCAGGAACTTGTGGGCTGCGATGATGAGCATAGGGGCAGCGGCCTCGAAGCCCACGCGGCCCTTGATGCCGACGATGGTATCACCGACGTGCATGTCGCGTCCGACGCCGTAAGGCGCCGCGATGGACTCGACCTTCTGCACCGCCTTGACGCCGTCGTCGAACTTCTCACCGTTCACGCCGACCAGGACTCCGGCCTTGAACTCGAGGCTGATCTGCTCGGAACCGTCCTTGGTCACCTGCTTGAGATATGCGGTCTCGGGCAGCCCCTGCTTGGAGTCGAGTATCTCGCCTCCGCAGATGGACGTACCCCACAGACCTACGTTGTAGGAGTATTTCAGTTTGGTGAAATCGGCCTTGAATCCGTGCTGGTTCAAGTAATCCACCTCCTGCTGCCTTGAGAGGTTCATGTCGCGCGTGAGCGTGATGATCTCCATGTCGGGAGCGGCTACGAGGAAGGTCATGTCGAAACGCACCTGGTCGTTGCCGGCTCCGGTGGAGCCGTGGGCGATGGCCTGGGCGCCGATCTCCTTGGCGTAGCGCGCCACGGCCAGGGCCTGGAAGATACGCTCGGAAGAGACCGAGATAGGATAGGTGCCGTTGCGGAGGACATTGCCGTACACCATATACTTGATGCTCTTTTCATAGTACTCGCCGGTGACGTCGAGCGTGACGTACTTCTTGGCGCCGAGCTTGTATGCACGCTCCTCGTTCTCCCTGAGCTGCTGCTCGGAGAAACCTCCGGTGTTGGCGCATGCGGCATAGACGTCATATCCCATCTCTTTGGTAAGATACATGATGGTGAAGGAAGTGTCGAGGCCTCCGCTGTAAGCGACCACCACTTTCTTGCGCTTGTCCTCCGGATGCTTGGCCGGGTCGTACAGCATACCGGTGCAAAGGCAGCGGGTGCAGTCGTTGCGGCAGAGGATGTCGTAATTGATGCAACTCTCGCATCCCTTCCAGAAGGTGGGATCGGTGGTCAGGTCGGAGAATGTCACGGGGACATATCCCAGTTCCGTATTGATCTTCATGACGGCGGCGCCGGTCGTGAGGCCGAATATCTTGGCGTCGGGGAATTTCTCGCGGGAGAGTTCGAAAGCCATCCTCTTGATGCGCTTGGCCACGCCCTGGCCGCGATACTCATCCTTGACGATGAGTCCGGAATTGGCCACGAATTTCTCGTGGTCCCAGGACTCTATGTAACAGAATCCCACGAACTTGTCCCCGTCCATCGCGATGATGGCCTTGCCCTCGTTGATCTTCTGTTCGATGTACTCGGGCTTACGTTTTGCGATACCTGTTCCCCTGACCTTGGTGGCGTCTTCGATGGTCTTGAGGATCTCGCTGACGTATTTGATGTGCTTCTGTGAAGCAACTTCAATCTTTACTGGGTTCATCTTATGTTTGTTTTATTGCTTTACCATGTGTTCGATGCCCGGAAGGACGATGGAGAGGGAGTCGAGCACCTCAGTGCGCGTGAAGGTCTCCCTTATGACCAGCAGGACTGTATCGTCACCGGCTATGGTGCCCATGACCGAGTCCGGATGCGAAGCGTCGATGATGGCTCCGATCACGTTGGCATAGCCCGGGCGCGTCTTGATGACCGCCAGCGATGCCGAGAACTCGATGCTGGTGATACCTTCGGAGGAGAGTGTCTTCGAGACCGAGCCCTTGCCGGACTCCGAGGCATAAGGCATCCGATAACTGTAACCGAATTCGTTATCGTGCATCTTGACTATGCCCAGGGCCTTCATGTCCCGGGAAAGGGTCGCCTGGGTGGCGGCGAATCCCCTTTCGTTGAGAAGTTCCTGCAACTCCTCCTGGCTGTGTACCATACCCGCCTTTACGAGTTCCTTGATTGTGGCCTGCCTGCTGTTCTTATCGTACATCGTTTGAATATTTATTCGAATACTGCTGCGAATATACGCATTTTTATAAAATATTCTTAAAAAAATTAAATTAATTATACTCGTCCCATGCCTTGATGGACAAATCATCCGGTGACAGCGTGCAGAAAGCCTTGATGAAGGCGGTGGAAAGGCGCGCGTTGGTGAACAGCGGGACGTTGGCGTCAATGGCAGCGCGGCGGATGCGGTAGCCGTTGTCCAGTTCGGTATCGGTGAAGTTCTTCGGGATGTTGATGACCATGTCCACCTCGTGGGCACGGATCAGGTCCGTGGCGGAAGGACACAGGCTCAGCATCACGGGATTCTCGCTTTCGTCCGGGAAAAGGACGCGTCCCGCAGGTATCCCGTTGGCGTGAAGATACTCGCAGGACCCTCCCGTCGCCAGGATTTCGTAGCCGTGTCTTACGAGCATGTCGCAGGCGGAGAGGAGGTCGGCTTTCTGGAGGGCATTGCCGGAAGAGATCAGGATGCGCTTCTTGGGTATTTCATAGCCAACTGCGATAACTGACTTGAGAAGAGCTTCGTACACATCGTCGCCGAGGCAGCCGACCTCGCCCGTGGACGACATGTCCACGCCGAGGAGGGGATCAGCCTCCTGCAGGCGCGAGAATGAGAACTGGGCCGATTTGACGCCGACATAGCGCGGCCTTAGCGCCTCGGTGTCAACGGCATCGGGATGCTGGCCGAGCATGACCTTGGTCGCGAGCTCGATGAAGTTCACCTTCAGGACTTTAGAGACGAATGGGAAGCTCCTCGAAGCACGCAGGTTGCATTCGATGACGCGTACGTGGTTGTCGTTGGCCAGGAACTGGATATTGAAGGGGCCGGAGATATGCAGTTCCGCCGCTATCCTCGCTGCTATGTCGTGGACCTTGCGTACGGTCTCGACATAAAGTTTCTGGGCCGGGAATTCGATGGTGGCGTCACCGGAATGGACGCCGGCGTACTCGATATGTTCGCCTACGGCGGACACGAGTATGCGGCCGCCGTCCGCCACCGCGTCGAACTCGATTTCCTTGCTCCTGGTCATGAACTTGCTGATGATCACGGGATGCTCGGCGGAGACCTCTACCGCACGCGACAGCACCTTCAGGAGCCTGTCGCGGTCGTGGCATACGCTCATTGCAGAGCCGGACAGCACATAAGATGGCCTCACCAGTACCGGGAAACCGACATCGGCTATGAAACGGTCGACTTCGTCAAGGGTGGTGAGCTCGCTCCAGCGGGGCTGGTCGATGCCCAGGGCATCCACGATGGATGAGAACTTGTGCCTGTCCTCGGCGCGGTCGATATCCTCGGCCGCAGTGCCCAGGATGTTCACCCCGCGTTCCGCCAGTTTCACTGCAAGATTGTTCGGGATCTGGCCTCCGACCGATACGACCACGCCCTTGGGAGTCTCGAGGGCGATGATATCCATCACCCTCTCGAGCGAAAGCTCGTCAAAGTACAGGCGGTCGCACATGTCATAGTCCGTCGAGACGGTCTCGGGATTGTAATTGACCATTATGCCGCGCCAGCCCTGACGGCGGATCTCCTGCATGCAGGATACCGAGCACCAGTCGAACTCCACGGAGCTGCCGATATGGTATTCACCGGAACCCAGGACGATGACGGAACGGCCGTCACCTTCGTATTCCACCTCGTTCACGGTGGAATCGTACGTGAAATACAAGTAATTGGAATCCTCGGGCGTTGCGGCCGCAAGGGTCTCGATGCGCTTCACGGCAGGGAGGATGCCCAGGGCGAGACGCTTGGCGCGGACAGCATCCTCTTCCGCCTGCGAAGCCGCTTCCTTATATAGCGCGATGGCTATCTGCCGGTCGGAGAATCCCTGGCGCTTGGCGAGCCGCAGAAGCTCTTCAGGCAATAGCGAGATGTCATTATAGGTACCGAGGACACCCCAGGTCTGAACGATGTTGGAGAACTTGCCGAGGAACCATTTATCAATCTTGGTGAGCCCGTGGATACGGTCCTCCGACCATCCGAGCATCATCGCTTTCGCAATGTCGAATATGCGGGTGTCCGTGGGATTGGCTAGGGCGTCGGCAAGGTCCTCCACCTCGTAGGGCTTGTTGCCCACAAAGCCGTTAGAACCCTGTCCTATCATGCGCAGGCCTTTCTGGATAGTCTCCTCGAAGTTCAGGCCGATAGCCATGACCTCGCCGACGGACTTCATGCTTGTACCGATCTTGCGGGAGACGCCGTGGAACTTTCCGAGGTCCCAGCGAGGGATCTTGCACACGACATACTTCACGTCGGGCTCGTAAAACGCCGTCTTGCTGCCGTCAGGGGCATTCTTTATCTCCGGGAGTTCATAACCCAGGCCTATCTTGGTGGCCACGAAGGCGAGAGGATAGCCCGTAGCCTTTGAGGCCAGGGCAGACGAGCGGCTAAGGCGCGCGTTGACTTCGATGACCCGGTAGTCCATAGTGGTCTCGTCGTAGGCGAACTGAATGTTGCACTCCCCTACGATGCCCAGGTGGCGGACTATCTTCTCGGCCAGTTCCGTCAGGTACTCCACATCCTTCTGCGAGAGACTCTGGCAAGGCGCCAGGACTATGCTCTCGCCGGTATGGATGCCCAGAGGGTCGAAATTCTCCATGTTGCAGACCGTAATACAGCGGTCGGCAGCATCGCGCACGACTTCGAACTCTATCTCCTTCCATCCCTTGAGCGACTTCTCGACGAGCACCTGCGGGGAGAAGGAAAAAGCCTTGGCACAGAGCTCCTCGAGCTCGGCGTCGTTGTCGACGAAGCCGGAGCCGAGGCCGCCGAGGGCATAGGCGGCGCGAAGAATGAGCGGATAGCCGAGGTCGCGCGCGGCGGCCCTGGCCTCTTCGAGGCTTTCGGCCGGGTGAGACTTGATGGTGAGTACGTCTATTTCGTCGAGGCGCTCGACGAACAGTTCGCGGTCTTCCGTGTCCATGATGGTCTGTACCGGCGTGCCCAGCACCTGGACGCCGTACTTCTCAAGGACTCCGCTGCGATACAGGTCGACGCCGCAATTAAGCGCCGTCTGGCCTCCGAAAGAAAGCAATATGCCCTGAGGCCTCTCCTTCGCTATGACTTTCTCTACGAAGAAAGGGGTCACGGGCAGGAAGTATATCCGGTCCGCTACACCTTCGGAGGTCTGTACGGTCGCGATGTTGGGGTTGATCAGGACCGTTTCCACCCCATCCTCACGCAAGGCCTTCAAAGCCTGCGCTCCAGAGTAGTCGAATTCTCCTGCCTGGCCGATCTTAAGTGCACCGGATCCGAGCAGGAGAACCTTCTTGATTGCTAAGTTCCTCATATATACGTGGATATTTATACACTACTTTTGCAAATATATTCATAAAATGGAGAAAAACAAAAATACTTATTCACTTTCTTGCGTATTTTCCTAAATTTGCAGAAGCAAAAAGATCAATCGACCATGATTTCGTTCCTCATCAGCATCTGTGCCCTCATACTGGGCTACCTCATCTACGGAAGGTTCGTGGAGAAGGTCTTCGGGCCCGACCCTGCCCGGACTACGCCCGCCATCTCCAAGGCGGACGGCGTCGACTTCATCCCTATGCCGGCCTGGAAAATCTATATGATCCAGTTCCTCAACATTGCCGGCACGGGCCCCATCTTCGGAGCCATAATGGGTGCCAAGTTCGGCCCTTCGGCCTTCCTCTGGATCGTCTTGGGGTGCGTCTTCGCAGGAGCCGTCCACGACTATCTGTCGGGCATGATGTCCCTCAGGGAGGGCGGTGTGAACCTTCCGGAACTCGGAGGAAAGTATCTTGGCAGCGGGGTCAAGAAAGTGATGCTCTGCTTCATCATCCTGCTGCTGGTCCTGGTCGGAGCCGTATTCGTCTACAGCCCTGCCATTATTCTAGGCGACATCGCCGGAATGGCAGGCAGCGGTACGAACGCTTCGATGATGATCTGGGTCGCTATCATAGTTACATACTATCTCATAGCCACACTGCTGCCTATCGACAAGATAATAGGCAAGATCTACCCCATTTTCGCTGTTGCACTGATCTTCATGGCCTTCGGGCTTATGGGAGGCCTGCTGGTCAAGTGGCCTTCAATACCGGAGTTCTGGGACGGCCTGCAGAACCGCGGTCCCTCGATCGGCATGGAAGGGCAGTCGCTCTTCCCCTGCCTCTTCATCACCATAGCCTGCGGCGCCATCAGCGGCTTCCACGCCACCCAGAGCCCGATGATGGCCCGCTGCATGCAGAGCGAGAAACTGGGACGGCCAATCTTCTACGGTGCGATGATCACTGAGGGCATAGTCGCATTGGTATGGGCTGCCGTCGCCTCCTACTTCTTCTTCGACGGCGGTGCGGCCGAGGTCGGCTCCGACCTCAGCGCCGCAGCCCCGACCGTCGTGACCAAGGTCTCGACGTCCTGGCTCGGCGTCGTCGGCGGCATCCTGGCCATCCTCGGCGTCGTAGCCGCCCCCATCACTACGGGAGACACCGCTTTGCGCAGCGCCCGCCTGACCCTCGCCGAGGCACTCCGCCTGGACCAGAAACCTCTCGGCAACCGCCTGAGGATCTGCATCCCGCTATTCGCCGTCGTTTGCCTGCTGATCTGGTACAACATGGCTGACGAGAACGGTTTCAACACGATCTGGAGATATTTCGGCTGGGCCAACCAGACACTGTCCATCTTCACACTGTGGGCCATCACGGTCTATCTGGCAAGGACCAAGGGAGGGCACTGGCATCTCATCACGGAGATTCCGGCTCTGTTCATGACAGTCGTATGCCTATCGTATATCCTCACCCAGAAGATAGGGTTAGGCATGCCGATGTGGGCGGGCGTGGGCATCGCCGCTGTCGTTGCCCTCAGCCTCGACCTGGTCTTCTACACAAAGGTCAGAAGGCAGTAAATTGACGGTAGGCTATGCCATCGTCTCCGCGGAAAATGCTCCGCCGACGGCATAGCCTACCGTAATCAAAAAACGAATCAGGCTTTTTCGAAGAATGAGAAATGAACGCGCCCGTACGCGCGTTCTTTTTTGAAGAAAGGGTGTGCGGTGAACGAATGCTCGTCGCCGTGCTCAAGGATGAAATAGCAGCCCGGATGGAGGATGTCCAGTGCGAAAACCTTGTCGGGAAGGGTTTCCAGACCCTCCAGGGCATAAGGCGGATCCGCGAAGATGATGTCGAACTTCTCCCGGCAGATGGGCAGGAAATCGAAGACATTGTCCCTCACCATAGTGACGTTGGACAGCCCCAGGCGCGCAGCCTCCGTCTTGATGAACGAGGCATTGGCGCGTTCCATCTCAACGCAGTAGACGCGGGCTGCCCCGCGCGAGGCGAACTCGAAGGCGATGGCCCCGGTACCACCGAAGAGGTCCAGCACCTTCAAGTCTTCGAACTCGTATTCATTGCCCAGGATATTGAAAAGCCCCTCCTTGGCGAAGTCCGTAGTGGGGCGCGCCCTGTATCCCATGGGAGGGTTGATGACCTTGCCCTTGAGCCTGCCTCCTATGATCCTCATAGAACCTCGACAGCCTTGAAATAGCGGTAAAGCGACATCTCCTCCGAGGACTCGAGCGGCGTCCGCCAGCTTATGGTCGAAACTTCGGGATTGACCTGGAGCGTCTTCAACGCCAGGAAGAGGAAATACTCCGCGGTCGTGAAATCCACTGCCTTGTAGACGTTGGCAAGCTGCAGGGTCTTGCCCTGGGCGACCGCCAGATGCAGGGTACCGTCGCGATATGAGGCCAGGATCTTGTTATACTCGGGACAGGAAGGGAGGTCCTTAAGTATATAATACAACTCGGGATATACAGGGGCGGATTCCCCAGACGTGGTCAGGACCGTCTGTGAAATGACGCGGGAGAGGGACTCGTCGATGGAATTGGAATACAGGAGCACCGCACCGAACTCGGGGACAGGAACCGAATCCACCTTGTCCGCCTGGCGCAGGGGCACGACCTCGGAGAGCATGGCACGGACCTCAGACGGATCGTAGAAAGCATCCGGGACCAGTGTACACTTCGGGGTGAAGAGTGAGATGCCGACTTCGTCGTAACGGCGCTGGAGCTCAGGCGTCGTGAAAACGCTGCCGGGCTCGAGCCAGCCGGAAGACTGCATGCTGCCTTCCGACCCGCATTTAAAAGAATATCCACTCAAGGAGACTTGAATGGATATCCGGTTCTTCTGTATTTGATCCATCGGAACTACTCCCAGTTTCCGGCGTTGTTGTTAGGAGCTGTGATGCTGCCGACCTGGAGTCCTTCGTAACGGTTCTGGTCCCTTCTCTCGGCATCGAGGTTGATGCGGAGCTGGTTGTCCATGCCCTTGAGGAGGAGCTTGTAAGGCATCTTGGCCTCGAAGAGCGGCACCTGGACACCTGAGACAAGCTTGGTAACGGCCTCCATCTCGACAGGAGCCTTGCCCGAGAACGGGATGTACTTGAGCGAGTCGATGTTGAAGTCGGTACGACCGTTGAAGAGGGTGTCCTTGACCGGGATCTTGTTGGCGACGGCGAACACGAGGTTCTTGTCACCGTTGAGATACATCTGATAGAGCTCGTTGGGAGTGATCTTCCTGTTGGCCTTCTTGACTGCTTCGGTGTGCGCGACAGCGAGGGAGTCGTCCTGTGAACCGACCTGCATGATGACCTCCATGTTTCCATTGAGATAGAAATCCTTAAGGGAGTCTACCGTGGAGCAGAACCTGTTGTTCACGCTCTTGTAGGCGACCTGGAGAGTGCGGATGTCCTTGAGGCGCTGAACGGCGACCTCGGTGCGGCGTGCAGTCTCTTTGTTGAAGTTAACAGGCTTCAGGATGCTGGTCACGATAGCGTACACCAATGCGACGATGATGGCAGGAAGGACGAGCCAAGTCAAAAGCTTTTTAAGAAATCCGTTCATTATTCTGAGTTTTTATTATAATCAAAGGTCGGACAAAGTTATAAAAATCATTTATGAAATGCAATATTCTTTGTAAATTTGCGACTGAAAAAAAACGACATGACCGGAACTATCACCGACGACAAGACCAGGAAGCTCGGAAAGATGCTTGAAGACGCCCGCCGCGTCGCCGTCGTGACCCATACGAGACCTGACGGAGACGCCATAGGCAGTTCCTCCGCCATGGCCTGCTGGCTGAGCGGCACGTGCGGCAGCGAAGTCCGTCTGCTCCTCCCCAATGCCATGCCTGACTTCCTCGGCTTCATTACGGAGGAGTGCTGTCCCGGCCTTGTGATGAGATACGACCGCGAACCGGACGAAGTCCTGCGCTGGATAGCCTCATGCGACACAGTCATCTGCCTGGATGCCAGCGGCTTCAACAGGGTCGAAGGGATGCAGGAAGCACTCCGGGCGGCGGATGCCCGCAAGATACTGATCGACCACCATCTCGACCCGCACTCAGAAGACTTCGACCTCGTCTTTTCGGAGACCAGCATATCCTCCGCGAGCGAACTGCTCTTCTGGATACTGCTCTCCATGACTGGTACCGACGATGCCGGACGCCTGCCGATGCCAGTGCTCCGGGCCTTGCTTGCCGGAATGACCACGGACACGAACAATTTCGCCAACTCCGTGTTTCCCGGCACTTTCGAAATGGCATCGAAGATGCTGGAAGCAGGGGTCGACCGTGACGGAGTGTTGTCGGCACTCTACGACAGGTGCAGGGAGAACCGACTGCGGATGACGGGGCACCTCCTGAAGGACAAACTCCGCATCCTCAGCAATGGCACTGCATACATCGTGGTCCGGGCTGAAGAACTTGCGGAATACGACATCCGCGAAGGCGAACTCGAAGGCATAGTGAACATACCACTCACTCTCGAGAAGGTCAGGCTGAGCATCCTGATGCGCGAGGACTCCGGATTTTTCCGGGCCTCCCTCCGCTCCAAGCGGGGCACCTCGGCATTCAGCCTGGCGGAGCGCTATTTCAACGGCGGCGGGCACGAGCAGGCCTCGGGGGGCCGGCTATACATCCCCGCCGACATTGAGGACGCTTCCCAAGTGGAAGCCTATGTCGAGAGGGTCACTGACGTATTTTTCGCTTCAGAGAATTGATAATGAAAAGGATAGCATACATATTGTTCCTGGCTGCCTCGCTGTTCTCCATATCCTGTACCAAGGAGAGCAGGGAGCTCCTGTACGCCAACCAGGAGGAGAAGATCGAGTCCTTCGTGAGCAAACAGTTGTCTGCCAACCCCGACACCAGGGTCGTACACAACGGCGGCGCCACCCGCGTCGTGACCGTCGAAGGCGAAGGGATGGAACTCACTGCCCGCGGCAAGGTCTCCATCTACTACGCCGGGTACAATTTCTCCTCGGGTTCGGTATCCAGTTCCACCCTGTTCGCCACCAACAGCCGCGACTTCGCATCCTCGGCAGGATGGAAGCTCACGGACGAGTCGGTGTTCGAAGTTCTCGAGATGGACCTGACCGACAAAGACATCCTCCGCGGCCTGCGCGACGGCCTGGAAGGTGTCAGGGAAGGCGAAGAATGCTATATCCTCTTCTCTGGCAAATATGCTTTCGGAAAAAGCAAAATCGGCACGATTCCTGCAAACTCTCCCCTGGCATTCAGGGTATGGGTGCAGAGCGTGGAAAACTAGAATGGAAATGAACAGAATCGTAATATTCATCTGCGCGGCGGCAGCCGCATGCCTTATGGCCTCGTGCAGCAAGAATGAAAGCACGGGGGTCAATGACTCCAACAAGCGTTTCCTGGAGGCCTGGCTCAAGGTCAACCACCCCAACGCAGTCAAGGACGGGCTCGGGATCTACATCCTCGACGAGACTCCCGGTTCGGGCAAGACCGCAGGCAAGCCTGAAGACTACCCTTACGCCTACTTGGAGTACACCTCCACCGACCTTGAAGGCAACATCATCGAGAGCACAGAGGCTTCCGTCGCGAAGCAGCTCGGTTCCTACGCCGACGGCAATTACTACGGCCCCGTCATCCGTCTGCGCAACTCTACGGCCATGACCGCCGGGCAGGAAATGGTCCTGAATTCCATGAACGTCGGCGGACGCCGCAAGGCAGTCATTCCCGGATGGTTCAACACCACCAACTTCCGTTATAAATCCGAGGAGGAGTATTTGAAGAATGTCACCGGCGAGGATATCATCCTCGACGTCACCCTGCTCGACGCCATCAGCGACATCACGGCATGGCAGCTGGATTCCATCTACCGATATATGGCCCACAATTTCAAGACCCCGGTAGACTCCCTCAAATACGGATTCTATTACTACCAGCTGGAGCCTCCGACTGACACCACCAGCTTCGAGAGCAACGATATCGTCTATATCAACTACACCGGTCGTCTGCTCAGCGGAAAAGTATTCGACACGACGGATGAAAAGACCGCCAAGGATGCCGGCATCTTCAGCACCAGTTCCAAATACGAGCCGCTCAAGGTCACCCGCGCTAGCGATTATAAGGACTACTCCTTTACCGTCGGTTCAAGTTCCGCAGGTTTCGTCGACGGCTTCTCATATTGCCTGTCGCGGATGAAGACCGGTGAAAAGGGCGTGTGCATCTTCTACTCAGAACTTGGGTACAAAGGCACGGGTAAAGGCAACATCCCGGCTTTCTCGCCGCTGCGGTTCGAGATCGAGATGATAGGCAAGAACAAGAAATAGCAGATGGCAGCGACAGGTGCGGCTCCAACCGAGCTCGGCTCGGAGAAGATCGGAAAACTTCTGAAGATGTACGCAGTCCCGGGCATCATCGCCCAGACTGCGGCTTCTTTGTATAACATGGTCGACAGCATCTACATCGGCCATATCAAGGATGTAGGTTCATATGCCATTTCCGGACTCGCCGTCACATTCCCGCTGATGAACCTCTCCGCAGCGCTCGGAACGCTCGTGGGCGTGGGAGCGATGACACTGATCTCCGTCCTCCTGGGACAGAAGAATTACGACACCGCCAAGAAAGTGCTGTCCAACGTCCTGACCCTCAACACGGTGATCAGCATCATCTTCACGGCACTGACGCTCACGTTCCTGGACCCCATCCTCTATTTCTTCGGGGCCAGCGAGAACACGCTCCCCTTCGCCAGGAGCTATATGGTGATCATCCTCCTGGGCAACGTCTTCACCCATCTGTATTTCGGCTTCAACGGCATTATAAGGGCGGCCGGCAACCCTAAGCTGGCCATGGGACTTACCCTTTTCACGGTGGCTTCAAACGCCATCCTCGACCCCATTTTCATTTTCGGTCTGGACCTGGGCATACAGGGAGCAGCCCTCGCAACCATTCTCTGCCAGTGTATGGCGCTGACATATTCCATGCGTTATCTATCGCGCAAGGAGAACTTCCTGCACTTCCCCAGGCCGTTGTTCCAGCTTGACTGGCGCATCGCCAAGCAGTCGCTGGCCATCGGCCTCGGTCCTTTCCTCATGAACAGCGCCTCCTGTCTCGTGGCCCTGTTCATCAACCAGCAGCTCCGCAAGTACGGTGGTGACCTCGCCATCGGAGGCTACGGCATCATTAACCGCATCACCATGCTCTTCATAATGATCTGCATGGGATTCAACCAAGGACTCCAGCCCATTGCCGGATACAACTACGGAGCGCGCCAGTATTCGAGGGTCAAGGAAGTGTTCATCCTTACGGCCAAGTGGGAAGTCCTTGTCACCACCCTCTGCTTCCTCGTGTCCGAACTGATCCCTACCCAGGCCGTAAGCCTGTTCACCAACGATCCGGAACTGATAAGGATGGCCTCGAAAGGCATCAAGACAATGAATCTGGCTTTTGCACTCGTAGGGTTCGGCATGGTGTCCGGCAACTTCTTCCAGTGCCTCGGAATGGTGAAGAAATCCATATTCCTCTCCCTCACCCGCCAGTTGATATTCCTGCTGCCGCTCCTGTACACGCTCCCCATATGGTTCGAAGACAAGGGCGTATGGATGAGCTTCCCCATCTCGGACTCGCTTAACATCATCATCTCGGCCATCCTCATCATCAACCTTTTCCGTAAGTTCAACAAGCTGAATGACGGTGACGATCCCGCCACCCTCGGCAGTACCATATCCTGACGTCCCATGCAACACACCATCATCAATATCGGCAGACAATTCGGCAGCGGCGGCCGCCGCATCGCCGAGGCGCTGGGTATCAGGCTCGGCATACCCTTCTACGACAATGAACTCATCGTCGAAGCGGCACAGAAAAGCGGCTTCAGCAAGGAGCTATTCGAACAGAGGGACGAGCACAAGAGCGTCTTTACGCTCACCAACTTCCTCAGCACGCTGAACAATTACTCCGGTTCGGAGAACTACCTCAACGACAACCGCCTGTTCAAGATCCAGAGCGACGTCATCCTCGAACTCGCCCAGCAGGGTCCGGCCATCTTCGTCGGCCGGGCGTCGGACTACGTCCTAAGGGAGATGGAATGCCTCGACGTGTTCATCACGGCCCCCCTGGAGGTGCGCAAGAAGGATGTCGCGGAGCGGGAGGGCATCAGCCTCGAAGAGGCGGAAGCCCTGATCGCCAGGCGCGACAAGGACCGCGAGTCCTACTACAACTATCTCACTTTCGGACAATGGGGCGTGGCTTCCAACTATGACCTCTGCATCGATTCATCCATCCTCGGCATAGAAGGCACGGCCGATTTCATCATAGATTTCGGCCGCAAGTGCGGACTTGTAAAATGACGGCCCGGAAGGCATACGGCCTGCTGGCGCTCGCTGCCGTCCTGGTGGCGACGGTCATCCTAGCGTGTGCCCTTAAGCCCAAACCCGCGCCTCCTCCGCCTGTCCCTGCCATCCTGAACGAAACCCTCACCAACGAGATGTCTGACAGCACGGTCTTCAACGCCATAGACCGCGAAGTCCGTGAGTTCATGAAGTACTGGGGCATCCAGGGCATCTCGCTGTCCGTGATGAGGAACGATTCCCTGATGTTCTCCAAAGGATACGGCTGGGCCGACAAGGAAAAGAAGGAGGAGATGACCCCGCGCCATATCCTCCGCCTGGCTTCGGTGTCAAAACTCATCACTGCCACAGGAATAATGAAACTGGAAGAGCAGGGACGCCTGTCGCTGGACGACCGGGTGTTCGGCCCTGACGGGATACTTTGCGACTCGTTATGGACGGCCATCATCAAGGACTCGCTGTACTTCGACATCACCGTAGAGCATCTTCTGCGCCATCAGGGAGGATTCTCCACGAGGGGCGGCGATCCGATGTTCAGCACCCGCACCATAATGGTCCAAAACCGTCTCAGGACGCCCCCGGACCACGAAACCCTCCTTCGCACCCAGTTGGGCAAACCGCTTGCCTTCGTTCCCGGAGAGACACAGGAGTACTCCAATTTCGGCTTCCTCCTGCTGTCGATGATAATCGAGAAGGTGACCGGGACGGACTACGAGACCTGGATGCAGGAAAGCGTCCTCAGGCCCGCCGGCTGCCTCGATTTCCACATCGCCAACAACTACTACCAGGACAAGTATCCCAACGAGGTCAAATACTATGCCCAGCCTGACGACAAGCCGGTCAGCGAGTACAACAATAGCGGCCGCAGCGTAGTGCGCTGCTACGGCGGCAACGACATCCGGGCCCTTTCGGGCGCCGGAGCATGGGCCGCCTCGACGGCAGAACTGTGCCGCTTCGTGGCCACCATCGACGGCAGGCCCGAAGTCCCGGACATCATCAGCGTCGAGAGCGTCCGCAGGATGACGGAGTGGTTCGACCCCGATACATTCTCGCTGGGCTGGAACGACACCAAGCCCACCGGGGAATGGACGCGCACAGGTACCTTCTCCGGCACCAGCGCGCTGGTCAAGTATTTCCCTGACGGGGAATGCTGGGTGCTCGTCACCAACACCAGCACCTGGAGAGGGGCGGGACTGGCTCCTTTCACCACTGAGATGTTCCAAAAAAGCAGGGCCGAATGCTCAGCCCTGCTTCCTCATCGGAATATGTTCTACGTCCAGGAAGAATCCTTCCCGGAATAATCACTACTCTTCGCCAGCCATGACGAGGTGCATCGTGTCGCGCGCGATGACGAGTTCCTCGTCGGTGGTAATGAGGGCCACCTTGACCTTGGAGTCGGGGGTGGAAAGCATCGTGTCGACACCCTGTGCGATGTTGGCCTCGAAATCGAACTTGAGTCCCATATAGGAGAAGTTCTCGCAGACGCGACGGCGCAAGCGGGCGTTGTTCTCGCCGATGCCGGCGGTGAAGAAGATGGCGTCGACGCCGTCCATCACGGCGATGTACGAACCGACTATCTTGATGATGTCGTAGGCTAGTTTCTTGAACACGAGCTTAGCGCGGTAGTTGCCGGCGTTGGCGGCGGCGTCGAGGTCGCGGGCGTCGGAAGACAGGCCCGAGAGGCCGAGGAAGCCGCTCTTCCTGTTCATTATCTCGGTCATCTGGTCGGGAGTGAGATTCTCCTTCTTCATGATGTAAGGAACGACGTTGGGGTCGACATTGCCGCAGCGGGTGCCCATGATCATGCCCTCGAGAGGGGTGAAGCCCATGGACGTGTCGACGACCTTGCCGTTGACGATGGCGGAGATGGAACTGCCGTTGCCGATGTGGCAGGTAATGATCTTGGAGTTCTCGATGTCAAGGCCGACATACTTTGCACCCTTGTATGCTACGAACTGATGCGACGTACCGTGGGCGCCGTACCTGCGAACGCGGTACTTCTCATAGTATTCGTACGGGAGTGCGTACATGTAAGCATAGTCCGGCATGGTCTGGTGGTATGCGGTGTCGAACGTCACGACCTGGGGCACGGAAGGAAGCACGTGCTGGACGGCACGGATGCCGAGGAGGTGTGCAGGATTGTGCAGAGGGGCGAAATCGCAGCAGATCTCGATCTTGGAGATGACGTCCTCGTCGACGATGGCGCTTCCCGTGAAGAAATCTGCACCCTGGACGATGCGGTGACCCACAGCTTCGATGTCGTCGAAGGAGGAAAGCACTCCGTGAACCGGATCCACGAGGGCGTCAAGGACGAGCTTCATTCCGAACTTGTGGTCGGGGATGTAGACTTCCCTGTCCATCCTTTCCTTACCGGTGGGCTTGTGTGTGATATTGCCGCAGGGAAGGCCGATCTTCTCGACGATACCCTTTGCAAGAAGGTCGTATACGTCGTCGCTCTTCATGTCCAGGAGCTGGTACTTGATGGAAGAGCTTCCGCAATTGATTACAAGGATGATCATATATTTTTCTTTTGGTTTTTTCCGATACAGGAATGCAAAGTTAAAAAATAATCAGTACTTTAGCAAAAACTGAACTGAACTGTGAGAGACGTTGGAGACTTGGCGGCCCTGTGCCTGCCGTTCACGGCGGGGACTGCCGCCGCTGCCGCGCTGGCGGGAGCTGCCAGCGGCGGAGCCGCAGGCGCGGCT
>JAFWRQ010000036.1 GCA_017519865.1 Bacteroidales bacterium | reverse complement strand
TCATCCTGACACTCTGAATCTATGCCGACAATCAAGATACTCCTCGTCGAAGACGAAAAGACCCTCGTACAAATCGTCAGTGAGACCCTCCGCAGCAAGGGCTTCACGGTAGAGACCGCATACGACGGGGCCGAAGGCCTCAAACGCTTCTTCGAAGTTCGCCCGGACGTCCTCATTGCCGATGTCATGATGCCCCGGCTGGACGGCTTCGAGATGGTCCGCCGCATCCGCAAGACCGACGACCATACCCCCGTCCTCTTCCTCACGGCCAAATCCACCCCGGACGATGTCGTAACCGGTTTCGAACTGGGCGCCAACGACTACCTCAAGAAACCCTTCGCCATCCAGGAACTCATCGTCCGCATCAAGGCCCTGATGGGCAAGGCTTATATGACTGAAAGACTTGAACCGGAGCAGAACGAATACACACTTGGAGATTACCGCTTCACGCCCTCATCCCAGACGCTGGAATACCTCCCGAAAGGCGAGACCGTCAACCTCTCCCACCGTGAAGCCGAAATCCTCCGCCGTCTCTGCCGGGCCTGCGGCGAAGTCGTTCCCATGCAGAACCTCCTCCTCGACCTGTGGGGCGACGATGACTTCTTCAACGCCCGCAGCTTCCAGGTCTTCATCACCCGCCTGCGCCGTGCCCTCTCCAAAGATCCCCGCATCCGCATCGTCAATGTCCGCGGAACAGGCTACAAACTAATTGGAGAATAATCAGCCCGTTGTTTTCCCGAGAGTATAAAACAAACATGACCCCATATTGAGGGCCATGCTTGAATGATTCTTAACCGCCATATGACCTGAGCTTGGATGACATCCTCTAATCACCCTTTTTGTGGATGTGCGGTTTCAACGTAGGAGTGTTCCCTTGTGTCAGCTTGTTGTCACGCTGACGCCTGTCCGGTTTCCCTGTTGATTTTGCGATTCTTTTCGGTCCAGGTTTGATACCCATGATTTCAAAGATTTTGAGTTAAACAATACTGGGTTCTGGAGCCAGTCAGGCATTATCTAGAGATTATTCAGGGGAAATGCACCCTGTTATTTGTCATCAACACTATCGTCTGCTTCCTCGACATTAAAGGCTCTTGCAGCTTCACCGTCAGTAAACATATAATTATTGATATTCTTTTGTGCTTTCGTAAAGGCCTTTTCATCTGTTCCCTGATACGTTTTATTGATATGACTGACTGCCTGAGTGATTTTATTCCGTCTCTGTCGAATCTGATCATTGGTCAAATCATCATAATCAGTAATAAGGTCTTTGTATGCTTCTCTTACATCCCACAAAGCATTGGCGGCATCTGTGTGATTCTTGATGTCAGCGGGAATATTGAAGTTGAGAGAGTATAGGTTCAGACCAAGTGCCGTTGCCGAGGTAAAACCTCCAACCCAACTAAGCCAAGGAATACCTGCTATTAATGATGCTAAAAACCCTCCGGTCGATAACGCAGTCAATACGATTTGCGTTATTTTAATACGTGTATACCTGGCTTTTAGTCTGTTCACAATTATCCAGTGAGCATCATATGTGTACAGGACATTACCAGCTGCATCCATTATCTGACGCATCAATTTCTTCGTCGTCTGGTCCATTACTCTGCCATTGTTTTAAGAACTTTGCCCAAAATATCCCAGTCTTTTGAAGTGTCGACTTCCATTCCGCTGCCAGGAGCTGATATCATCCAACTACAGGTGCGTTCATACTTATCAAGTAAAGACTGCTCAAATGAAATTCCATTGTTGCCGCTCCCTTGCTCTCCTTCTTTCAGCCAGTGCCAACCGCCAATTGCTGAAAAAACGAACGAATCAATCAAAATGCCCGACAGATGATAACTCGAATAATACTCTGCACGTAGGGCTCGTATATGTTTACATGTGTCAAATAGCAATCCATTGCTATAATAATATCCGTTTTTCTGAGCCATAGCATCCTGCTCTGCCTTGGGATTGGTTGAAAGCCAATTACCTCCCATGTTGGAATCAGGGTAGATATATGTGCCATCCCATTCACCCAAATAATTCAAATGTCGAAAAGCCGGAAGGATTTCGAACTTCATACCATCCGAAAATTGAACAACAACAACCTGTCCATCTCCGCGCACATCTGTTCTCGGATAAGTATCTTGAATCGCCTTTTTTACTGCTTGCAATAGCCTTGATGGTCCATTACCAGTAAGAGAGGCAAAATGGCCATACTCTTCATCTGGAAGTTCGATGAGCACATCAAGGTCACTAACATCGATAGCAGTGCCGCGCCCATATGATCCCACATACCTACTATGGGCTGTCTCTGAGTTAGTATCCCAAAAATCTCCATTCACGGCCTTCGTGATGGTCTTGTATCTTGTCGATATTAAAGACCGGGTATCCGAATCAATCGGATGATTGTTTTTTTTAACACTATTCATAATTAAAAAGTTTATGATAAAATGTCAAACACTGTTCCACTAGCAGATATTGCTCAATTTTGCATAATAACACTGACATCATTGCAGTATTTCATTGCTAAAATTGAGCATTTCTGACAAATTGGCGTTTTTGAGCGAAAACCTCAATAGTGTTACGAAGTGTCGTTATAATTACTATATTTGCAATCTAAACGAGGACACAGCCATGCTTTTGAGATTTACCGTAAATAACTACCGTTCTTTTGGGCGGGAAATGACGCTTGACCTTTCCGCATCCAATGGCCTTCGCGATAACATTGAAGGTGCATTTACAGATATTGGAAACAGTAAAGTATTGAACGTCGTATCTTTCTATGGTGCCAATTCTAGCGGTAAAACAAACTTTCTCCGAGCCATCAGCACAATGAGGCGTATTATTGTCCAGTCAGTTAAGCTCAACGAAAATGAGGATCTTCCTTATGATCCTTTCCTACTGACCAATGAAAAGCCACGCCCCACAAAACTCGAGGCCGTATTATATAGTATTCCAGATAAGACAACCTACACATATGGATTTGAGTATCTGCGCTCATCAATAACAAAGGAATGGTTGCATTTGAAGTCTCCCAGGAAATCAGGCAAGACACTCTTTTCGCGTGATGGTGATCAGTTGGAAATTAGTCCCGTAGGTTTCCAAGAAGGGTACAGTATTGCAGTTAACCTGAACAAGAATAGGCTATTCCTTTCTCTGGTTGGGCAATTAGGTGGTGCGATATCAAATAGCGTAATCGCTTTGTTTCAAAACGAGATTCGAGTTCTCTCAGGCATCGAAGGCTCTGATTATGCTGGTTACACTAGGCGTCTGGTTCACGAGAATGAGCAATATAGAATACTTGCAAAAGAGTTTCTTCGGAATATGAATTTGGGGTTTGATGAGTTTGAAACCAAGAAAGTGGAGTTTGAAAAAATTGCTTTCCCTCAGGGGTTTCCCTCCGAACTGATAGAGCAGTTCAAGGGGCGCAGTATCATTGAGGTATCATCAATGCATACAGTGTATGATAAAGATGGACATGCCGTTGGATATCGTCCTCTTGATCTTGATGAGAATGAATCAGCCGGAACGAACAAGATTTTTAATCTGACAGGGCCAATTCTGGAGGCACTTCAAAATGGCCGTGTTCTCGTTATTGATGAACTGGATTCGCAAATGCATCCTCTTCTATCGTGGCGGCTAATTCAAATCTTTAATAATCCTTCCAAAAATCCTCATGGAGCGCAGTTGATATTCACCACACATGATACCCATCTTCTCTCCAACCGCCTTTTCCGTCGTGATCAGATTTGGTTCGTTGAGAAAGATCCCAGTGAATGCAGTGTACTCTATCCTATGATGATGGCAACAGATAAATTGGGTCACGCCCCACGTAGTGACTCCAACTATCAGAAAAATTATATTAACGGCCTTTACGGGGCCATTCCATTCCTGGTTAATGAGCCTCTGGAGTAGTGATTAGTAAACCAACCCCAAAACCCGTGAATTACACAGGCTTTTTGAGAATAATCGTTCCGAAGTTTCGCGCTTGTTTGTAGGTTTATGGAAACGAATCGTTGTAGACGAATGCATGGAATCATATAATGCTATTTACTTATGGCAAAGAAAGCACATGTTGAAGAACCGCTTTATGTTGAGGCATCTCTTAAAATCAAGAAAGATAAATTCGTAGAATTACTTAATACACAAATCGAGAAAGGAGAAAAACTGCTTCAAACAAATGTGCCTGTCGTTGGCTCTCCTTCCGTCTATGGCGGTTTTTATCCCGCACGCACACGTGATCATGTGGAATATGATGAAGCTGCAGAGAAATCCTTTACAGAAGCTTATAAGAGATGGCATGTTTTTAATGTGGAAATTTATAAAACTTCGTTCACGGCACCTAACAGCACTTATAGGCATGAGTACGAATCACAGGTATGGCATATTTGGGGAACTGATGTCATAAAGGAATATAAGGATGAGATAAGACGTCTTATCAATCAGATGAAGGCTGATATCGAGAAGATAGAATTGATTCCTTGTATTAAGGAAGACATAATTGTTTCCTCCACAGTATCAGAATCTATTGATAAGTCAAGTATATTCATTGTCCATGGTCATGATGATTTGGCCATCAACGAAGTGAAGGTGTTCCTGATGAAGATTGGCTTCAACCCCATTATCCTTCGCGAGCAACCTAACGAAGGCCAAACCATAATCGAGAAAATCGAGAAATACACCAACGTCGGTTTTGGTGTCGTACTCTACACTCCATGTGATGAAGGGAAGGCGAAAGATGCATGCGAATATCAAGATAGAGCACGTCAGAATGTGGTTTTTGAACATGGGTATTTATGTGCTAAACTTGGTCGTAGTAATGTTTGTGCTTTGGTAAAAGGTAACTTGGAAATCCCTGGCGATTTAGGTGGAGTGGTTTATACCCCTATGGCACCAGGATGGGAACTATTGGTGGCAAAAGAACTGAAGGCGGCAGGTTATAAGTTTGATGCTTCTAAGTTGTTATAAAAACGGTGGGGACAACCTTGGCGATTCTTGAGAGGACCAACCGAAATAGTTATGTATTTCAAAAAAATATGTCGGATATCAATCTATGATTAAGTCAATATCATGCTTTGGGTTTCGGTCATTTGCTACAATGCAAACTTTAGAGTTGGCAGTTCCCACAGGAGAAAGAGGTAGTGGTCTTACTGTTCTTATTGGACCCAATGGTGGCGGAAAGTCAACATTAGTAGAATGTTTTCAAAAAATCTCCATTAAAAATGAGAATGTCTCATTTACTTCAGGAAAACGGAATCACCAAGCTGGTGATAGTGTGTCAATAACAGTACGATTTGATGATACAGCCACAACTCTAGCAACTGTAGATGGGGGAGGGAGCGAAGCCGTTTGGTCGGATAGGAATAGGCCAAGAGTGTATTTTTTGCCAGCGCGAAGAGTCTTCAATCCTTATTTTGGGAGAAACATTTGGAATAGAGACACCTTTATTGATAATCCAGAAATTACTCAGTTTAGAGCGAGCGTAAGTGATAATTTTTCGCATAGATTGTTTGACATAAGTAAGAACAGCCGTGGCTTCAATTCACTATTCTGGAGAATTCTTGGCAAAGAATTACATTGGACAATAGATCAAGAAGATTCGGGGAGTTATTACGTTAAGGTTATGAAAGACGGCGGCGTAATTCATAATTCGGATGGCCTTGGTGAAGGAATAATCAGTTTGATGTTCATTGCGGATGCTATTTATAACTCAAATCCAAATGAAATAATCGTGATTGATGAGCCCGAGTTAAGCTTGCATCCTCAGTTGCAGCTACGATTATTGGATGCATTGATGGACATTACAACAACTACACAGGTGGTAATCTCAACCCATTCTCCAACAATGGTCTCTATGGACTCAATAGTAAATGGAGGAGTAATTGCAAGGATTCATGAGGAAAATAACGCTTCAGTAATAGACTCAATAGATGACAGATGCCGAAGTCTGTTCAAATCTACTCTTAGAAACATTAATAATCCTCACATTTTTGGAAATGATGCACGGTCATGTTTCTTTACTGAGGATGGGTTAATCATTACCGAAGGGCAGGAAGATGTCGTAATATATCCTCAAATCGCCCGACAAATAGGGATTGAATCGCACATTCCATTCTTTGGTTTTGGAGCTGGTGGGGCAAGCCGTATTACCGATATAGCTTATATTCTTCATTGCCTCGGTTTTAAAAAGGTTGGAGCGATTTATGATGGAGATAAGAGAGATGATTATGAGTTATTTTGCAGGGACTATGGAAGATATGGGTATAAGGCCTGGATTATTCCTGCTGATGACGTTCGAGATAAGCCGGAACGAGCTGCTATGCAAGGTAAACTGGGCTTGGTCGATGAGAAAGGATCCATCAAAAAAGAATACTCGGAAGATATGACTAAATTGTTTAGAGATATTAATGCTTTTCTTCACCGTTAATTCTGTTCTACAAACAAACCAATCATTTGAAACCCTCAGAAACTATAATTTGTTTGTCTAATCAAACGCGAAAGATAGTTAAATGACTAATAATCAATTAATAACAATATCTTTAACGAGGAAGAGTATTAAGAGATAGTTTTACTCTTAACATACTGATTTACAGCGAGACAAGCATGAATGATTTGTTTGTCTCGCTGTCGTTTTGTGATGGCGGAAATAGCCGAAAGACTGCCTGAAATTGCCCGTGACGCTTAAGAACGGGCCTTTTTTTATGCGTCGCGTTAAAGTCAGGATTACGACGATTTGTCCGGACAGGAAAGAATGGTTATTTTTGTCCAGAATCATCCAGACAGTTTGGAAGATCAAAACGAACTTTATAAATTCTTTGGAAATGAAAGCTCACTCCTTCCTTATGATTCCGGTGGTCGCCGCTGGTATGTTGGCATGCTCCGGAAATGACACAAAGTATGTTATTACAGGCAAGAACGCTCCCCAGGATGGTGCAGTCGTTTATCTGGTGGACCGGATCGTGGCCGACGACATCGACAGTGCGGTAGTGACCAACGGCACTTTCGAGATGAAGGGGAAGGCCGCAAAAGATGCTTTCCTGAGCATTGTAGTCGAGGGTTCCGACTGGAATTACCTGCTTTTCAATGACGGGGTTCCCATCCAAATCAATTTCACTGACAGTTCCGTCACAGGATCTGCCCTGAATAACAAACTGACGGAGTGTGACAAGCGGAGCTCCAAGGCCTACGCCCGGCTGGACAGACTCGTCAGTGATTTCTTGGCGCTTCCAAAGGAGGAGCAGAACTCCACCGAGGATGAATTTGTCGCCCGGTATCAGGACGTTTACCAGCAGTTCGCTGATACAGAAATGGCCATCATCGAGGAAAACATGGACAATATCATTCCGGTCGCTTTCATTGAAAACGTCCCCGAAGTCATGGGCTACGCGAAGTTCAACGAACTGGTCTCCTCGGATACTCCTTTTGCCAGGCATCCGTACGTGGTGGATCTAAAGGAGAGCCTGGAGGGAGCCATGGCCGAAGAACTGAAGGCTGAAGATGTCAAGAGCGCCGTCATCGGCCAGAAGTTCCTGGATCTGGAAGAGGCCGATACCGAAGGCAATATGCATAAGCTGAGCGAGTACGTTGGCCAGGGCAAATGGGTGCTGGTTGACTTCTGGGCCTCCTGGTGCGGCCCCTGCAAGGCCGAAATGCCCAATGTAAGGGATGCCTACAAACAGTATCACGACAAGGGCTTCGATGTTGTCGGGCTTTCTTTCGACAGCGAAAAGGAGCCTTGGGAAAAGGCTATCATCGAATGGCAGATGCCGTGGATCCATCTCTCCGACCTGAAGTACTGGAAGAGCGTGGCAGCAGGGGTTTACTCTGTCAATTCCATTCCGGACAACCTTCTGATAGACCCCGAAGGCATAGTCGTAGCCCGGGGCCTCCGCGGCGAAGCGCTGGCGAAGAAACTCGCCGAAGTCCTCGACTGAACTGACCTGTTTCTTCCAGAGCTTCGGGAGGAATCCGCCTAGGGTCTGCTCGGGGGGTGTTGTCACCTGCGCTGAGGATTCCGAAGTTGGCGAAGAGGTCGAGGGACTTCAAACAGGAAACAACGCAGGCGCCCCGAAACCGGGACGCCTGCTGCAATTACTCCTGGAAAGCGTCAGGATGTCGCCGCTCTATTTGAACAGAAGCGGAGCGAGCGTGTTGAGGTAGAGACGCCAGTTGGCCCAGGTGTGGCCGCCCTCGGTCACCATATAGGTGTGCTTGAGACCGATTTCCGTAAGCGCCTTGTCAAGGTTGTCGGACGTAGTGATCAAAGAGTCGGCAGAGCCGCAAGCGATGAAATAGAGCTTGCAGCCGGCATCCTTGATGGCCTGCAGCTTGACCTTGTCCATATCGCCGAAGATAGCAGCGGAGAACGGAGCGATGTAGCGGAACATATCCGGATACATGGTGGAGCAGGTGTAGGTATTGCCGCCACCCATGGAGAGACCGGCGATGGCGCGGTTGTCAGGATTGGCGATGACGCGGAAGTTCTTCTCGATGAAGGGGACGATCTCTTCGGCTAGGCTGCGCTCGTAGGCATTGGCGTACGGGTTAGGCTGACCGCCACCCTGCTGGCCGCCCTGGGGACGCTGACCGCCCTGAGGGGCACCCTGCGGGCGCTGGCCGCCCTGCTGGCCGCCCTGAGGGCGCTGCTGCTGGGCGATCTGGGCATTAGGGATGCCCAGGGTCTGGGCTGCATACTGGTTGTTGTTGGTGTTCGGCATGACCACGATCATAGGCTTGGCGAGACCCTTCTCAATAAGGTTGTCAAGGATCTGGGCGGCGCGGCCCATGGAGATCCAGGCCTCCTCATCACCACCGGCACCGTGCATCAGGTAGAGAACCGGATAGCGGGTCTGGGGATTGTCGAAATAGCCGGCAGGAAGATAGACTGTCAGACGACGGTTGTCGGTAGCCATGATCTTGCTGGAATACCAGGGATGGAGGACGGTGCCGTGCTGTTTCTTTGACTCGAAATAGTTCTCGGTGAACTCGCCGGGGACGATGAGCATGGTCAGGAAGCGGGAGCCGTCACGCTGTACCAGGACATTCTGGGGATCGCTGACGGAGACGCCGTCGACCGAGAATGTGTAGGTGTAGATCTCCGGGGCGGGAGTGTCGATGATGACTTCCCAGATGCCGTTTTCGTCCTTGGTCATGGCGACATTGCGGCCGCCCTGCCAGGAACCGTTGAGGGTCACTGCGTTGGCGTTGGGAGCAGTATAACGGAAGGCAACTTTGCCATCCATGAACTCAGGGGAGGGTTTACGGGCGCCTCCGAAACTGAAATTGGCCCATTCCTGAGCGGAGAGGCTCAGGGTCATCAGTGCCGCAGCACAGATAAGAAGGATTCGTTTCATATAAATGTTATTGAAAGTGTGTTAAGAGTCCTTAGAGTTGATGAAGTTATGTGATAGTCAGAGCAAATATAGCAATTATTTACAAGTAAACAATATTACTGACGCCACGATGTGCCCGTACAAACTTGCAGAAGCATTTCAGAACTGATAGTGCCCGGGAGAGAGCTCCTGTTCGGGGACTCCGGGGATGCGCAGGGTTGCCGTGCAGCCATCAGGGATGGTGAAAGTGTATTCTACTTTGCCGCCGGACCGCTTCCAGCTGCTCTCGATGCGGCCGTATGGCGTGTCGTACCAGCCCTCCGCCCAGGTCATCTGACCGGTAGGGTCGGCCTCCGGATGAAGGATGAAGTGCTTGAAACCGGGTGCTGACGGATCCCTGTCGATGCCAAGGGAGTAAGCCATCAGCCACTGGCCCACGGCTCCGAACGAGTAATGGTTGAAGGAGTTCATCGAGTTGTTCCCTCCGAATCCGCGCTCCTTGGTGTAGGAGTCGAGACGCTCCCATATCGAGGTCGCTCCCTGGGTGACAGGATACAGCCAACTGGGATATGAGGTCTGCTGCAACAACCTGTAGGCCAGGTCACTGCGTCCGTTGTCGCTGAGCGCCTTGCTGATCCAGGCGGTGGTGATGAAGCCGGTCATAAGAGAGTAGGGGGGACAGTTGATGCCGTTGTCGGTAGTGCCAGGGCGCAGCAGGGTCTGGGCGAGGTTGCCGACGACCTTTGCGCGGAGTGCATCGTCGTCGATGATGCCGAAGGCCAGGGGCAACACGTAACTGCTCTGGATGTGGATGGGCTGTCCGCTCCGGCCCCTGGCATACTCCGATGCGATGAAACGTCCCGTCGCCGGGTCCAGGTACCTGCTGACGAATTCCTGCTTGCGCTCGGACAGGCGCCTGGAGTAGAGCGCCTCGTCCTCGCTGCGGCCCAGGACACGGGCGGTCTCAACCATTATCTGCAGGTCGAAGATGTAGTATGCGTCCCAGATGGACGAATTGTCCAGCTGGCCGTTCTGCGGCCCCAGCCAGTCACCCAGGCCGCCGAAACCTCGGCTTCCCTGAGTCATCAGGCCGGAATCCTTCTCGATGTATTTGTCTGCAATCAGTTCCATATAGCGCTGCATCGCCTCGTAGTGCTGATCCAGGATGGCCGTGTCTGCGTACTGGCGGTAACACTCATAAGGGACGGTGATGCCGGCGCTGCCCCACAGCAGGCCGCCGAAGGCACCGCCGATAGGGGCGACGTCAGGCATACGTCCGTCCGGCATCTGGACGTCGCGGATGGCCTGCATGTGACGGTTGAGGAAGGCGTCCACGTCGGACAGATAGGTGGCCGTGCGGCTGAATACGCTCAAGTCGCCGCTCCATCCCATACGCTCGTTGCGCTGGGGACAATCCGTGGGGATGCTGATGAAGTTGGCCAGCATCGACCATTTGATGTTTTCCCAGAGGCGGTTCACCAGAGGGTTGCTGCACTCGAAATGCGCCGTGAAATCCTGTACTGAACTGAGGGCCAGACCCTTCACATCGGCAGGGGAGGGTGCCTTCGAGACGCCGGTAATCTCAAGGTAGCGATATCCGTGCTGCGTGAAATGAGGCTCGAAGAGTTCCTCTGACGCACCGGATGCGACATAGATGTCCTGGGCCATGGCACCGCGGATGTTCTCCAGCATCAGCATTCCTTCGTTGCCCTTGTACTCGGGCATGTCAGGGTAGAGTACCTCCGCATAGCGGAAACGCAACTGCTGGCCTTCCTGCAGTCCCCGGAGGGTTATGCTTGGAATGCCGGCGAAGTTTTGGCCCATATCATATACGAATACGCCCGGGCGGACCTCGGTGACGCCCTGGGCGGTCAGGACCGCGAAAACGCGCGGTGACGGGTCCGCCTGCCGGACCAGCTGCCAGCCGTCATATTCATCCGTGCGAGGGGCCGTCTGCCCGAAGGTGGCGTCGGAGACATGGCCGTCCAGCACCATCTCCTCCGCACTGTGCCACACGGCATCTTCGATGCTCTTGCGTGCATCGGTCACCTGGCCCTGGAAGAGGCTGGCGTAGACGACCGGGCCGTCGGTGGTCACCTCCCAGTCGGACGGGTCGGTAACGACTACAGTGGAACTGCCGTCCGTGTACTGCACGTAGAGGCTGCCCAGGAAAGCCAGCTGGTCCCCGAAATAGTTGCGGTTGCCTCCGCCGAAGGTGATGTCGCCGGACCACCAGCCTTCGGCAAGTGAGACCTGGATGCTGTTTTTCCCGTCCTTAAGCAGGGGGGAAACGTCGTATGTCTGGTAATAGTGATGCTTGTTGTACTGGGATAGTCCGGGAGCGAGATAATCCTCGCCGACCCTGGCGCCATTGATGTTGACCTCATAGATGCCGCGTGCAGTGGCGTAGAGCGTGGCAGATGAGATTTCCTTCCCTTTGACTTTGAACGCGCTGCGCAGGACGGGCATTCCTCCGTGGGTGGGATCGACAAGGACTTTCTGGTCCGAACCTTCGGCAGTCATTCCGTCAAGATGATACAGGAGGGCATTGGGCTTGCGGGCCTCCCGGACTTCGATGTCGCTCACACGGGCGTCGTCGCCCTTCTTCACCAGCCAGCCGATCTGGGAAAGCTGGGGATAAGCGATGTAGTCTCCGCCGTTACCCAGCGGGCCCACGCCTACCTGCCCCAGATTAGTGCCGTTCAGTTGGATGCGCAGCTCACTGTAGGAAACGGCTACGGTAAGCCTGGAAGTCGGGTCCACCAGAAGGCTGTCGGCCACCTTGAAACTCTGATACACTTTTCCGGGCTTATCCTCCGGGGTGTAGCCGGTCCTGTAGACATAGACCCTCTTGAACTCCCGGTCCAGCTCCACCTGGATATAGGACGCATCCCGGTCGTTTTCGACGCCCATTATATTGAGGTCGGCATCCATCAGGCGCGGATCGTTGCCGCCCATCAGCAGGGAAGCGCTTGACTGACCGTCAGTTATCGTGATATCAGCCGATATCAGGTACTGAGGCAGGAAATCGGCATAGAGCACCCCCTCGGAGGTGCCTATCCACTTGGCGCGTGCAAACGGGTCTTCGGGATTGAAGCGGGAAGTACAGGAGACGGCCGCTGCGCAAAGCAGGACAAGCAGGCCGAAAGGCAGGAACAATCTTCTCATCTTAATCTGGTTTTATAGGTACACTGGTCTATTTTGTAGGACATTCCAATGCCCCAGGGCGAAGATAGCGGTTCGGGCTCTCCAGCCCCGGCGATCTGGCCGAAAACGGGTACGGTTACTTCCCGGAAGACAGGCTTGCCGGTATAGGAACAGCCTTCAATCAAGGTGGTGGTGACTCCGAAGGCGGCGCCCATCACTCCGTAAGTGGAGTTGAACTCGCCGACGATGCCGCCCACCTGGGCGAAGCCCGTATTGCGGACTTCCACCTTGACCGTGGAGGTACAGTCGCTCACGGTTCCGTAGCGTTTGCTCCCCACCAGGCCTCCGATGAACAGCTGTCGGCCGCCGCTCTCACCGCTCACGCGGATGCTGCCCCGCGCAGAGCAGGCTTCCACGTTCGTGGCGGAGGCCTGGAGGCCCCCGATGAAGGCCTTGAAGCTCTCGGCGGGCTGAGGAGAACTGAAACGTATGTCGATATCAAAATCTGAAGTGCAGTTACGTGTGTCATTATAGGCTTCACCTGCATAGGCGCCCGCGTAGAACTCTCCACCGCCTGTACCGGCGACCTCTATCTCCATTCTGCCGCTGACGGTGTTGTTCTCCAGCGTGCCTCCCCAGATGCCGCCGCACAGCCCGGTGAAGCTATGGAACGTGCCTTCACGGTTGGTAGTCTTCACTTTGATGAGAGTGCCGGTAACGCTACAGTTGCGGATGGCGGCTTTTCCGAGGTCCTGCTTGACAATTCCTGCCAGGGGAGCGACATAGGGCCGCTCGGCTTCAAAGACCAGCTGGCTGTCCTCCATCCTAAGGTTCAGCACTTCGCCGTCGGCGATGGCGCCGAAGAGGCCGCTCTTGTCCTTCTTGAGCTCGGTGATGCGCAGGCCGCGAATTGTGTGGCCCTGGCCGTCGAATATGCCCTTGAAGGCGTGGCGCCACCATTCGGCCGGCGCGAACTCATAGGGTCCTTCGTACTCTCCAATGGGATCCCAGTTGGCGATGCCGGAAAGGTCCAGGTCATTTTCCAGAACATACCAGCCGTACAGGTCGTCACGGACAGCGTCCAACTCCTCCACGGTATGTATAGGCTTGGGAGTCACCCATTTGGCGTACAGTATCATTGAGCGGTCCACCTTCATCGAGTCTGTGGGCTGAGTATAGAAACTGGCATTGCTTCCGAATCGCCATTCCTGATCAGGCAGGCATTCCGGGGCCGTGTACCAGCCGCCGAAGCGATAGCTTTCCCGCTCGGGGTACGGCTTTGCCTCTGCCGGCATCATACAACCTGTCTTTACCGTAACGGGAGCAAGTGCTGCATCCGTGTCATAATTAAGGTCAAAAAACACCCGGCTGCTGTTCTGGGCGAAGGCGATCAGGCCTGCTGGAAGAAGAATCGAAAAAAGGAATAATCTCTTGAAAAACATTTTGAATCCGTTAAGTGACGGAGCAAAAATAAGGATTAATCGCCTCTCCGCAATACAAAAACTCATTGATTGTCATAAATCAAAGTTTTTTTATCAAATAGTGATCCCGCACAGCAGATTTTACGTTGTTATTTTGCACAACACTTTCAAAATATGAAGAAAAGCTGCTTTACCCTCGCCCTCATACTGGCCTTTTCCGTGATTTGCACGGCTCAGGTCGGCCCGGTTCGGGCTCCGTCCGCCCCTTTCGACCTCGAGACCGAATTGTGGAATGCCAGATGGATTTCCGTCCCCGGGACCGGTGAGCTGGACTACGGTGTCTATTATTTCCGCAAGGACGTCGATCTACCGGCCGTCCCGTCCCGCTACCTGGTGCATGTGACGGGGGATAATCGCTATAAACTATATGTCAATGGGATGCTCGTCTCCCTGGGCCCCGCCAAGGGAGATGCTGCGCACTGGAATTATGAAACGGTGGATCTGGCGCCTTACCTGCGGAGTGGGAAGAACGTGATCGCCGCCCTTGTATACAACGAGGGCCCCAGGCGGCCGGATTCGCAGATTTCCGTTTCCAGCGGATTCCTCCTTCAGGGAGAGCAGGAAGCGGCGGACCTGTACACTGACAGGACTTGGAAATGCATCCAGGATCCCTCTTACAGCCCTGCCAGCCCTATAGTCATCGGTTATTATGTTGCTGGACCGGGGGAGCGGGTGGACCTCAACCGCGGCATTCCGGGATGGAAAGAGGCTGGTGCCGATCTTTCCGCCTGGCTGCCCGCAAAAGAGGGAGCCGCCGGAGAGCCCCGGAACGTAATGTATTCCAGCCAGGGTGACAGCCACTGCCTTATGCCTTCCACGCTTCCGCAGATGGAGCGTACGCCTTTCGACTTGAGCGGAACTTTCACAGTACCGGC
Source organism: Bacteroidales bacterium (assembly GCA_017519865.1). Lineage (GTDB taxonomy): Bacteria > Bacteroidota > Bacteroidia > Bacteroidales > UBA932 > Cryptobacteroides. Next base: position 65,417 of record JAFWRQ010000036.1, on the reverse strand, counting down.
GCATTCGAAGAAAGAAATCCTCCTGGACAACAAAGTGCTCACTAACGCCTATCTGCACCTTCGGATGAGCGGTGGCAAGGACGCCACGGTGACGATAGGCTATGCCGAGTCACTCTATATCCCGGACACGGACCAGCCTGCAATTCAACTGAGTCCGGAGATGCTTGCCCAGGTGCCGGAAGAGTATCTCTACTATGTCCTCGCCCCGAAGGTGAAAGGCAAGGGCAACCGCAACGAGACGGAGGGCAAGATCTTCGTAGGCCGCGAGGACCAGCTGGTCTCAAACGGACTTGACGGGCAGGAGTTCACCACGCTCTCCTGGCGAAGCTTCCGCTTTGTCAGGGTACTGGTGGAGACGGGGGACGAGCCGCTGACGGTGAACGGAATCTCGGGCATCTTCACAGGATACCCTTTCACCCTGGACGCCCGTCTGGATACTGACAATCAAGAATTGAAGGCTTTGCTTGAAATCGGCTGGCGCACGGCGCGTCTCTGCGCGGTCGAGACCTATATGGACTGTCCATACTACGAGCAGCTCCAGTACCTGGGCGATACCCGCATCCAGGCGCTGGTGACCCTGTTCAACAGCAGGGACGAGCGCCTGGTCAGGAACTTCCTTCATCTCGCGGACATCAGCCGCAATGCCGACGGCATCACCAAATCCCGCTACCCGACGACGATTCCGTCATACATTCAGCTTTATGCGCTAAGCTATATCTATGCCTTGCACGACTATATGATGTACGGGAGCGACACGCAGTTCGTGATGGACCTGCTGCCGGGTGCGGAGCAGATCCTGCACTATTTCTCTCGCTTCCAGCTTTCCGACGGACGCCTGCGGAACCTTCCCGGCTGGAATTTCTCCGACTGGGTCGAAGACCGTCCTAACTGGGACAACGGAGCCCCGCAGAAAGGAGCCGACGGCTGCTCCATCCTGATGGATCTCCAGCTGCTGTATGCCTTCCAACTGATGGCCAATATGGAAGAAGTCAGGGGGAACACCTGGCAGGCCGGTGAATACATGGCAAGGGCCGCACTGCTCACCGAGGGCGTCAGGAAAGCATATTGGAATGAAGAGAAGGGCCTTTTTGCCGATCGCGCCGAACAGGATACCTATAGCCAGCACGGCAACGCCCTGGCCATTCTCTGCGGCATTGCTAAGGATCCGAAGGCTCTGGCGCAGAAGATGCTGTCAGACCCGTCCCTCGCCCAGTGCACGGTCTATTACAAGTATTACCTGCACGAGGCCTGTGTCAAGGCCGGACTGGGAGACGGCTACCTGGACTGGCTGGACATATGGAGGGAGAACATAGCAATGGGACTTACCACCTGGGCGGAAACTTCGGACCTGAATGGTACGCGTTCCGACTGCCACGCGTGGGGCGCCAGCCCGAACATCGAGCTGTTCCGTACCGTGCTGGGCATCGACTCCGACGCCGTGGCTTTCAAGAGAGTCAGGATAGAGCCTCATCTGGGCGACCTGAAAGATATAGGCGGCACCATTCCGCATCCAGCCGGAGACATCTCCGTGCATTACAAGGTGGAAGGGAACGGACTCAAGGCGGAGATCAATCTTCCGTCAGGCGTCGACGGCACTTTCCTTTGGAAAGGCAGACAAGTCCAGCTGAAGCCAGGCAGGAATCGCGTGTCACTTACTTGGAGCCCTGCGTAAACACGCGGTATTCCTGGGGTGTCATCCCGGTGAGGCGGCGGAAGGCGGTGAAGAAGTAATCGTCGTTCTCGTAGCCCATCTCGAAAGCTATTTCCTTGACGGGGCGGCTGCTGTTGGTGAGGGCCTCCTTAACCTTTACCATCCTCACCTGCTGGATGTATTTTGCAGGCGGGAGGCCGGTGTACTCCTTGAAGATGCGCCTGAAATTTGAGTAGCTCATACACAGTTGATGCGCCACGTCTTCCGCGTTGATGGTTCGGAACTGTTCGCCGATGATTATCTTGGCGCGGTTCATCTGGTCGGCTACTTCGGACAAGGCCGTGTTCCTGCCATAGAACCAGGCCAGGCCCAGGAGATGGGACACGATGCCTCCCAGCCTCTGCTGGAAGCCGGATTGCTGGTCTGAGGCTGTCCTGATGGCATCCTCGTACAGTTCGACGATGTCGCTGTGCAGGCCCGTCCGCCAGACGGGCTTGGTCTTGGAGAAGAATCCGTCACGCACCCAGGCATCCATCTGGGAGCTTTCAAAGCCTATCCAGTACTCCTTCCATCCGGTCTCTTCCAACGGCCTGTAGGTATGCCATTCCCCGGGGAAGAGCAGCATCAGGCTGCCCTGCGGGACGGAGAGCTGATGCTGTACGCTGGCGCTGCGGAAGCGCCCCCGTCCTTGGGTTATGTATAGCAGCTGGTATTCCTGGAGCACCCTTCCGCGCTCTTCGGAGAACAGGTATCTGGAAGGATGGTTGCCAGGCGGATAAGGGTCGCCGGGAGCAACTTCCTGGAACCCTACGGAATTGACTGCAGTTCCCCAGGCCAGGTCGTTGGGAGCCACTGTCAAATATTTAAGGTGCAGAGCAGTATTCATAGCGTGAAAATACATTACTTTTGTCAAAAATCAAAGTTTTTAGCGCATAACCATCACTGGGGCAGTGCGGGTTATGCGCTAACTTTGCTGCAGACATCAAAGACTAGGCTTATGACCGACGTTCGCAATTTCCTCGCTTTCGACTGTGGCGCCACATCTGGGAGGGCCGTGCTGGCCACTTTCAAGGACGGCCGGTTCACCTTGGAAGAGGTGTACCGTTTCCCCAGCGGGATCATAGAACTGGGTGGCAGGTACTACTGGGATATCGTCGCCATTTATGAGCATTTCCTTAAGTGTCTCTCACGGCTGGAGCAGGATGGCATGGCCGTAGATTCGATCGGTATCGATACCTGGGGTGTGGATTTCGGCTTTGTCGCCGACGACGGCACCCTACTGGGCAATCCTCGCGCGTATCGCGACCCATACACTGACGGAGTGCCGGAAAAGGTCTATGAGATCATTCCCAGGGAGGATCTGTATAGCGCCACTGGCATCCAGATAATGAACTTCAATTCCATCTTCCAGCTGTATGCCCAGACTCAGGAGGGCTTCGCTCCGCTGCGCTATGCCAAGGATATTCTTTTCGTTCCGGACCTGCTGTCCTATATGCTTACAGGTGAGAAGGTTTGCGAGTATACAATAGCCTCGACTTCCGGTATGATGGACCAGAAGTCCGGACAGTTCAACAAGGAATTACTGGAAAAACTGGGCATCCGGACCGAAGTGCTTCTACCCGTCGTCCGGCCAAGCGTTGAGATCGGCAGGTTCAAGGGGATTCCCGTGATTGCGGTCGCGGGGCACGACACGGCATCGGCGATCGCTGCCGTGCCGGCGGGCGACGAGCGCTTCGCTTACCTTTCCAGCGGCACTTGGAGCCTGATGGGCATAGAGGTTCAGGAGCCCATAATCAACGAAGAAAGCGCTCGCCTCAACTTCACCAACGAAGGTGGCATCGAGGGAACCACACGTTTCCTCAAGAATATCACCGGTATGTGGCTCCTCGAGCAGTGTCGCAAGATCTGGAGTGCTGAGGGTAAGGATTACTCTTACGCCCGACTGATGGAAATGGCAAGGGCCGAGGCGGATTTCCCCGGCCGCATCGCTCCCGATGACCCTCGTTACGCCAACCCTGCCAATATGGTCGAGGAGATCCGTGCCGTCGTCGGTGCCGTCAGCGACTCACAGATCGTTTCCTGCATCTACCATTCCTTGGCCGACCGCTACAAGGAAGTGCTGGATATGCTGCAGGGTTTTGCTCCCTTCAAGATCGAGAAGCTTCACATCATCGGCGGCGGCAGCGCCAATGACCTTCTGAACCAATGGACGGCCGATGCCATCGGCCTGCCGGTCGTTGCCGGGCCCACCGAGGCCACCGCAATCGGCAACGTGATGATACAGGCCAAGGCCGCAGGCCTGGTGAAAGACCGCTGGGAAATGCGCCGTATGATTGCCGACGCCTTCTCCGTCAAAACCTTCCATCCGTCTGAATGATATAACTTTGATACATTATGAAAGAATCCCGAATCCTTCAATCCTACGAAATCGCCAGGGAACGTTATGCCGCTGTCGGCGTGGACACCGACAAGGCGGTTGAAATCCTTGAAAAGACCCCGATTTCCCTTCATTGCTGGCAGACCGATGACGTGATCGGTTTCGAGAGCAAGGACGGCCTTTCCGGCGGTATCCAGACCACCGGCAACTATCCTGGCCGCGCCCGGAATATCGATGAGGTGCGGAGTGACGTGCTCTTTGCCAAGAGCCTCATCGCAGGCAACCACCGCCTGAACCTCCACGAGATCTATGGCGACTTCGGCGGAAAGTTCGTAGACCGCGACCAGGTGGAGGTCAGGCATTTCCAGAGCTGGATCGAATGGGCGGGGGAGAACGGGATGAAGCTGGATTTCAACTCCACTTCATTCGGCCATCCTAAGAGCGGCGACCTTTCCTTGAGCAACCCCGATCCTGCCATCCGCGAATTCTGGATCGAGCATACAAAGCGCTGCCGCCGCATCGCCGATGCGATGGGCAGGGCGCAGGGCGACCCTTGTATAATGAACATCTGGGTGCACGACGGCAGCAAGGACCAGACCGTCGAGCGCAAGCGCTACCGCGAGATCTTTGCCGAAAGCTTGGACGAGATCCTGAAGGAGGATCTCCCCGGAATGAAGACCTGCCTCGAGGCCAAGCTCTTCGGTATCGGCCTGGAGAGCTATACCGTTGGTTCCCACGACTTTGTGGCCGGCTATTGCGCCACGCGCAAGCTTATGTACACTCTGGATACCGGCCATTATGAGATGACCGAGAATGTTGCGGATATGGTCGCCTCGCTCCTGCTCTTCGTGCCGGAGCTGATGCTTCACGTTTCCCGTCCCATCCGCTGGGATTCCGACCACGTGACCATTATGAACGATCAGACCCTGGACCTGTTCAAGGAGATCGTGCGGGCCGGTGCCCTGGACCGCAGTCACATCGGCTTGGACTACTTCGACGCCGCCATCAACCGCATCGGAGCCTATGTCATCGGCAGCCGCGCCACCCAGAAATGCCTCCTGAGCGCCCTGCTCGAGCCTCTGGACAGATTGCGCGAATACGAAGACGCCGGCAAGGGATTCCAGCGTCTGGCCCTCCTGGAAGAGGCCAAGACCCTGCCTTTCGGCGCCGTCTTCGACTATTTCAACTACAAGAACGAAGTTCCCGTGGGTGAGTCTTTCATCCCGGAGATCGAGAGATACGAGAGTGAAGTCACTTCAAAGCGTTAAGCAATGTATCTGATCATCGGTTTACTGATTATAGCGATCGGAGCGTTCTGCCAGAGTTCGAGCTATGTCCCGATCAACAAGGTCAAGGAATGGAGCTGGGAAAGCTACTGGCTTGTCCAGGGCTTCTTTGCTTGGCTGTTGTTCCCGCTTATGGGCGCCTTGCTGTCCGTCTCGGGCACGGGTGGCAGTTTCGGTGACCTGCTTTCCCTGATGAACGCCAATCCCAAGGCTACTTGGCTGACCATCCTGTTCGGGGCCCTCTGGGGCGTTGGTGGCCTGACCTTCGGTCTGTCGATGCGCTACCTGGGCGTCGCCCTGGGGCAGAGCATCGCTCTCGGCACCTGTTCCGCGCTTGGCGCCATCCTGGGCCCGGTCTTCACCGGCCACGCGGGTGACCTGACGAGCGCCGTCATCATAGGTGTAGTCGTGACGCTCGTCGGTATCGCCATCATCGGCATCGCCGGCGCGATGAAATCCGCCGCGCTGCCCGAGGAGGAGAAGAAGAAGGCCGTCAAGGACTTCAACTTCGGAAAGGGTATCGCCGTGGCGCTTCTTGCCGGTTTCATGAGCGCCTGCTTCAATATCGGCTTGAACTTCGGCCAGGATCTGTTCCTGGAAGGGACTAAGCCCATATTCCAGACCCTTCCGGCCACGATGCTCGTGACTTTCGGCGGTTTCCTGACGAATGCAGCCTATTGCCTTTTCCAGAACAACAGGAACAAAACGTGGGGCGATTATGGGAAGAAGGCCCTTTGGGCCAACAACCTTGTCTTTTGCTGCCTTGCCGGTCTTCTGTGGTACAGCCAGTTCTTCGGCCTGAGCCTGGGCAAGGGCTTCTTGACCGACTATCCTGTCCTGATCACCTTCAGCTGGTGCATCCTTATGAGCCTTAACGTGGTGTTCTCCAATGTCTGGGGCATCATACTCAAGGAATGGAAAGGCGTTTCCCGCAAGACAGTCGCGGTGCTGGTCTCCGGCATCATTGTCTTGATAATCAGTACTTTCTTACCTCAGATAATATGAGCGTACTAGACAACAGACCGGCCCTGAAGGCCGAAATCGACAAGGTGGCAGAAGTGGCCGGATACCTTTGGATGAAGGGATGGGCCGAGCGCAACGGCGGCAACATTACCGTGAACATCACTGAATGGGTGGACGATGGGATGAAGACTCTGCCGTCCATCAGCGAGCCCAGGCCCATCGGCAAAACTCTGCCGAGCCTGAAAGGCTGTTGGTTCTACTGTAAGGGCACCGGCAAGCGTATGCGTGACCTTGCACGGGATCCGATGGGGAATGGCTCTATCATCCGTATCCTGGATGATTGCGGGCATTATGAGATTGTTGCCGACCAGCCGGTAGCGCCGACTTCCGAGCTGCCGTCCCACCTGGCGGTTCACGACTACCTGTTGACCAAGGGATCGCCTTACCGGGCTTCCCTCCACACCCATCCCATCGAACTCGTGGCCCTGACTCACAGCAGGAAGTGGATGGAGAAGGATGCTGCCACGCATATGCTCTGGTCGATGATTCCCGAGACCAGGGCCTTCTGCCCGCGCGGACTCGGGATGGTGCCCTATATGCTTCCATCCAGCGTGGAACTGGCCGAAGCCACCATCCGCGCCATTGACGAAGACTACGATGTTGTGATGTGGGAGAAGCACGGTGTCTTTGCCGTGGATACGGATGTCATGAACGCTTTCGACCAAGTCGACGTACTCAACAAGAGCGCCCTCATCTACATCACTGCCAGGAATATGGGTTTCGAGCCCGAGGGAATGACCGACGCACAGATGAAGGAACTCAGCGACGCCTTCGGCCTTCCGAAATAGCAGGCGGAATCCGTCCGTGACAATACGAAGCAACGCCCGTCTTCGACAGAGACGGGCGTTGCGTTTTCATTAGAAATGTGCTTGTGAAGGTTCGCTATTTACATTTGACGACCAAGTCGGTTTTTCCGTAAGCGGAAGAAACACTGAGTTTTACGCTTCCTGGAGTATCCTTGATGGAACGGATGACGGCGAGGGCCTTTCCATTGAACAAAGCCTTGTCACTGCCCTTGAGTGAGAGGGAGTCGGCGGCGTTGCCGTTATCCACACCGAACAGTTCGCCGTTGCCGCTTACTTCGAAGTGAAGCATGGTACCGTTATCCGGCACGGCGTTTCCGTTCTTGTCGACAAGTTCGACGGTGACATAGCAGAGGTCATATCCGTCGGCGGAAATAGTCTTGCGGTCCGGAGTAAGCTTTATGGAGACAGGCTCACCTGCGGTAACCCTCGAGTCCTTTGCCACCACCTTGCCGTTCTTGTACGACACGACCTCGATCTTTCCGGCCTCGAAAGGAACCTCGAGCCATTCTGCGTGAAGCACATCGTTGGTCTTGCTCTTCTTTCCGAGCGATTTACCGTTGAGGAAGAGCTCGACTTCGTCGGCATTGTTGTAATATGCCCATACGTCCACGTTGTCACCTTCATTCCAGTTCCAGTGGGGGAACAGGTGGAGGACGGTCTTGTCGGTCCACTCACTCTGATACATCCAATAAACGTCCTTGGGGAAGCCCGCGAGGTCGACGATGCCGAAGTAGCTCGAGCGCGAGGGCCATCCGTAAGGAGTAGGCTCTCCGAGATAGTCGAAGCCGGTCCAGATGAAGGTGCCCGCGATGAAGTCGCGGTCGCGGATCGGGATCCAGGCTTCCTCGTGGAGGTTGCCCCACGGCACGGACCATGAGTCGTATCCGGAGCACTGGTGCGTAGGATTCGGGTCTTCGCCGAATACCCTGGCAGGATGCTTCTCCTTGCTCGACGAAGGCATCATATACTCGCCGCGGCTGCTGATTGCGGAAGCGGTCTCGGAGCCGAACATCCTCTTGCCGGGGAAATACTCCAGGCACTGGTCGTAGCCCTGAGGATGGTAGTTGAAACCGTAAGCGTCGAGTGCACCGCTGCGGAAGAGGTTGTTGGTGGGGCCGACGCCGTTGCATCCGGCCGAGATGAAGCGTGTCGAGTCGACATCCCTCACGAGCTGGGCCATATGCCTGGTCAGAAGGACGTTAGGATTGTTCTCGAAAGGTCCGTCGGGATTGGTGTGGTCGACGAAGTTGAGGAGAAGGTTGGCCTCGGCGACGCTGAGGTTCTGGAGATTGTCGTCGATGGAGTCGCCCTGCTCGCCGATCTCGTTGGCGATGCTCCACATGATGATCGAAGGATGGTTGCGGTCCCTTCTGACGAAGTCCTGCAGGTCGGCGACGTGCCACTCGTCGAAGAAGCGGGAGTAGTCGAACGTCGTCTTGCGCTTGCGCCACATGTCGAACGCTTCATCCATGACGAGGAGACCCATCTTGTCGCAGATCTCGAGAAGCTCGGGAGTAGGGGGATTGTGCGATGTCCTGATGGCGTTGCAGCCCATCTCCTTGAGGGTCCCGATCTCGCGCTCCAGGGCCCTGTAGTGTACTGCGGAACCGATGCAGCCCATGTCGTGATGCAGGCAGACGCCCAGCATCTTGACCGATTTGCCGTTGAGGAAGACACCCTTCATCGGGTCCCATTCTATGGTGCGGAATCCGAAGGTTGTGTCATAATCGTCGATGGTCTTTCCTCCGACGCTGATCTCGGTAACGACGGTGTAAAGGTTTGGAGATTCGATGCTCCAGAGGTTCGGCGAATTGACATTAAGCGAGGTGTAGGCGACGTTCTTTCCCTTTTCCAGGACGACGTTGTCGCTCACTGACGCAACTTTCTTACCATTGGCGTCGAAGACTGTTTGAGTCACGACGGCGTCCACGCGGTCGGAACAGTTCTCAATCGTCGTCTCAATATTGACCTTGGCCGATTTGTCGGTGATCTCGGGAGTCGTGACATATGTTCCGGAATATGCGACGTGCTGGTTCGCAACCGAAACGAGCCTGACGTTGCGGTAGATGCCGCAGCCGGCATACCATCGGGAGTTGGGCTGGTCGGCGTTGTCGCAGCGGACGGCCATCACGTTGTCTTCTCCCTGAGGATTCAGGTAATCGGTGATGTCGTATGAGAATGAGCTGTATCCGTACGGACGCGTGCCGACGGGCTTTCCGTTAACATAGACCGTGCTGTTCATGAACACGCCGTCGAATTCCACGAAGACGCGTTCCGCCTGAGGCGTGGTGAAGTGCTTGCGGTACCAGCCTATTCCGCCGGGAAGGGCACCGCTGCCGGTGCCGGAGGGAGCATCCTGGGAGAACTCTCCCTCAATCGCCCAGTCGTGCGGGAGATGCAGGGAGCGCCAGGAAGAGTCGTCGAATCCCGGCGCCGCCCAGTCTGCGCTTGCGCTTTCCGTAAAGTGCGTGGGATGTGCATCGACCGGCCTTTCCGGCTCGCGAATCATCATCTGCATGGCAGCAAAAGGGTTTGCGGCCTGGGCTCTGCCTCCGGCAGCCCTCATGGCCCTGCGTCTCTGTTCTATCTGCGCTTTCTGCTGGTCTATCAGGATCTGTCTTTGAATGGCCCAGGCAGCGTCCTGCTCCGCCTTATACTCTGCGAGTTCTTCCGCAGTGAATTCGAAATCAGGGCTGTCTCCAAGGGAGAACTTCCAGTCGAAATTGAAGTCCTCCACCACGCGCACGCCGGAATCCTTCTGTCCCGCCGTGCAGGCACAAACAATAGCAAGTGCCGTGAGAATCAATAATTTGTGTTTCATTTCCAGTATGTTTTATCTGATAATTGCACGTGTCATTGTTTCTTCTTAATAAGAGAACTCGGGGAGATATTGAACTGCTTCTGGAATGATTTGGTGAAATACGAAACAGTCGTGAAGCCGACCATATAGGCGACTTCCTTGATCTGATACTTCTGGGTGGACAGCAACTCGGCAGCTTTCTTCAGCCTGCAGACCCGGATGTATTCGTTTATGTTCATTCCCGTGTTCGCCCTGATCTTGCGGAACAGGGTGGAGCGGCTCGTGTTCATCTTGTCAGCGAGGTCGAGGACGGAGAAGTCCTGATTGGAGATGTTCTCCATGACATAGTCATAAAGATGCTTCATGAAGATATCATCCTGGCTGCCCGTGTTGTTCTCCGGGCGGGTGTATGGCAAGGTCGAGAAGCGTTCGTAGATGATCTCCCGGTTCTTGAGCGTATTGAAAATGGTAGCCCGCAGGATCTGCATGGAGAACGGTTTCGTGATATAGCCGTCCGCTCCTTGGTGCAGGGATTCGAGCTGGGTATTGTAGTCTGTGACGGCAGTCAGAAGGATTATCGGTATATGGCTGAACCGAAGTGTGTTCTTGACGACGTCGACGAGTTCGCAACCGCTCATCTCAGGCATCATGATGTCACTGACTATCAGGCTGATACCTTTCTCGTTCAAGATGGAGAGGGCTTGCTTGCCATTATATGCCTGATAAATGGTGTATTCGTTGGCTAGCTCCGTCTTGATATAGTCGTTCAGGGTTGTGTCGTCCTCTACGATGAGTATCGAATACTTGCCGGCTTCCAGTTCCTCACTCTGGATGATGTCGTCTTCTTCAATCTCTTTTTCTTCTTCTACAAGCTGCCCGATCGGCAGTTCGAGGACGAATGAATTGCCTTTCTCGAATGTCGGATCAAGGGTGAGCGTCCCCTTGTGAAGGATTGCCAGAGACCTGGCGAAGGAAAGCCCAAGCCCCGCTCCCTCGTTGGTGGCCAGTCTCGAATGGTTCTTGGATGACTGATAGAAAGGTTCGAAGATCATCTCCCTTTCTTCTTCCGCAATAGGGGCTCCGTCGCTGTTTACCCTGATCCTGACGGTTTCTTCGGAAAGCTTTTCCAGAATGATTGAAACCGAAGAACGGCAGTACTTGATACCATTCATAAGAAGATTGCCGATGATCTTTTCTACACTTCCCGGGGAGCACATTATGTAAACCGACTCGACGGGAAGATCGCTGTCGAAAGACACTGAGGACTCTTTCGCCAGGACTTCGAAACGCGAACAGGACTCCCTGACCAGCTTGGTCAGATCCGTCCGGGAGAATGAAAGACTTGTGGAACTGTTCTCCATCTTCCTGAAATCCAGGACCTGGTCCGTGATGTCCATCAGCTTGTCTATGCTCTTCTGGATGCATTTCATATCATATTCAGCTTCCGGAAGATATGCCTTATTCTCCAGGACCTTGTCCAGGGGGACCTTTATCAGCGTAAGGGGAGTCCGGATCTCGTGTGATATGTTCGTGAAGAAGTTGATCTTGGACTCATATATCTCTTTCTGCTTATAGGCTTCGAGCTTCTCGATAGCTCTCTCTTTGTCTTTCTTGACCAGGGCGGTCTTGAATGCGATGAAACTCAATATTACGCCCAGACCCAACAATGCATACAGCAGTTTCGCCATCAGGCTGGCATATAACGGGGGAATCACCCGAATCTTCAGGGAAGTACGCGCTTCGGGTCTGTCATCCTGGTCGACATTTGCCGTAAAGACATATTTGCCCGGAGCCAGATTGGTATAGGTTATCAGCTTTTCGTTGGAAATGCTGATAATATCGCGCCCTTTTCCGGTGAGCGAGTACCTGTATCTCGTGACCTCATTGATGTCGGTCTTGAGACAAAGCAGGCGGAGTGTCAGCGATGAGGTCTCGTGCGAGTGGACGCGTATGCTGCCGGAGGTGAATGCGGAGTGCCCTTCCTCGGAGACAGAGGTGAAAGAATTGTCCTTGGCAATGATGATGTCGGCAAGCATAAGCTTGTGCTTTCTCTCCGGAACCCTTTCAGGATTGAATGCGACCATTCCGTCGGAAGAACCCATATATATCAATCCGTCAGGGGCGTTCAGGACGGATCCAGGACAGAAATACTTGCTTATGGCCTTATACTCGGTCACGCCTGTGACCGCATCGGAATCAATGGATGCGATGCCGTTAATCGTTGATACCCAGATTCTTCCTGTCTTGTCCTGGGTGACGGCGCGGCACTTGTCCGAGGGAAGCCCGTCCTTCCTTGATATCCTGGAGCACTGAACGATCCAAGGAGTATTCCTGTCGGGCTTGAAGATAATCAATCCGTCTCCGCCGGATGCTGCCAGGATCCTTCCGTCCCTGTCTTCGCGGAGGTCGGATATACTGGTCGTGCTTACCTCCAGGTCGCCGGATATTTCCAAAGGATTCGCCTTGAAAGTGGACGGGGACAGTACATACACCCCATGGCGGAATACGCTGACCCAGATATTGCCCTGCCTGTCCTCGCACATCGCGTATATGAGTCCGGACTGTATGCTGTCGATCAGGACGAAGCTGTCCGAATCCCTGTCCAGCCGGTAGAGACCGTCCGACGCCCCGACCAGGATCTCGTTCTGTGCCGTGAGCAGTACCTTGCTGCAGTAATTGCTTCCGACATCGTAGTGCTTCAGCAGCTCCAGGTTCTCGGGATCGTAAACGGAAAGGCCTTCTCCCAGATCGGTCGCATACACTCTGCCGTCGATGTATGTTATCGACTGATAAGTGTTGTTCCTGGAAGATCCCTTATGGTTCATGCCAAAGGACGTGATCCTACCGTCAGGGTATACTTTGCCGAGAAAACCGTCTTCCGTAGCTATCCAAACTATGCCGTAATCTCCAGAGCAGATGGAACTTACCGTCTTTCCCTCGAGGGAGTGCTCCGGGTCCTCGGGACAGTTGCGGAACAGCTTTATGTCCGGCCCGGTGTCAATCAGCTGGCTGACGCCATCGTAGAATGTTCCTACCCAAAGCCTGTCTTGACTGTCCTTGAACAGGCAGCGCAGTTTGGAGCTTGCGAGGGAGTATGGATTGCCGTTGTTGTTCATATACTTCGTGCAGACCCTGTCGCGTTCGTCGTATATGAACAGGCCGTTGTCGGTCGTCACCCAGAACTGCTGGGAGTTCCTGGATATTATATCGGAAAGGATGGCGTCTTTGCCGTCGAGATGTCCGTCAAAGAACTTCTTGGAAATGCCGGAGGTGAGGTCAAGGCTGAACACCGAGTTGTCGGAAGTGGAGTACAGGATCCGTCTGTCATCACATGCCGTGATCCTTTCCAGTGAAAGGCCGCTTTCGATGACCTCGTCGGACAGGATCTGTATCCTTGTAAAGCCGGACTGCCCTCTCTTTTTCCTGTATATGCAGCCGTCCGTCGCAGTCGCACACAATTCGCCCAGGGCATTGATGCAGGTGTACACCGGGCTGAAACCTTGGGCGAAGGAAGAGTCCCACTCGTCTGTCCCGGCATTGTAGCAGATCAGTCCCTGCGGGCTTTTAAGCCAGATGACGCCGTCTCCGTCACACAGGATCTGCGACGCCCTGTAATCCTTGAAAACCCGAGACTCGCCGGTATCAAGGTTGCAGTTCAACACCCCTTCCCTCGAGTCCAGCCACAGCACATTGCGCGAATCTATGCACATCCCCTGGGAGGATGCAGACAGGAAAGGCTCCTGCTGCAAGAGCCTGGGGGTGATGAACGATTCTCCGTCGAACATGCATATGCCCTCGTTGGTGCCGACCCAGACCGATCCGTAACGGTCCTGGGCGAAAGAAGTGATACCCATATTGGGTAGCCCGTCATCCGACGTATAGTTCTGAAACAGAAGGGTAGGGGATGCTACTATGGAGACAACAGGCCACGAAACAGCCAATATGATGGAGATTACCCGGTTTCTTAGACAAATGCTCATATCTTTCTTAAGGCGATATTCGTGTTAAATATAATAATCAAAAACGGAATGACACAGTGTTGAACGATGAGAACAATTATTTGAACGATATCCGTTTTTCTCGGGAAAGCTGAGCAAAAAACATCTTTTGGTCATAGTCTAACATAATTCGGTCAATATTAAAACGTTTTTTGTAACGGTCGGATAAAGTATATAATTTAGTGTTCGTCAGCAGAAACTTTGAACAGTTCCCAATATCTCCATTTATTCCGGAGGGGAGACGAAGGGTATTGAAATATCTCCGGCAAACCTATGTCCAACAGTCTTTTTATTATTCGCCTATGAGAAAGATTTTATCCAAATCATTCGCTGGGATGATCATGACTATCTGTCTGTTATGCTCCATGAATGCATTCGCACAGAGCAAGTTGACAGTATCAGGCGTCGTTCGCGACACAAATGCTGAACCGCTTGTGGGAGTGTCCATCCTGGAGAATGGTTCGACCGCCAACGCCACTGTTTCCAACCTTGACGGTACCTGGTCCCTGACCGTATCCGAAGGTTCTACGCTTGTTTTCTCATCAGTAGGATTCTATTCACAGGAGGTAAAAGTCACCAATAAGGCGACCTATGACATCGTTCTCAAAGAAGACACCACCCTTCTTGATGAGATCGTCGTCGTCGGATTCGCTTCGCAGAAGAAAGTGAACCTTACCGGTTCTGTCGCCGTCGCCACTGCGGACGACATCAAGTCCCGTCCGGTCAGGGACCTTCCTTCCTCCCTCCAGGGTGTGCTCCCGGGTCTCCAGGTGACGACGAACGACGGATCCATCGGCAAGACGATGCAGATCAAGGTCCGTGGTACCGGAACCATCGCCGGAGAGTCCAGTGACGCCCCCCTGATCCTCATCGACGGAATGCAGGGCGACATCAATACCCTCAATCCCCAGGATGTGGAGAGCATCTCCGTCCTTAAGGATGCCGCATCTGCTTCCATCTATGGTTCCAGGGCTGCATTCGGCGTCATCCTCATCACGACGAAGAAGGGAAGCGCAGGAAAGGCTACGGTCAGCTACAACAACAACTTCCGTTTCCAGAGCCCTACCATCGTCCCTCAGACCATGGACTCCTATACCTTTGCCCTGTACTTCAACAGCGCCGCCAAGAATGGCGCCAGGGCTCAGATTTATAAGGATGACACTCTCCAGAAGATGCTTGACTTCCAGGCTGCCGGTGGTACTATTAAAGGTGGTATCCCGAAATCCAGGGATGGCAAGACCTGGGGCAAGCCGGATTATGACCCGTATACTTACGGCTATGCGAACACCGACTGGTTCGCCGAGCTCTATAAGAAGAATTCCTTCTCCCAGGAGCACAACGTAAGCGTGTCCGGCGGCACCAACAGCGTCAGATACTATGTGTCCCTCGGTTACACTGACGTCAACGGTATGATCAAGTACGGCGAGGACAACTCCCAGCGCTACAATGTGACCGCTAACATTACCGCCGACGTCACGAAGTGGGCCCAGATTTCCTATAACGAGCGTTTCATCAGGAGCAAGACCCATACGCCGGCCAGCTATATGGATGCGAACTATTGGAGAATCGGACGTAACGCATGGCCGAACCTCCCGGTATACGACGAGAACGGTTACTTCTCCAGCAACGGCTCCGGCGGCTGTATCCCCCAGCAGTGGGCCGAGAGCGGATTCGACGAGTCTGTGACGGACACTTATTCCCAGCAGGGAACCCTCGTCCTTGAACCGATCAAGAATTGGAAGACCCATTTCGAGTTCAATGCAAGGATCATGAACCGCAACCGCGAGCTCCTGAATCTCCCTCTCATCGAGCACGATGTGAACGGCGATCCCATCCCCACCAACTCCGATACCGAGCTGACGAACTCCAATACCAAGAGCAACCACTACAACTGGAACATCTACTCGAACTACCAGTTCTCCCTTGGCGACCACAACTTCAATGTGATGGCCGGTTTCCAGTCCGACCACGAGATCTCCAAGTCCTTCTCGGTCTTGAGAACCGGCGTCCAGGACGCTTCGCTTCCTGTACTTGACCTGACTACGGGCCTTGATACGCAGGGTGAGGCGAAGGCTCCCGTCATCAGCGGTAATGCTTACCAGTGGTCGACTGCAGGTTTCTTCGGCCGTCTCAACTATGATTACAAGGGCAGGTACCTCTTCGAGGCGAACCTCCGCTATGACGGTTCTTCTAGATTCCGTGCGGATTCCCGCTGGACCTGGGCCCCTTCATTCTCAGCCGGTTGGAATATCGCTCAGGAAGACTGGTGGGAGAGACTGAGACCGACGGTCAACCTTCTCAAGCTCCGTCTGTCTTATGGTACCCTGGCCAACCAAAATACCGCTGGCTACTATCCGACTTACAGGACGATGACCCTCGGTACTTCGAACGGTACGTGGCTCCAGAATGGCGAGTATGTCAATACCGCCAGGGTCGGCGCCCTCATCAGCTCCGCCCTGACCTGGGAGAAAGTCACGAGCTACAATGCCGCCGTCGATTTCGGCGCACTCAACAACCGTCTGACGGGCTCCGCAGAACTGTTCTCGCGCTATACCTACAATATGGTCGGCCCTGCCGCAACCCTTCCTGCGACGCTCGGCCTCAGCGCCCCCCGTGCCAACAACTGCGACCTCAAGACCACCGGTTGGGAATTCAACATCACTTGGAAAGACCGCCTCAGGAACGGTCTAGGATATAGCATTGCCGCCAATATCTCCGATTCCAAGACCATTATCCTCAAGTATCCCAACAACCCCACTCACTCGATCAACAGCTATAATGAAGGCCATGAGACCGGAGAGATCTGGGGATTCGAGACCGTGGGCATCGCCAAGACTGGCGAGGAGATGCAGGCCCACCTTGACAAGGTCGGCGGCCAGTCCGCTCTCGGATCGATGTGGGATGCCGGAGACATAATGTATGCAGACCTTGACGGACAGCCCGGTATCACCAAGGGCGCCCAGACCCTCGAAGACCACGGCGACCTCAAGATCATCGGCAATTCGAACCCGCACTATTTCTTCGGCCTTACCCTTTCGGCAGATTATAAGGGATTCGATGCCAGAGTGTTCTTCCAGGGTGTTGCTCAGCACGACGTATGGGTGAGCAGCTGCCAGTTCTGGGGAGCTGCAGGATACAATATGTGGTTCTGGTGCGGATACACCGTACACGAGGATTACTTCCGTGCCGAGCCCATCGGACTTCCCGGACACGAGATTCCCGCCAACACCGACGCTTATTATCCCAGGCCGGTCCAGGGAATGTGGGGTACCAACAAGAACCAGAATGTCCAGACAAAGTACCTTCAGGATGCTTCCTATGTACGTCTGAAGAACCTTCAGGTCGGATATACGCTCCCTCAATCCTTCACCACCAAGATGGGCATCTCCAGGCTCCGCCTCTTCTTCTCTGCCGACAACCTGCTGACTTTCAAGAAGTGCTGTAAGGTACTGGATCCAGAGACGATCACAGGAGGTGACGGCGGAAACGCATATCCTCTCTCCCGTACCACCTCGTTTGGTATAAACGTTTCTTTCTAAGTCGCCGAATCGGTTTTAACAGAAATCAACAGTAATATGAAAAATATAGCATTATCCGTTAAGATATTGATGGCTGGAGCTGTCCTTCTGTCTGGCGCTGTTTCCTGCAACGAATTCCTCGATCAGGAGCCAATGTCATCCATCGCCCCTGAAGCTTATTTCTCTACAGAAAGCCAAGTCGAGGCTGTCCTGATGCAGGAGTATCAGTCAATCCTTCCCGGGGCGTCCCTCGCCCGTGATAACAATACTGACAATCAGCAGGGCACGAATATCGCCAACAAGTACACGTCCAACCTCTGGAAGGTTCCCGCATCGGATTCCAACTGGGATTTCTCCGGCCTGTATTACCTCAACTTCTTCTTCGAGCAGGTTCTGCCCAAGTTCGAGGCAGGCGAGATCTCCGGAAACCAGGACAAGATCAAGCATATGATCGGCGAGGTTTATTTCCTCCGCGCTTTCTGGTATTTCGACAAGCTCCAGATGTTCGGCGACTATCCTATCGTAACCGAAGTCCTTCCCGATGACCTTGCCGTCCTTACCGAGGCCAGCAAGCGTTCACCCCGCAACGAAGTCGCCCGTTTCATCCTCAACGACCTTGATACGGCCATCAGTTATATGAACGGAATGACGCTCACAAGGTCCAGGATCAATGTCGACGCCGCCTATCTGTTCAAATCCAGGGTCGCCCTGTATGAGGGAACCTGGCTCAAGTACTTCAAGGGGACCGCATTCGTCCCTGGCACTGCGGAGTGGCCCGGTGCAAAGGCTACGCCCTCTTACAGTTTCCCCTCCGGAAGCATCGACAATGAGATCAACTGGTTCCTCACCCAGTCGAAGGATGCTGCCAAGATCGTCGGCGACAAGTATGTGGGAAGCCTCACAGCCAACCCCGGACACCTGCCGCAGACCAGCGCTGATGCACCGAATCCGTATTATGAGATGTTCGCTTCGGAGGACCAGCTCGACAGTTATCCTGAAGTCCTCTTGTGGAGGGATTATGCCTTCAAGAAGGCCAATCACAGCATGGCTGTCCAGGCCGGCCGTGGAAACGGAATGGTGGGCTTGACCCGTGCCTGTGTCCAGAACTTCCTTATGGCGGACGGTACCCCTGTCTACACCCACGGCACATATGCCGATGGCGACGGCTATTATCTTGGAGACAAGACCCTTACCGATGTGCGCCAGAACAGGGATGGCAGACTCTTCCTGTTTTTGAAGTCAAAGGGCCAGATCAACGGTTTCAAGAATCTTGACGACCTTTCCGGAAACGAGTTCGTCGAGGTCGAACCGGCACCGGATATCCTCGGAGCAGACAACGACCGTTCGTATGCTACCGGTTACACGATCCGCAAGGGTTGTTCCGAGAGCCGCTCGCAATTCGTGCTGTTCAGCAGTTACACCGACTTCGTCATCTTCCGCGCTGCTGAGGCTCTCCTCAACTATATGGAGGCAAGCTACGAGCTCACGGGCAATCTTGACGGCACCGCTACAAGTTATTGGAAGGCTCTCCGCCAGCGTGCGAAGACCAGCGACGACATCAACGCCACCGTTGCTGCTACTGATATGTCAAAGGAGGCGGAGTTCGACTGGGCTGCATATTCGGGAGGAAACGTCCTCACGGACAAGACCCTTTACAACATCCGCCGTGAGCGCCGCATGGAGCTTCTTTCCGAGGGCTTCCGCGACATGGACCTCCATCGCTGGCGTTCGATGGACCAGCTGATCACCAAGCCTTACCACTTCGAGGGATTCCATCTTTGGAATACACCTATGGAGGAGTGGTATGAAGGCAGGCTGATCGAAGGCCCGACCGATCCTAAGGCGAATGTCTCTTCCAAATCGGAGAGCGAGTACCTGCGCCTGTTCCAGAAGAAGACCGGTATGAACGGCTTCAACGGCGCAACGTGGAAGATGGCCCACTACCTTAACCCTATCGCCATCAACCACCTGCTCATCACTTCCGAGTCCGGCACGGACGCTTCAGCTTCGGTGATCTACCAGAATCCTTACTGGCCGCTTGCCGCCGACCAGAATGCTACCAAGTAATAATTTTCAATCAGCATACAATATGAGAAATACAATCGTTACCATTTTAGCATCGCTTGTCCTGGCAGGTGCCACATATGCACAGGAAGTGAAGGAAGACTTTGTAAGCCTGTCCACCAACCAGTGGGGCAAGGAATACCCTAAAGCCAATTCCCAGGGATACGTACGCAATCAGGTTTTCGCCCCGGAAGCTTATAGGGTACAGTTCCAGGTGAACGGAATAGTATTCCCCATGTCCAGGGATACCGAAGGCTACTGGACCGGTACCTCAACCCAGCCGTTTGACGAGGGCAATCACTACTATGCCATCATCGTCGACGGTGTCGAAGTGCCGGATCCCAACAGCGTGTTCCTCTACGGATCGGGTGCCGAGCGCACCCAGATCGAGATACCTGCCCACGACCAGGACAAGTATGCCCTCAGGGACGTTCCTCACGGACAGATCCGCGAACTTTACATCATGTCGTCCGTTACGGGTGAGCACAGGCATGTGTTCGTGTATACTCCGCCGATGTACGACGATAACCTTAAGACGCGTTATCCTGTCCTTTATCTCCAGCACGGATATACCGAGAACGAGACCGGGTGGAGCCGTCAGGGCCACTGCGGATGGATTATGGACAACCTCATCGCAGACGGGAAATGTCTGCCGTTCATCATCGTGATGGAGAACGGCGAGACCTCGCATCCTTTCGACATGTCTGCCCGCCAGGACGGTTCGATGAACCAGCAGGCGTTCCAGAGGTTCCCCGATATCCTCATCAAGGATGTCATCCCCTATATCGACTCGCACTTCCGCACATATGCCGACGGTAAGCACCGCGCTCTCGCCGGGCTGTCGATGGGTGGCATGCAGACCAGGCAGATCTCCCTCGCGCATCCTGACGTGTTCAATTCGATAGGCCTCTTCAGTGGCGGAACGATCTCGGAAAAGGATCTTCAGGATAACCCTGACTTCCTCAAGCTCAACAGGCTCACCTTCGTAAGCTATGGCAGCCGCGAAGTCGAGAACCCCCGCGGAGAAGCGCCGAAGGCTGTCGTCGAGAAAGTGAAGGGACTCGGGCTCAATGCATACTATTACGAGTCGCCCCTTACCGCTCACGAGTGGCAGACCTGGAGACGCAGTCTCTATGAGTTCGCCCAACTTCTGTTCAGGAAGTAAGGTTCTAAAACCTAACATACTGGATCGCTTCATTTGATCGGGACCCGCGCTTTTCATGATTTTTCGGTGAAAGGCGCGGGTTTTTCATTATATTTGTAAGACCACAAATGATTGTCTTTTGAAAAGGTTTGGTAATTATCTCAAGCTAGCCGGGACCGTTCTGGCTGCAGGCCTTGTCCTTTATGTCTTCTTCAGCGCAAGGTCCTGCGTCAAGGAGCGCCGGTGGCTGGCTCTCGGACCGATTGAGAACCATCCCGTCCGTATCTACGACGTGAATTTCTCCAAGGAGTTCAACGACCTGAACGATACCCAACTGGCGGTGGCCCAGGCCATCGGAGTCCCTCCCGTGGCCGACAGGGAAGCGGCGGAGAAGATCAAGTCCAAACTGGTCAGGCTGGAGGATACCGACACATATGTGATCGACTCTTTGACCTATTCCATCCCTTACCTTATCCCTTCGGCCAAGAGCCTGCTGGATGACATCGGGCGGGCCTTCCAGGATTCCCTGAGTTCAAAGGGGCTCAACCCTCACAGGCTGGTGGTCACCTCAGTGCTGCGTACCGAGGATGACGTGGCCAGGCTCCGCAAAGGGAATATCAATGCCGCAGAGGTTTCCACCCACAGTTATGGAACGACTTTTGACTTGTCGTACTGGCGTTACGTCAAGGTTCCCGACCTTCGCGGCCGTCCGTACGAAGATGTGCCTCCGGAGTACCTCCGTGCCGTTCTCAGCCAAGTGCTCAAGGACTTCCACGATACGCCGAACACCTGTTTCGTGAAATATGAAAGGCAACAGAACTGCTTCCACGTTACCGTGAAAGCAAAATAAATAGATAGTTATGATGAGAGTCGTCCGTTTCTTCGGTTTCCTCCTTATCATGGCGGCCGTCGCCGCCTGCGCCCCCAGGCAGGGCGCCAACGGGCCCGATGCGGCCTTTGCAAGTTATGTCAAAGCCTATACGGGCGGTGTCGTGCCGGACGGCACGGCCCTGCGCGTGGAACTTGCCGCCCCTGTCCCCATCGAGCGGCAGGGTGATGCGCTTTTCAAGTTCAAGCCGGCCCTTCCGGGCATGTCCCGGTGGCTGAGCCCGACAGTGGTCGAGTTCGTACCTGACGGACCGCTCAAGGAAGATACGGTCTATGAAGGTTATTTCCAGCTGGGCGATGTCGTGGACGTCCCGGACAAGGCCTGCAAGGTTTTCCCCTTCCGCTTCCGTGCGGTTCCGAAGACGGCCTCGCTCTCGCTGGACGGCATAACCGTCACGGATGAGGCCAGGCTCCAGGGAGGCATCACGCTGAGTTCCCCCGTGGCGTTGGAGGACATCTCGCTCACCGTGGAGCCGGATACGCCCGTCACCCTGACGGGCGAAGGCACCGCCTGGCGCTTCGAGACCGGCGGCATCGCCCGCGGTTCAAAGGATACGCCAGTTACCATAAGGCTGAGGGTTAACGGCTTCCACGACGTGTCACCGTTGAAGGCCGTCATCCCTGCCACAGGGGTGTTCAAGGTCATCGATACCCGCATCACCCGTACCGGCAATCCTTGCGTGGAGGTCCGCTTCAGCGAGCCTCTTGCCGCTGAAGCTGCCAGGGAGGGCCTAATAGAACTGTCCGGCGTGATCCGCCAGACTCTGGACATTCGCGACAACTGCGCGCGGATTTACTATGAAGGCGCTGGTGACGACATCTCGCTCGTCGTCCACCGCGGCGTCCGCAGCGCGTCCGGCCTTGCCCTCTCCGAGGAGTTCCGGACCGCTTTCCCCGCCGCGGATCCGGCACCGGCCGTCGTCCTTCCGCTGGATGGCAACATCCTTCCGGACGAGGGCTCCCTGGTGCTACCTTTCCGCGCGGTCAACCTTTCTGCCGTCGACGTCAAGGTCATAAAGATTTACGAGGACAACATCCTCCTGTTCCTGCAGGAGAACGACCTGAACGGGTCTACCGAACTCCGGCGCTCCGGCCGCCTGGTATACAGCCGTCAGATCCCTCTCTATCAGGACGGTGACCTGGACCTGCACACCTGGAACGACTTCAACGTGGACCTGACAGGTCTGTTCAAGCAGGAACCGGGCGCCATCTATCGCATAAAGCTATCTTTCCGCCAGGAGTATTCGCTGTACGGGGGCAAGCCTGTCCCGCGCATGATTCCCGTCACCGACGGTGCGCCCTCTGCGGAGGACGAGGCGGTCTGGGATGTACAGCGTCCGTATTGGTGGGACAATGATACGGACTGGAGCCTGTATGACTGGGAGGACAGGGACAATCCCGAAAAGCCGTCCTACTATATGCAGTCCGAACGTTTCCCGACGGTGAACCTGCTCTCCTCCAACCTCGGTATCGTCGCGCAATATGCCGGAGGAAAGACGATGTGGGCTGCCGTGACCGACATCAATGATGCCAAGCCGATGTCAGGCGTGGACCTGGAAGTATATGATTTCCAGCTCCAGCGCCTCGCCACTGCCAAGACAGATGCCAAGGGACTCGCCGAGATCCCTGTCAGCCGCAAGCCCTTCGCGGTAATTGCCAGGAAGGGCAAGACCACCGGCTACCTCAGGATGATGGACGGATACGAGAAATCCCTCAGCCGTTTCGACGTGTCGGGACAGGCGGTGACCAAGGGCCTCAAGGCTTTCGTCTATGGCGAACGCGGCGTCTGGCGGCCAGGCGACACTCTGCACGTGACGATGATACTTGCCGACAAGGTGAAGCAGCTTCCGGAGGGACATCCCGCCTCCCTTGAACTCTATACTCCTCAGGGACAGTTCTATACGCGGATGGTCTCCTCCGGCCAGGACGGATTCTATACATTCCCGGTCATCACTTCCGCCGATGATCCCACCGGCTTGTGGAATGCATACGTCAAGGTGGGCGGATCGGCTTTCCACAAGAGCCTCCGCATCGAGACCATCAAGCCCAACCGCCTCAAGGTCGACCTCGACCTGGGCGGAAA
The DNA here is from genome assembly GCA_017519865.1 of Bacteroidales bacterium. Taxonomy (GTDB): domain Bacteria; phylum Bacteroidota; class Bacteroidia; order Bacteroidales; family UBA932; genus Cryptobacteroides. Next base: position 41,779 of record JAFWRQ010000036.1, on the reverse strand, counting down.
CGCCCTGGCAGGAGGCTCACGCGCGTCGGCGCGCCTCACCTCGTCCTGGCTGACGGGCGTTCCCGCCTCCGGCCTGAATGCCCATGCCACGATGACCCTCAGCAGGGGAGCATCCTCCTTCAAGGGCTTCGACGGGTACATATTCCGCAATCCCGCCGCATCGTTCGAAGCCAGCGAGCACGAACTGTTCCGTACCGTCCTCTCTGCTGACGGTACGGCCGAGCCGGCCTTCAACCTGCCGGCCGCCAAGGATGCTCCGGGCCTCTTGTCCGCTTTTATCGTAACCTCGGTCGAGGAAAGCGGCGGTGACGAGAGTTTCACAACCCAGACGCTTCCGTATTCACCATTCCCCGCCTATGTCGGTGTAAAATTCCCTTCCGACGGAGATCTGGAGACCGGCAAGGACCATACCGTAAGGGTCGCCGTAGTCGACGCAGCGGGTAACCGCCTTTCCGGCAGGAACCTCGAGTACCGCGTCTTCAAGCTCCAGTGGAGCTGGTGGTGGGAGGACAATCCCGACGAACTCAACAGCTATGTAAACGGGAGTGAGGCCAGGCCGGTCGCTTCCGGAACCCTGGTCTCCGGGGCGCAGGATGCCACTTTCACCCTCCGTGCTGAAGCCGAGGAATGGGGCAGGTACCTGGTAGTCGTCCGTGATGTTGCCGGAGGACACGTGTCCGGAAGGACGGTCATCATCGATGAGCCAGGCTATCTTGGCAGGGCCGGCCGCGAAGATCCCAATGCCCTGACCATGCTCACCTTCTCTACCGACAAGGCCAGCTACCTTGCCGGAGAAAAGGCGACCGTATTCATCCCTGCCGCTGCCGGCGGGCAGGCCCTGGTGTCCCTGGAAAATGCCGGCGGAGTGCTTTCACGCCAGTGGGTGTCGACCGACGGCGGTAAGGATGCCGCCTATTCCTTCACCGTCACCCCGGAAATGGCACCGAATTTCTACGTCCACATCACTCTGGTGCAGCCATACTCCGTGACTGCCAATGACTTGCCGCTGCGTCTCTACGGCGTAAGGCGGGTGAGCGTGGAGAATCCGGGCTCGCATCTGGAACCGGTCGTAAAGGCTCCCGATACCGTCGAGCCCGAGAAGACCTTCAAGATACAGGTGTCCGAGAAGTCGGGCAAGCCGATGACATACACCCTTGCAGTCGTAGACGAGGGCCTGCTGGACCTCACGGCATTCAAGACACCTTCGCCTTGGGACGCAATGTACCGCACCGAGGCGCTGGGCGTTAAGACCTGGGATCTCTACGACCAGGTCATCGGCTTCCGTGGTGGTCCCATAGGCCCGATGCTTAGCATCGGAGGAGATCAGGAGAACATCCGCGCTGCAAGGAAGGATAACCGCTTCAATCCAGTCGTCCGGTTCCTCGGACCCTTCACGCTCAAGAAGGGTACTGCCACCCATGAGATAACGCTCCCGATGTATATCGGAAGTTTGAGGGTGATGGTGGTTGCCGGGCACGACGGTGCATACGGCAGTGCAGATAGGACCGTAACCGTTAAATCCCCGCTTATGGTACTCAGCTCCCTGCCTGCCCAGGTATGTAACGGTGAGCAGGTGGTGCTGCCGGTCAATGTCTTCGCACTGAGCGACGATATCCGCAGCGCCAAGGTCACCGTCAAGGCTGAGGGCGCCCTTCAGATGGACGGTTCCCCGACGGCGACAGCCACATTTACCGAAGCAGGGGACCAGGTCGTTCGTTTCTCGCTCAAGGCAGTCGGGGAAGGCGCGGCCAAGGTGACCGTCGAAGCTTCCGGAGCCTCCCATAAGGCTTCAGAGATCATAGATATCCAGGTTGTCAACCCCAACCCTGAGACCGTGACCGTACGGCAGGAGATGCTTCCCGGCGGCAAGTCCGTCACTTTCGACGCCGGCGAAGGCTCCACCCTCGAACTGGCAGGTTTCCCGGCTGTGGATGCCTCCGGCCTGTTCCGGACGATGAAGAACTACCCTTACAACTGCACCGAACAATTGTCCGCCCGCGGCCTGACGCTCCTTCATCTGCTGCCGCAGCTGTCGGAGGCTGACGCTGCAGCGGCGAAGGAGTTGTTACCGGGCATCATCCATCAGATCTACTCGCGCCAGCGGAGCGACGGCGGCTTCTCGTACTGGAGCGGCGGTACCGTTTCCGACAGCTGGGTGAGTTCGATGGCGGGCCAGTTCCTGGCCGAGGCCTCAGCTGCGGGATTCGAGGTCCAGAAGGATGTAATTGACAGCTGGAAACGCTTCCAGACCAACCTCAGCCAGGCATACCGCCGGGCCGGCAACGCTGCGTTCAGCGAGCTGGACGAGTGCTACCGACTGTACACCCTCGCAGTCGCGGGCGACGCCGCCAGCGGCGCGATGAACCGCCTCAAGGAGGCGGGCGACCTGAGCGAGCGTGCGGCTTGGATGCTTGCAGCGGCGTATGCTGCCGGCGGAAAGTCCAAGTCCGCCGAGGAACTCATCTCCCGTATCAGCGGCGTGTCCGACAACTTGGGTTCCGGAGACTTCCCGTACGGTTCCTCGCTGCGCGACAAGTCCGTGATCCTCTTGGCCCAAACCCTTGTCGGAAGGCTCCAGGATGCTGTCCCGACTGCACAGGAGGTGGCCGCCGAGATCAATAAGGGATGGTACTCCACCCAGGAGGCCGCCTTCGCGGCCATGGCCATGGACCGACTGTTCGCCAAGGTCGACGCACAGTCGATACGGGCCGAAGTAGGCGGCGAGGCCGTCACTTCCGCCCAGTCCGTATTTACCAAGCCGGTTTCCGGCCGCGTCGAGGTGAAGAATACTATGGACGAGCTGCTCTACGCTACGCTTACCACTGTCTCACGCGCTCCGGCATCAACCCCTGTAGCAGCTGCTTCCAGTGGCCTGCAGATATCTGTCAGTTATCAGAATGCGGACGGAACACCGCTCAATCCTGCTTCCGTCAAGCAGGGCACTGAGTTCACCGCCGTAGTGAAAGTGTCCAATCCCTCGTCCCGCGACTACAGGTCCCTCGCGCTGAGCGAGCGCATCCCGTCCGGTTGGGAGATCCTCAACGACAGGCTCCGCGGAGGCGCAGGTGACGGCGAGGCCGACTACCGCGACATCCGTGACGACCGTTGCAACTGGTTCTTCGACCTGCCGCACGGGAAGTCCCGCAGTTTCACGCTTAAGCTCCGGGCTGCGTATGAGGGCGTCTATACGTTGCCCGCCGTCACCTGCTCTGCGATGTACGACCCGCATGTGGCCGCGAACACTGCTTCAGGCTCCGCGGCGGTCACCAGATGACCCGGCGTAAGAGAATCATACTCATTGTTTTAACGGTCCTTCTGGCAGGCTGGTTCTTCTGCCTGCCGAAGGACCTTTTCAAGGGTACACCCTATTCGACCGTCGTTACTGACCGTGACGGACGCCTGCTGGGAGCACGCATAGCGGACGACCAGCAATGGCGCTTCCCGCCCTGCGACACGGTCCCGTACCGTTGTGCCACGGCCATCATCCAGTTCGAGGACAGGCACTTCCGCTGGCATCCCGGAGTCGATCCCGCCGCCCTGGTCCGGGCAGTTGTGAGCAACCTCCGGGCCGGACATGTGGTCAGCGGCGGCAGTACGATCACCATGCAGGTGATCCGCCTGTCTCGCGGGAAGGAGCGTAACCTGTGGCAGAAGGCGATAGAGGCAGTGCAGGCTACCCGGCTCGAACTGCGGTATTCCAAAAAGAGGATCCTTTCCCTGTATGTCTCCCACGCCCCGTTCGGGGGCAATGTCGTCGGGCTGGAAGCGGCTGCCTGGAGATACTTCGGCCGGCCGGCGGACCAGTTGTCCTGGGCAGAGTCGGCCACCCTGGCAGTCCTGCCCAATGCGCCTTCCAGCATACATCCTGGGAAAGGCAGGGATAAACTTCTGGAAAAGCGCAACCGTCTGTTGGAGAAACTCCACAAACGTGGTTATATCGACGCTTCAACCCTTGAGGATGCCATGGACGAGCCCCTCCCTGATGCTCCATACCCGCTTCCCAACCATGCAAGGCATTGGGTGGAGGGCCAGCCTCACGGCGTCAGGACGCGGACGAGCATAGACCTGCCCCTGCAAAGGCAGGTCGAGTCCGTCACCGACCGCTGGTCGGATGAACTCGACCTTGGCGGGGCTGCCGACCTGGCGGCCGTCGTAATGGATGTTCGCAGCGGGGAGATCCTCGCCTATGTGGGGAACGCCTCCGCTGCCCGCAGCAGGGCTGGTTCCGAAGTCGACATCGCCCGCGCCCCGCGCAGTACCGGAAGCATACTCAAACCTTTCCTTTACTGCGCCTCCCTGCAGGAGGGAGTGATCCTTCCGCGCACGCTCATTCCCGATACGCCGGTGAACCTCGGCGGTTTCACACCCGAGAATTTCGACCTCCAGTTCCACGGGGCCGTTCCCGCAGCGGAGGCGCTCGCACGTTCGTTGAACGTTCCCGCGGTACATATGCTGCGCTCTTATGGCGCTCCGCGCTTCCTGGAACTCCTTCGCGAAGCCGGCCTCTCGACACTTAACCGCGACGCCTCGGACTATGGACTCTCGCTCATTCTGGGCGGTGGCGAAGGGACGCTGCGTGACATCACTGCAGCATATGCCGGGATGGTACGCAGTTACGAGGGCATTGACGCCTCCTCGCCCCTTAAAGACAAGATAGCTCTCTGGTACACTTTCGAGGCGCTCAAGGAAGTGAACCGTCCCGACGAGATCGACTGGAAACTCATTGCCTCCGTCCGGAAAGCGGCCTGGAAGACGGGAACCAGTTATGGATATAGGGATGCATGGGCAGTCGGAGTCACGCCGGACTACGCCATAGGCGTCTGGTGCGGCAATGCCGACGGTCACGGCGTCGCCGGGATGACCGGCGCGAAGACCGCCGGTCCTGTCCTTTTCGACCTGCTGAACCTTTTGCCGGCTTCTGCCGACTGGTTCGAGGAGCCCCTGGAAGGGGGAGTCTATCTGGATGTCTGTACTGCATCCGGGATGCTTCGCGGACCGGACTGCCCGGATTGGGAAAGCACACTGCTCCCGGCTAAGGCCGCCGAGAGCGCCGTGTGTCCCTATCATAGAGACGGAGTGTTCCGCCTGCCACCGGCAATGGAATGGTATTACAAGGCATATCACCCTGAGTATCAGGTCGTCCCTGGACGCGATACGGCCCCGATGGAGTTCCTGTATCCGGAGCCCGGAAGCGTGCTGACTCTCCCGCGACAGCTGGACGGCAGTGTGCCCGGAGCCGTTTTCCACGTCGTACACCGCGACCCCGATGCGACCGTATACTGGCACCTGGACCAGTCCTACCTGGGCGAGACCCGCATCCTACATCAGATGCGCATCGCACCTGATCCTGGAAACCATACCGTTACGGTGGTGGACGGTGAAGGCAACACGGTCTCCGTGGGCTTTGCCGTCAAGGGCTTGTAACAGAGCGCCCGTTGGCATTATTGTTGATTCCCGGTTTTTGTCACATATCAATAGACAAGATCATGAAACTCTTGGATTCCCTGCCGGTAAAGATCGCACTGATGGGCGTGCTGGCGATGATGATGCTCATTCCCCTGGCAATGGTCCAGGGTCAGATAACGGACCGCCAGAATGCCGCTTCCGCCAGCCGCGAAGACGTGGCGGCGAGTTGGGGACGTTCCCAGACGCTTACCGGTCCTGTCCTGGAGTTCTCATACGACGTCGAAGCCGTCGACCAGAAGCAGGAGAAGTCCATGAAGCGGGAGACGGCGGTTGTCTATCCCCGTTCCCTGGATTATGATATCGACCTCCCCACGCAGATACTCCACCGTTCCATCTATGACATCATGGTCTACGGAGCGGAAGTCGTGGCCACGGGCGATTTCGTCATACCGCCCGTATATGGGGAGAAAGAATTGAAAGGGCAGACTATATCCGTCGGTATAAGCGACCTTCGCGGCATCGACGGCCGTGTGGAAATCACGCTTGGAGAACAGTCCTATTCCTTCCATTCCGGTTCGGGTGCTTCGCTTTCGGAGCCCGTCGGCCTTGACAAGTCCCTGATGGACGGAAAGGCCGTCATTCCGTTCAGGCTCAGTTATCGCGTAAAAGGCTCCAGTTCCTTGATGGTCAGGCCTTATGGTGAAACCACGGAGGTGAAGATGCACTCAAACTGCCCTGACCCTTCCTTCACCGGTGACTTCCTGCCTTCGGAGCGCGAGGTGTCGGAGGAGGGCTTCACTGCCCGCTGGTCCGTGTCCGAGATCAACCGCGGCAAACCCGATGACACCTCTTTCGGCGTGAACCTTCTTCAGGGCGTGACGCAGTACCAGAAGAGCATGCGCTCGGCCAAATACGGCATCCTTGTCATCCTGCTGGTTTTCATCGCCGGCCTTGCTGTGGAACTGGTAGGGAAGAAGAGGATCAACCTTGTCCAGTATCTGGTCATAGGTTTCTCGCTGGTGCTTTTCTATGCACTTGTGCTGTCATTCTCCGAGTTCATGAGTTTCTCGCTGGCCTATGCGTTGGCAGCCATGATGACGGTTGCGGCCTTGTTCGGCTATTTCCGCGGCATCCTCCGCGACCGTTCAGCCTGGCTTCTCACGGCCCTTGTCGCGCTGGCCTACCTGCTCAGTTACGTCCTCCTCCAGATGGAGACCTACGCCTTCCTGGCCGGAACGCTGGTCCTCTTTGCGCTTCTCGTCGGCATCATGTATCTCACACGCGGCCTGAATCGCGAGGAAGGGGAACTGAAAACAACGGAAAGCCATTGACATAAGGAAGAAAAACCGTAAATTGGCACCAAATACGCGTATTATGAAAAAACTGCTTTATTTGGCTGCCATCATGGCGCTTGCCGTCTCTTGCTCGGGGAGCAAGGCACCCAAGGCACTTGTACTTTATTATTCGCAGACTTCCACGACCAAGGCGGTCGCGCAGCAGTTCAGCGACCTGCTCGGCGCCGACATCGAGGAGATAGCCCTCGTGAAGCCCTATGACGGAAGCTATCAGGAGACCATCGCCCGCTCCAACCAGGAGAGAAGCGAGGGCACCCTTCCGGAGTTGCGTCCGCTCACCCATGACATCAGTTCCTACGATGTCATATTCCTGGGATATCCCATCTGGTTTGGCACTTATGCCCTTCCCATCGCCAGCCTGCTGGAGACCGTCGATTTCAGCGGCAAGACCGTCGTTCCCTTCTGTACTTTCGGAAGCGGCGGACTGGATGTCAGCTGCAGGGATATCAAGGCTAAACTCCCAAATGCCAACGTTTTGCCAGGCTATGGTGTCAGGTCTGCCCGCATCGATGCGATGCCGGCCGAGGTCGACCGCTTCCTCAAGGAGAACGGTTTCCTCGAGGGTGATTACGTGAAATATGACGATTTCTCTGCATCTCATCCCGTTTCCGAGGCTGAATCCGCCATCTTCGATGCTGCCGTGTCGACCTATCCCATGATCAGCGCCAAGGCTGAGGCCGTCGCTTCACGTGCAGTGACCGGCGGTACCGAGTACCTCTTCGAGGCCAGGGACATCCCCAGGGGCGAAGGCGCAGCACCTGCTGCAAGTACCATCAAGGTATACGTCCTTGACCTGGATGGCCAGGACCCCGTGTTCACCCAGGTATTGAGATAAATCCTTCTCAACTGTCAATATGAAGAGAATCATCCTTGCTGCGGCCATTTTTATGGCCGCATTTTGTTCGTACGACGCCTTTGCCGGAGCATCTGTCTATACCCTGAAGTTCGACGACCCGAAGGGGGTCTTCTTCACCGAGGAGGAGTTCGGCATCCGCGCCGACGGCAAGTTCGATGTCAGCGACGCGCTCCAGGAAGCGGTCAACCGCATCAAGGAAGAGCGCGGATTCGGTACCCTGTACCTCCCCGAGGGGAAGTACCGTATCAGCCGTACCATCTACGTGCCCGGGTCGATCCGTATCGTAGGTTACGGCAAGTCGCGCCCCGAGATCGTCCTGGAGAAGAATACTCCCGGCTTCGACAAGGAGCAGACTTCGATGATGTGGTTCACAGGCGGCATAGTCACAGATCCTTCCAGGGTAGCGGACGCCAGTGCCGGCACGTTCTATAGCGGTGTTTCAAACGTCGATTTCCGTATCGGGAAAGGCAATCCTATGGCTATAGCGCTGCGTACGCACCTTGCCCAGCACGGCATCGTGAGCCATGTTTCGGTCTATGGCGGCGACGGCTTCGCCTGTCTTTATGACGCTGGCAACGAACTGGAGGACGTAGAGTTCTTCGGGGCACGCTACGGCATCAGTTCTGGCGTATCATCGCCGAGCTGGCCCATCGCGATGGTGGATGCGTATTTCGAGGGGCAGAAAGAGGCGGCCATCATTTCCCGCAACGCCGGCTTCGCCATCGTGAACATGAAGGTCAAGGATGCTCCCGCAGGCATAATCTGCGAAAGGGGACTGGCCGACCGGTTGTTCCTCGAGGACTGTGCCTTCGAGAACGTCGGAACTGCGGTTACGATGACCGGCGAGGAAGGGGAGACCAACCAGTTGAATATCCTCAACGCCCATTGCAGGAACGTCCCTGTGGCCGTTTCACTGACGAAGGCGGGGAAGGATTTCCCCGTGAAGGACAGGTCGTACAGGATAGAGGAGTTCGTTTACGGGCTCATCGTCCCCGAGATGGGGGCCGAACCTGAGTTCGGTACCGTCTGCAAGACCGTATCGGAGGAGTTTCCTTCAACTTTCAGGAAGACCATCCCTGCGCTTCCCGATATGTCTACCTGGGCGAGCGTCGTCAGTTACGGCGCCGTCGGTGACGGCGAAACGGATGATACCGAGGCCATCCAGAGGGCCATTGACTCGAACAAGGCGGTGTTCTTCCCCGAGGGCTGGTACCGTATTACCAATACCATAAAGCTGCGGGAGGGGAGCGTCCTAATAGGACTTCATCCTTTCTCGACACAGCTTATCCTGGCTGAGAGCACTCCCGCATTCAGCGGCTTCGGCTCTCCCGTCCCGATGGTGGAGTCGTCCAAGGGCGATGACATCTTCACCGGTATCGGCATCTGCACCGGAGGCTACAATAAGCGTGCGGTCGGAATGAAGTGGATGGCTTCCGAACGCTCGCTGCTCAACGACGTCAAGTTCGTAGGCGGACACGGGACCATGAGGAGGCCGGCGCCCCGCCCGGCAGCGGGAGCCGCCCCTGGCGGTGCCGCTCCCGGCGGCATGGCCGGCTTCGGGGGCATGATGGGCTTCGGAATGGGCCGTGTCAGTTCTCCCGACAATCCCATTGCCGTCCAGGGCCTGGACCAGGCCTGGGACAACCAGTACTGGAGCCTCTGGATCACCGATGGCGGGGGCGGTACCTTCAAGGATATCTGGTCAGCCAACACTTATGCCCCTGCGGGCATATATGTCAGCGACACCAGCACACCTTCCCGGATGTATGCCATTTCGCTGGAGCATCACGTGCGCTTCGAATCGCGCTGGAGAAACGTCGAGAACTTCAAGGTGTATGCCCTTCAGTATGAGGAGGAAAGCCGCGAAGGCCAGGACTGCGTGGCCATGACCATGGACAACTGCCGAAACATTATGTTCGCCAATCTCTGGTTCTATCGCGTGGTCCGCGTGATGGTCCCGCGCGACTACGGCACCCTGCTGTCCAACTGCAGGGACATCGAGATCCGTGGCGTAAAGGCCTGGACGCAGATCCTCTGCGAGACCGCCGCCACGGCTTATGACCTGAACAAGAATATCGCGATCTATCCGCTGGAGTTCTCCTATGCCCGCGTGACCGGGCAGGAGAAGGGACGCCGTCCTGCCGGAAAGAAGGGTGAGGCCGTTGAGATCGGTGACAACTACCGGTTCGCTACCGGCGCCGCCACCGACAGCAAGGGCAATGTCTACTTCTGCGAAGGAAATATGCGTAAGATTTACAAGTGGGATGCTGAGACAGAGGCCGTTACGCTTCTGGCGGATTATCCATACCGGCCTCTTTCGCTCGCACTGGACACAGATGACAACCTTATAGTTATCACCCGTTACGAGGGACAGCCAGGCTTACGCGACGAGAAGATAGAGATGATACAGTCCCTGCCTGACGCCAACTCCGACTACAGCGGCTGGGGCAACGGAATGTGGGGAGTAGTCGCATACGCGATCGACACCCGCTCCGGAGCCGATACGATGACTCCGCTGAGCCTGGTCCCGACTTCGTCGGTCAGGCCTTCGCGGGTCATCTATCCTTCCCACGCCCTCAGGGCGGGGGATTTCCTCGCCGTCTATGACGGGAAGATGCCGGAGCGCAGTTTCCTGGCTCCGGACGGTGACACGATAGTCCCTTATCTCTTCGACCTATGCCGTTCGATAGACCTGACGGCGGTCACTCCCGGCCAGAAGGAGCTTGTCTGGATTGCGTGGGAGAACCCCAAACGCACTTACACCTTCAATGTCAATGCTGATGGAAGCCTTTCAGCGACAGGGGATTACGTCAAGCACGGAGAATATGCAACCGCATACGACCGCGCCGGCAATACCTATGTCGCCGCAGGTCAGGTACGCGTGTATGACAGGGGAGGCCGCGAGACGGGAATCTTCGACATCGAGGAGAGACCCATATCGATGGAGGTAGGCGGTAAGGAGGGGGAGTACCTCTTCATCACCACCAACCGCTCCTTCTATAAGATGCCACTACGCTAGGTGGCTGGCGGTCTACGCCAGGTCTTCCAGCAGATTGTAAAGACCGTCCTCCGAGAGGACGCCACGCTTGACCGAGGCCGGGATCTCCCCGGCCTCGTCGGCTTCATAATCGAGCCTCCATTGACCGGAGTCCATGTACTCTTTGAGCACGGCTACATCGGCTGCGTCAGGTGTGCCTGCGGAGGCGCGGTCGAAGGCAGCCTCCATAGCCTGTACGCGGGCGACGCGCTCCGCAGCAGCCCTCTGCGGTGCGGCCATTCCGGAGATGATCTGTCCTGCCGAATCCTTTGTGTCCACTTTCTCGATGATACGCTCCAGTATGCCTTCCTCATTGAAGATGAAGGTGCGGCGTATCGTACCGAAGACTGTCTTGCCGTACATTTTCTTCTCACCCCATGCTCCGAAATCCTGGAGCATCTGGGTGGAAGCGTCGGAGAGCAGGGTGAAGGGGAGACCGTGCTTTGCCCTGAAGCCCGCATGCGATTTCACGCTGTCCTTGCTGACGCCGACTACGTTGTAGCCGGCCGCAGTAAGGGCGGCATAGCTGTCACGCATGCTGCAGGCCTCCGCCGTACAGCCGGATGTGTTGTCCTTCGGATAGAAATAAATGATGGTCCTGCGGCCTTTGCCGATGAAATCTTCCGACCTTACGGTCTTCCCGTCCTGGTCCTGGACCTCGAAAGACGGCATTTTGTCTCCGATTCTTAACATATCGTTTCCTTTTTCATGTAAAGTTAAACAATCTTCCGAAATACCGAAATAAATTGTAACTTTGCGATGCTTGACGGTATTTGTTTTGTCATTTCATTCGGCGGCGCAGTATTATCCCGTCAGGACAGTTTTAAATATAGCGTTTGAGAATAATGGAAGGGCATCCAAAAGTTTCGGTCATAGTCCCTGTATATGCCGTGGAGGAGTATGTGGAGCAATGCGCTGCATCCCTCTTCTCCCAGAGTTGGGACAACTGTGAGTTCATCTTCGTAGATGATGGAACTCCCGACCGTTCGGTATCGGTCATAGAAAAGATCCTGGATACTTCTTTCCCTTCCCTTCGTTCCCGCGTCCAAATACTACACGAACCCAATTCCGGCCTACCGCGGGCACGTATGACCGGTCTCGCAGCCGCAACTGGCGATTTCATCATCCATGTCGATTCCGATGACTGGGTGGAGCCGGACTATGTCAGCCATCTGGTCGGCAAGGCTCTTGAAGAGGACGCCGACGTGGTCTACTGCGATTTCTATAAGGAATACTCGAAAAAGGTCCCCGGGTACTACGCCGAGGGTGAAGTATCCCCGTCGATCGGCCCTGTTGCGGTGAAATGCATGCACAACAGCGTTATCCGTGCATACATGTGGAACAAACTGGTCCGACGCTCCCTCTATGACCTTGACAGTATGATAGTGCCCAAGTGGGGTTATCACGAGGATATAGTTTTCCAGACCCAGATCCTGTACGGGGCCCGGAAAGTAGTCCATCTCCATGAGGCCCTCTATCACTATCGGCGCAAGCGCAAGGGTGCACTGACTTCCTATTCCTTAGTGAAGACCCGCAGGCAATCTGCCGAGAACATGTTCCTGCTTTACGATGCCCTTCCAAAGGACAGGGGCCCCGTAACCAGTTGCGGCGAGGACATCCTGTTGCGTGGAGGGTGGTACAGCTCGATCATCCTTGACTTCAAGCTACTGCGTTCCCACCCCGATGCCGTAAGGGCCCTGCTGGATATGGATTATGTCCGTGGATGCCGCGTTCCAGTCGGCAAGCAGCGCTTCACAAAGTTCATTTGCCGCCTCATTCGTTTGGAAAATCATCAGAAATAGGGTATTTTTGCGCCATGACCGACTTGTTTACCGGAACGGGTGTCGCACATAGCATCCTGCTTTTCGCCGCAGTCATTGCGACAGGCCTCTATCTTGGCCGTTTCAAAGTAAAGGGCATTTCCATCGGATCCACCTGGATATTGTTCCTTGCCATCCTCGTCAGCCACTTCGGCCTCAGGGCCGATCCCACCGTCCTCGCTTTCATGAAGGACTTCGGGCTCATCCTTTTCATTTTCTCGATCGGCCTTCAGGTCGGCCCCGGCTTCTTCCACTCGTTCAAGGTCGGGGGTGTCAAAATGAACCTTCTGGCTGTTTTCGGCATCCTCATGTCGGTGCTGGTCACCGTCTGCATCCATCTGGTGACGGGTGAGAGCCTGTCGACCATGGTCGGAGTAATGTCCGGTGCCGTGACGAACACTCCCGGACTTGGTGCCGCGCAGCAGACCCTCTCCAACGTCCTGCTCGTCGAAGGCTCTTCCGCTGAGGCAGTCGCCGACGCCTCCTCCGGCCTGGCATCGGCTTATGCCGTGGCCTATCCCATCGGCGTGCTCGGAGTCATCATGCTGGTCATCCTTTTCCGCGCCATATTCAAGATAGACCTGAATGTCGAAAAGGCCGCGCTGGATAACGATGGAGGGGAGGCCGTGCAGGTGCGCAGGATGCACATGGAGGTTGAGAATCCCGCGATCTTCGGACGTTCCGTACGTGAGATTATCAAGGATACCACCAACAGTTTCATCATCTCCAGGATGATGCGCGACGGAGTCATCGATATCCCCGGCCCGGGTACTGTCCTCGAAAAGGGAGACCGTCTCCTTGTAGTCACGTCGCAGCCTCATGTCGACGCCGTCCGTATCATCTTCGGAAAGGAGGTGGAAATGCACCAGCAGGACTGGATTCGCATGAACGAGCACCTCGTAACCCGCAGATTGACAGTGACGAAGCCGTCCATTACCGGCAAGCGCATCAAGGATCTCGGCTTCCGTACAGAGCATGGAGTCAATGTCACGCGCGTGGTACGCGCCGGCGTAGAACTGGTGGCCCGTCCCTTCCTCAGGCTTCAGATGGGCGACAGCATACTTGTCGTGGGCCTGGAGCCCGAAATAGAGCAGGTCGCGTCCATAGTCGGCAACAAGCCGGAGGAACTGAGGCATCCCAACCTCGTCCCGATCTTCTTCGGCATCGTCCTCGGCGTGCTCGTGGGTTCGCTCCCGATAAGGTTCCCGGGCATACCTCAGCCGGTCCGGCTGGGATTGGCCGGAGGCCCGCTCATCGTCGCGATACTCATGGCCTATTTCGGGCCTAAGCTGAAGATATCGACATATACTACCGCCAGCGCCAACATGATGCTCCGCGAAGTCGGCATATCTTTCTTCCTCGCTGCGGTAGGCCTCGGTGCAGGTGAGAATTTCGTGTCTTCAATAGTCTCCGGCGGTTATTGGTGGATCCTCTATGGCGCCCTCATCACACTGATCCCCATCCTTACCCTCGGGCTTGTCGCACGTTTCGCATTCAAGCTCAATTTCTATCAGTTGTGCGGACTTGTGGCCGGATCGACGACCGATCCTGCCGTCCTGGCATTTGCCCAGGGGGCCTATGGGACGGACTATACTTCGGTCAATTATGCTACGGTTTATCCGCTGTCGATGTTCCTGCGTGTACTTGTCGCGCAGTTGTTGATACTGATTTCCTTCTAGGAACAGTCAGGAAAAGGATCGCTTACAGTACAGAATCCGTGTTCTCCTCCTCCCTGTGGGGGATGAGGCGGCGGATGGGTTTGTATTTGTAGAAGAACCGGCTTGCGATGACTCGGACCACGGTATAACCGGGAATGGCGACGAGTATCCCGGCAACACCTCCGACGTGGCCGGCTATCAGAAGGACGATGAAGATCTCCAATGGATTGGCCTTGATGCTGGTGGAGTAGATCAGCGGCTGATAGATGAAATTGTCCACCAGCTGCGTGCCCTGCATGATCGCGAATACGATGAGTATGAAGATCCAGATGTTGACGTCCAGGCCGACCCCGGCGCCGAGCTTCAGGACCAGGCACAGTACTATGCCGATGATGTCGCCGAGCAGCGGTCCGACATAGGGTACGACATTCAGGATGCCGGCGATGAATGCTATGCCGATGGCATAATTGACGCCTATCCTGGCGATCAGCCACAGGCCGAGGAAGTCCAGTATCATGACGCCGAGCACTTCGACGGTGAGTCCGAGGAAATAGCGGGAGAGGAGCATCTCGATATCCAGGATGGTCTTGCCGACAGACTCTTCGATACGGTCGGGGACCAGGGCGCCGACGATCTTTCCGAACAGGGCTTCGTCCTTGATGAAGAAGAATGAGATGAAGACCACGGAGAACAGCCCGATGGCAATCCCCGCCACGGCGGAGGCAACTGACCCAAGGAAGCTGGATACGCTCGAGATGCTGGTCGCATCCTTGAGCCTTTCCAGCGTAAAGGTCATCAGGTCGAAATCGCGTCCTACCCCGGGGAATACGCTGATGATCCATTCGTTGATGCGGTCAAGCATATCCCTGTCGAAGGTTATGGAACTGTTCATCGCCAACGCATCATGGATGATCCCCGAGACGATAGGGATGGCCTGGGTGACGATGAGCACGATAAGGAGGATGATCGACACGAGGGTGAAGACGGACAACAACCAGTCGGGGGCGGAATGCCCTTTGATGGTCAGCTGTTTAAGCGTACGGAATATAGGCTGCCCGATGAGCGAGATGACGAAAGCCGCGATGATGTAGATGAGGACGCTCCTGAACATCCAGCACAGTGCGGCGATGATGGCGAAGGCGCCGAGGTTGATAATGTGGCGGGCTAGCCTGTCTATGGTCCTTTCTTCTTCCATGGCGAGTTTCGTTTCTACTGCAAATATATGATTTCGCGGGCCAAAAAAAAATACCTGACGTGTACAACTTCAGTGGTTTATAACTATTTTTGCATTTCGATTCAGTGCTTTACAATGTGATTTCACCACACCTGGGTTCAAATCGCCACAAAACCGGTGAATGTATTGTTACGCACGCGTTTGTTTCTTATTTTTGAAAGATTTTTGAAAAGGAAACAAACATAATACGAAAGATTATGATCAATTATTTGGAGCTTCTTACCGAGAACACCAGGAAGTACTGGAATGACAAGGCGCTGTGCGACTGGCGTGGCGATGAATTCACTTTTGGGGACGTCGCAACCCAGATTACCCGGCTGCACGTCCTGTTCGAGACCACCGGAATCGTCCCTGGAGAGAAGGTGACCGTCTGCGCCCCCAATTCCGCCCGCTGGGCCATTTCCTTCCTTGCAACCAATACTTACGGTACCGTCACGGTGCCGCTCCTCGCTGATTTTACGCCCGATGCCATCTGCGGCCTCGTGCACCATTCCGAGAGTGTCGCCCTCTTTACCGACAAGGACACGTTCTCCAAACTTGACGTGTCCCGCATGCCCAGGTTGAAGTTCATCGTCTGCACCGGCGATTTCTCCCTTCTCTGGTCTGCCGCCAAGGAGTATGAGGAAGCGTTCGCCGGCCTTGACGCCGCCCTTGCTGCCAAGTATCCCAAGGGTGTCCGTCCCGAGGATATCGACTTCACCCCCGACACCGAGGACAAACTCGCCATCATCAACTATACTTCCGGCACCACCAGCGCTCCCAAGGGAGTCATGCTCAAGTACAAGGCGCTCAGCACGTCCATCGACTTCGCCATCCGCTATATCCCCGCGGGCAAGAAGGACAGCATCGTATCGATGCTGCCGATGGGACATATCTACGGCATGGTGTTCGAGTTCATGTACCCGCTCAGCTGCGGCGTGACTGTTTATTACCTCGGCAAGGCCCCTGCCGCCTCGACCCTGCTCAAGGCCATGGCCGACGTCAAGCCTTATATCGTCATCACGGTCCCTCTCGTAATGGAGAAGGTGTACAACAACTCCATCAAACCTGTCCTGTCCAAGTGGTACATGAAGGTCCTTACCTCCATCCCCGGTGTGAAGAAGGTCATCTACAAGGCTGTCGTCGATAAGCTCAAGGCCAGTTTCGGCGGCAATGTCCAGCAGTTCATCATGGGCGGAGCCGCCCTCAACCCCGATGTCGAGAAGGCTTTCAGACGCATGGGACTTCCGTACAGCGTCGGCTACGGCATGACCGAGGCCGCTCCTCTGCTCGCTTTCTCCAACTGGTGGCTCTACGTTCCGGGATCCTGCGGCAAGCGCGTCGATTCCGCCGAGGTCCGCATCGACTCTCCGGATCCGGAGAACGTCATCGGCGAGATCCAGGCCAAGGGCTCGAACATCTGCATGGGATACTTCAACAATCCCGAGGCTTCGCAGAACGCCTTCACCGAGGACGGATTCCTCAGGACCGGCGACCTCGGAGTGATGGACAAGGACGGCAACATCTTCATCAAGGGACGTTGCAAGACCATGATCCTCTCCGCCAACGGCCAGAACATCTTCCCTGAGGAGATCGAGGCTGTGCTAAACTCCATCGACTATGTGGGAGATTCCGTCGTCGTGGACCGCAACGCCAAGCTCGTCGCCCTCATCACCCTCGACAAGGACGCGATCCGCAAGGCCGGGCTGGACGATGCTTCAGTGGCTGAACTTCCCGAAAAGATCCGTGTCAAGGCCAACAGGACCCTGCCGGTGTACAGCAAGATCACCAAGGTGGAAGTGAAGACCGAGCCTTTCGAGAAGACCCCGAAGGGCAGCATCAAACGCTTCCTCTATTCATAGGATATCACTCATGTCGGTACTGGATGATGCAAGGAAAAGGGTAAGCGCCATCGACGAGGAGATGGCCGGGCTTTTCGTAGAGCGCATGCACCTCGTAGAGGACATTGCCGAGTACAAAAAGCTCAACGGACTTCCCGTGACGGACGCTTCCCGCGAAGAGGACGTGTTGAACCGCAACACACAGCTGGTCGACGACCCTGTGCTGCGGGAGTACTACGTACCCTTCATCAAGGGTGTGATGGCTTATTCCTCGGCCTATCAGGAGCGCTTGCTACAGGGTATGAAAGTCGCTTACTGCGGTGTCCCCGGGGCGTTCTCCTACATTGCCGCCAAGCACCTGTACCCTTCTGCCCATCTTGTACCGTTCCAGGATTTCGAATCGGCGTACAAGGCCTGTGAGTCGGGCCTGGTGGATGCAGCCCTCCTCCCTTTGGAGAACAGTTTCGCAGGGGATGTCGGGAACGTCATGGACATGGCTTTCTCCGGAAGCCTTTATGTCAACAAGATGATCGATGTAGAGGTTTCGCAGTATCTCCTTGGCATCAAGGGGGCCGATAAAGCCGGCATCCGCAAGGTCGTCAGCCATCCCCAGGCTTTGGCCCAGTGTTTCCGATATGTCCAAGACCACGGTTACGAAATAGTGGAGATGTCCAATACCGCCGTTGCCGCGCAGTATGTGGCCGACCTCGGCGATCCTTCAGTTGCAGCCATAGCCTCTTCGGAGGCTGCTGGCCTGTATGGATTGGAGGTACTCGAACGCCGCATCAATACCGGCAGGACCAATACCACCCGTTTCGCCACCTTCACCAGGACCCGCAACATGCCTTCGCGCAGTGCGCGCATGGACGAGCATTTCGTCCTGGTCTTCACGGTCGCCAACGAGGCCGGAGCATTGGCCAAGACTTTGAACATCATAGGTTCACACGGCTTCAACATGTGCAATCTCCACAGCCGTCCCATGAAGGAGTTGATGTGGAACTACTATTTCTTCATCGAACTTGAAGGCAACATCAATACGCCGGACGGCGAGGACCTGCTCCTCCAGCTCGGATCGGTGTGCGAGAAGCTGAAACTGCTCGGCACATACAGGAAGGATACTTATTCCGGAGGGGAGGACTGATGCTCGCACAGGGGACCAGGATATTGATAGTCGGACTCGGGCTTATTGGCGGAAGTTACGCCGAGGGCCTCAGGAAGGCCGGTTATGAGGTGGGTGCCGTAACGAGGTCGCAGAAGACGCTGGACTATGCCCTTGCGAAGGGTATCATCGACAGCGGCAGCATCGAGGTGACTGAGGATTACGTATCGCGTTTTGATATCGTCGTTTTCGCCCTTTATCCCCATGTCTTCCTGTCCTGGATCGAACGGTACCAGGGCTTTATAAGGCCAGGTGCGCTTTTGACCGATGTCACCGGGGTCAAGAGGGCTGTGGTTTACAAGGTGGAGGAAATGCTTCGCCCAGACCTTGAGTTCGTGGGCGCGCATCCGATGGCAGGACGTGAAGTATACGGCGTGGAGAATGCTGACAGCAGCATCTTCAAGGGTGCGAATTATATCGTTACTCCGACCCCGGCCAATACCGAGCAGGCTGTCCGCACCTGCGAGGAACTTGGCCGCACGCTCGGATTCGGATGTATCTCACGTCTCACACCGGAGATGCACGACGAGATGATAGGCTTCCTGAGTCAGCTTACCCATTGCATCGCCGTGGCCCTGATGAACAGCAAGGAGTCGGAGCATCTGGCGAAGTTTACCGGTGATTCTTTCCGTGACTTGACGCGCATAGCACGGATAAATGAAGGGATGTGGAGCGAACTGTTCCTCCTTAACAGGGACGAGTTGCTTTCGCAGATGGACCTTTTCGCGGAGAAATTCGGCGAATTGCGAGAAGCCGTAGCGGAAGGCGATATCCCCAAAATGCAGGAAATGATGAGGATCTCCACCGAGAGGAGGAGCCGGTTTGATAAATGAAGTTGATATGAACATGATATTCAAGCGGGAACTGTTCAACCCCCAGGAGGTGAAGGACATGTATCCCATTTCCCAGGAAGCGGCCTTGGCCAAGAAGGAGAACGACCGGCAGATACGTGACGTGCTGCGGGGCGTGTCGGACAAGCTTATCCTTGTCATCGGCCCTTGCTCTGCCGACAGGGAGGACGCCGTGCTGGACTACATCGGCCGTCTGCGTCCTGTCCAGGAAAAGGTCAAGGACAAGATCGTTATCATCCCCCGCATCTATACCAACAAACCCCGTACGACCGGCGCCGGCTACAAAGGCATGCTCCATCAGCCCAATCCCATAGCCAACCCGGACATCATCAAAGGCGTCCTGTCCATCCGAAGGATGCACATGAAAGCCATCAACGACTTCGGGTTCTCCTGCGCCGACGAAATGCTCTATCCTGAGAACCACCATTTCCTGTCCGACCTCATCTCATACGTGGCGGTCGGTGCGCGCAGCGTCGAAGACCAGCAGCACCGCCTTACCGCGAGTGGCCTGGACGTCCCCGTGGGCATGAAGAATCCTACCAGCGGCGACCTTTCGGTGATGATGAACTCCATCCGGGCCGCTCAGGGCTCGCATATCTTCATCTACCGCAACTGGGAGGTACAGAGTGAAGGCAACCCTTTCGCGCATGCCATCCTCAGGGGCTATGTCGACAACTACGGAAAGACCCATCCCAACTATCATTACGAGGATCTCATGACGCTGGCGCGGATGTACAGCGAGGCGACATCGTTGCGGAACCCCGCCGTCATAGTCGACTGCAACCATGCCAATTCTGACAAGCGTTATCTGGAACAGATACGTATAGCCAAGGAGGTCCTGCACAGCACCCGTCACAGCGACGATGTCTATCGTCTGGTCAAGGGCCTTATGATCGAATCCTATATAGAGGACGGTTCCCAGAGCCTGGGCGGCTGTGTCTACGGCAAATCCATCACCGACCCGTGTCTGGGCTGGGAAAAAACAGAGAGACTCATCTACGAGATAGCCGACCTGCGTTAGGCTGTCAGATCCTCCTGAGCGTCACCACTGCATTGTGTCCGCCGAATCCGAGCGAGCTTGAAAGGGCGAACTCGGCCTGGATCTGCCGTGCCGTGCGCGGTATGTAGTCCAGGTCGCAGTCCGGATCGGGCTCGGCGTAGCCGATGGTAGGGGGGAGGAAGCCGCACTGGAGGGCGATCGCTGAAGCGATCAGCTCCGCGGCTCCCGCTGCGCCTATCATGTGTCCGGTCATGGATTTGGTCGAACTGATCATGGCCTTGCGGGCTTCATCTTCGCCGAGAGCCAGTTTGAATGCCGCTGTCTCACACTTGTCATTGAGCAACGTGCCGGTGCCGTGGGCATTGATATAGAGCATCTTGCCGGACTCGTAGCCGGCCTCCCGGAGGGATTGCTTCACCGCTGCGGCAGTGGTGGTGCCGTCAGGCCTGGGTGCGGTATAGTGGTAGGCGTCGCAGGTGTTGCCGTATCCAGCCACCTCCGCGATGATCTGCGCCCCGCGCCGCACGGCGTGTCCGTACTCTTCGAGCACAAGCATTGCCGCGCCTTCCGCCATCACGAAGCCGCCTCTGCGGCGGTCGAAAGGCAGGCTGGCCTGGAGCGGGTCGGCGGAAGTGGACAGGGCCTTTATGTTGGCGAAGCCTCCCAAACCAAGGGGAGTGACGGCCGCTTCCGAGCCTCCCGCGATGATGGCGTCAGCCTGTCCGTACTTGACGGCTCTGAAGGCCTCGCCTACGGCGTGGGTGCTGGTGGAACAGGCCGAGACGACGGGCAGACAGGGGCCCTGTGCGTTGAAACGGATGGCGATGTTGCCTGCGCCGATGTTGCTGATGAGCATCGGGATGAAGTGGGGGGATATGCGCGAAACGCCCTCGTCCACCATCACTCGCGTCTGCTTGACGAAGGTCTGCATGCCTCCGATGCCCGATCCGACATAGACTCCAAAGCGGTCCGGTTCGATGTTGACTCCTGACTCCAGACCGCTCTGTGCCACGGCCTGGATGGCCGCGCAGGTGGCGAACTGGCTGAACTGGTCGCTGCGGCGCACGCTGGCAGCGTCCATCCCCAACCCGACGGGGTTGAAGTCCCGGACCCGTCCGGCCACGTGGACCGGGAGTTCTCCGAACTCGTCCATCCCCTCGATGGGGACGATGCCGCAGACGCCTTCGGCGATGCTGTGCTTGAATGTATCTATATCGTTTCCGATGGGAGAGATGACGCCCATTCCGGTGATGACTACTCTTCTTTCTTCCATTTCATTGCAATATTTGGATTTGCAAAGATACGTCTTTGGGCCGAGTGGCGAAAATCCTTTCGCCACTTTTCCTGCCATTTTGACCACAAAATGCTCCCCGATGTTTCCGTGTCAGAGCAAAAAAGACTATTTTTGTATCAATTATACAAAATCGTTATGTGGAGAAGATTCTGCCGGCTGATCATGAAGGTGTGGGGGTGGAAGATGGACGGGCACCTGCCTGAAGAGGACAAATGCATCCTCCTTGGCGTCCCCCATACGTCCATCCTCGATTTCGTCGTCGCCTACCTGTTCTACGAGGCGATAGGCGGCAAGGCTTTGTGCATGGTAAAGAAAGAGATGTTCTTTCCCCCGCTCGGATGGATCGTCCGGGCAATGGGAGGCATCCCGGTGGACCGCTCCAATCCTTCTGCTATCGTCCGCTCGGTGATCCGCGAGATGGAGACACGCGAGCATTTCCACCTTGCCATCGCTCCCGAAGGTACTCGCAAGCCCGTCGCCCGTTGGAAGACAGGCTATCATCTCATTGCGCGCACCGCAGGCATCCCGGTCTATCTCGGTTATTTCGACTGGAAGCGCAAGCTCATAGGCTGCGGCGAAAAGGTGGAGCTTACCGACGATGCGGCGGCCGATACGCGCCGTATCCAGCAGATCTACGAATCAATGGACCTGGGTGGAAGACACCCTGAAAAGTACAGGACACACTGATGAGACATTCCTTCTCGACACTCTCGGACATTCTGGAGTATTCCTCGTCCGCCTATGCCAAGAGGACGGCATCCGATTTCGTGGATGGTGGCCAGCATTATACATATTCGCGTTTCAAGGAGACCTGCGACCGCCTGTCAGGCGCGCTCGCGACCTTCGGCATAAACGCCTCCGACAAGATCGCGATCCTGTCGGAGAACATGCCCAACTGGGGTGTGGCGTTCTTCGCCATCACTTCCAACGGCCGCATCGCCGTCCCGATGCTTCCCGAGGTTTCGCCAAACGAAGTGGAGAACATCCTTGCGCATTCCGATGCCAAGGCCGCATTCGTGTCGCGCAAGCAGCTCCCCAAGATCAGCGAGGAGGCCCTGAAACGCCTGCACCTCGTGATCGACATCAATTCCTTCGAGCTCATCCGTGCCGACGAGACCAAATACACCTGCGACGGCACCACCAAGCATCCCGAGCCGATGGACATAGCCGCCATCATCTACACCTCCGGCACCACCGGCAACGCCAAGGGCGTGATGCTGAGCCACAGGAACTTCTGCGCCAATGTCGAGGAGTCCTGGTATGCCCATCACGTATACCGCAAGGATGTATTCCTGTCCATCCTCCCGCTCGCCCATACCTATGAGATGAGCATCGGAATGCTCTATCCTTTCGCACGCGGTGCATCCGTCTATTATATCCAGAAGCCGCCGACCCCGACCATCCTCATGGCCGCCATTTCCAAACTGCGTCCCACCACGATGCTCTCCGTCCCGCTGATCATCGAGAAGATCATCAGGGGCAAGGTCATACCGACCATCAACGCCAGCAGGTTCCTGTCCTATCTCAAGGAAAAGATGCCCTGGCTCCTATATTGGCTGGTCGGAACCAAACTGAAGAAGCAGTTCGGCGGACGCATCCGTTTCTTCGGCATCGGCGGGGCCAAACTGGACGTGGAGGTGGAGCGTTTCCTCAAGAAGTGCCGCTTCCCGTACGCCATCGGCTACGGTCTCACTGAGACCGCCCCGCTCATCTGTGACGCCGGACCGAAACGCACGCATATAGGCACCACCGGCACCGCATCTTACGGAGTCAGCGTCAGGCTGGCGGACGTCAACCCCGAGACCGGTCAGGGCGAACTGCAGGTCAAGGGCCCCAACGTCATGCTGGGTTATTACAAGGATTATATCCGTACGCGTGCGGTCATGACCGAGGACGGATGGATGCGCACGGGAGATATGGCCACCGTGGACAAGAAAGGCCGCTACGGCATTCTCGGACGCATGGGCAATGTCATCATCGGCTCCTCAGGCGAGAACATCTACCCCGAGGAGATCGAAAGCGTCATCAACAATATCGGAGGAGTCAACGATTCGCTCGTCATTTCACGCTCCGGCCAGCTCGTGGCGCTCGTCCAGTTCAACGACGGCATGATCGACTGGGACCTCGAAGGTGAGGATAAGTTCATCGAAAACCTCGAACAGAAGAAGAAGGAGGTGATGGACTTCGTCAACTCCAAGGTCAGCCAGTTCCTCAAGATCAAGGACGTGGAAGTGATGAAGGAGCCTTTCAACAAGACAGCGACGCATAAGATCCGCCGCTTCCTGTATCAGGAGAAGGAGCCGGAAAAGAAATCCTAATAGTTCTCGGCGTTAAGCTCGAAATAGGCCTGGGGATGGGCGCAGACAGGGCAGATCTCGGGGGCTTTCGTGCCTACGACGATGTGTCCGCAGTTGCGGCATTCCCATACCTTCACTTCGCTCTTGGCAAATACCGCTGCAGTCTCGACGTTTTTCAGAAGGGCGCGATAGCGCTCCTCGTGGTGCTTCTCGATGGCCGCGACTCCGCGGAACTTGGCGGCCAGCTCGGGGAATCCTTCCTCCTCGGCGGTCTTGGCGAAGCCCTCGTACATGTCGGTCCACTCGTAGTTCTCGCCGTCGGCGGCGGCAGCGAGGTTCTGTGCGGTGTCGCCGATGCCGTTCAACTCCTTGAACCAGAGTTTGGCGTGCTCCTTCTCATTCTCTGCGGTCTTGAGGAAGAGCGCTGCAATCTGCTCGAAGCCGTCTTTCTTGGCCCTGGATGCGAAATAGGTGTATTTGTTCCTGGCCTGCGATTCACCTGCGAACGCGGCCTCCAGGTTTTTCTCGGTCTGGGTACCGGCATACTTGTTACTCATAGTCTATATAATTAACGATTCATACAAATCTACGGAAAAATCCTTGTAAATCAAACTCATTCGTGGGTTGCCCAGAAGTGGTCGACCGGACCGTGGCCGTGCCCGATGGAGTAATCCGCCCCGGAGACGATAGCGGAGTTGATGTAGTCCTTGGCTGCACGGGCGGCGTCGTCCAAGGCAAAACCGCGTGCGAGGAAAGATGCGAATGCCGAAGACAGCGTACAGCCGGTTCCGTGGGTATTGGGCGTATGGAGCCGCCTGGACGGGAGTTCGAGTATGGTATCGGCTTCAGCGTTGTAGAAGATGTCGACAAGCTTGTCATCCGACAGGTGTCCGGCCTTCATCAGGACGGAGACGCGTCCGCCGAAGGAGAGGGCCCGCGCGATGCGCGGGAGATCGGCCTGCGAGGCGATGCGCTCTCCGGCAAGTATCTCTGCCTCAGGGACGTTCGGGGTTATGACCCTGGCCATGGGGACCAGTTCCTCTGAAAGGACCTTCACTGCGGAGTCCTCGATCAGGCGGTGTCCCGAAGTGGACACCATCACGGGGTCCAGGACGACGTTCGTGACCCCGAATCCCTGCAACTGTTCCTTCACGGCAAGTACGACCTCGGCGCTATGGAGCATCCCTATCTTTACGGCGTCGGCACCTATGTCACTGAGTACGGCAGCTATCTGTGCGGATATGACAGGAACCGGAACGGGATGGACGTCTTCTACGCCCAATGTGTTCTGCACGGTGACTGCGGTGATGGCGCTGGCTGCGTAACTGCCTGTCGCAGAGATGGCCTTTATGTCGGCTTGGATGCCGGCTCCTCCTCCGGAGTCGCTGCCGGCTATCGTCAGTACTATGGGATACTTTTTCATATCCAGCCTTTCAGAGAATCCATATATGAGTAATCCTTGTCTGGACCGCAATAACCATAGTCCCAGAAGGCGTACTCGAAAAGCGCCGCCTCCAGGTAGGCGCGGGTCATCCTGGCTCGGGTGGCGCCGTCCGTGGAAGCAGCCCACTCGTCCGCAAGGGCAAGGACACTGTTCACGCCCTCGGTGAATTCGTCATTGCCGTATTCCAGAACCCATTCCTTGTATGGATTGCCTTCGAGCGATGCTATGCTGCGGATATACAGCCCCACTTCGTTGTAGATCCACATGCAGGGCAGCATCGCCGCCAGGGCGACTTCCTTGCTGCCGCTGTCGATGGCGGCCTGGGTGTGTCTGTTGTAGGTGGATGTCACCACCGAGGCCTTTACCTCGGTGGTGATGCCGAAGCGGCTTATCAGCAATTCGTGCATTGCCTTCTCGCCGTCTATCCCGCTCTGCGCGAACGCGCGGAACATCTCCTGCTGGTCCGGGTCGGGCATCATGTCGGCCAACTGGAACATCTGCCTGCCGTAATTGCCTATGTATAATTCATTCTGGGCTATATACCTGTCGAACCGGGTAGGGTCCAGGCTTCCGTCCGCCAGTTCCTTGATGAACGGGAGGTCCTTGATGCCTTCGAAAATCTTGATCGATTCAGCCCAAACGTCTTTTGTCCAACTCATTGTTTATTATTGATTTAAGATTTTTGCTCGCTAAGTATGGGTCGGGAGCGCTGACTATGGCGCTCACCACGGCCACTCCGTCCGCCCCGCAGGCGACGGCGCGGCCGACGGTGCCGGCGTTCATCCCGCCGATCCCGCAGATGGGATGGCGGGTGAGCCTGCACGCACGCTCCAGTCCTTCGTATCCGAAGGGGGTTAGGGTATCGGTCTTGGTATTGGTGGCGAAGATGGGGGAGACGGCGACGTAGTCGACGTCCAGATCATTCGCCTGGACCACTTCGTCCATGGTCTCCACCGACAGGCCTATTATCTTGTCGGGGCCGAGGAGGCGGCGCGCCATCCCGTACGGCATGTCGCTCTGGCCGATGTGTACGCCGTCGGCGTCGACGGCCAGCGCCACGTCCACGCGGTCGTTTATCAGAAGCGGCACCCCGCTGCCCGCCAGGGCGGCTTTCAGCCGCATTCCCAGAGCGATGAATTCGCGGGTATCGATGCTCTTCTCACGCAACTGGACAAGTGTGACTCCGCCGCGGACAGCCTCAAGGACGACGGTTTCCAGGTCCCTTCCCAGGGACAGTCCCCGGTCAGTAACCAGATACAATGCAAGGTCTTCCTTTCTCATTCCTTGATGCTGGCTGCGTAATCGGACGGATTGAAGGTGCTAAGCTCGTCGATGAAGTGCATCTCCATCGAGCCTGTGCCTGAGCAAAGGGCGGCTGCGCGCTCGCCGGCGATGCCCATCAGGGCCATCGCATTGCGTGCTGCGTGCAGCGTATCCCCGCCTGCGGCGATGAACGCCCCAGTGATGACTGAGGCCGTGCATCCCATCGCGGTTATGCGGGACATCAGCGGATGTCCGTTGGCTATGGTGAGTACGTTGGTGCCGTCAGTGATGTAGTCGACCGGGCCGCTGACGGAGACTATGGCTCCGCTGCTGAGTGCCAGGGCCTTGGCCCCTTCGACTGCATCGGAACTCAGCGCTGAGGAATCCACTCCGCGCGATGTGATCTGCTCTCCCGCAAGGCAGAGGATCTCCGAGGCGTTGCCGCGGATGACGGTGGGATGGCTGTCCCTGATGAGGGAGAGGGCGGTCTGGGTGCGGATGTTGCTGGCGCCTGCTCCGACGGGGTCGAGGACCCAGGGCTTGTTCAGGAAATGTGCGGTCGCAGCCGCTATCTCCATACCTTCTATCTCGTGGCGGTCCAGGCAACCGATGTTGACCACCAGTGCGGAGGAGATCCTGACGATCTCTTCCATCTCCTCCGGACAGAAGGACATAAGGGGTGAAGCACCGATGGCAAGCAGCGCGTTGGCGTTGATGCTCATCGCGACGTAATTGGTGATACAGTGTACAAGCGGAGATTTTTCGCGTATAGACGCGCAATCTCTGACGAAAGAATCAGATGTAGACATAATTCCCTACGTTGTAATTAAACAAATCAGGTTCAATGGGTATGATCTCAGCTCCGGGCACAGGACGGGGAGCACCCCAGTTTTGTATGCAAATATAGCCGATTCACGGATATATGCAAAATAAAAGCGCCGGAATCCCGGCGCTTGCTTTCTAATAGATCAGGTTGCTTATCAGAAGTCCCATCAGCGTGGAGACTATGACTGATACCAATCCCGGCATCATGAACGAGTGGTTCAGCAGGTATTTACCGATCTTGGTGGTTCCGGAGCGGTCGAAGTTGACCGTAGCGATGTCGGAAGGGTAGTTAGGGATGAAGAAATAGCCGTAAACGCTCGGCAGGACTCCGAGGAGTACGGGGCCGGGGATGCCGAGGGAATATGCCAGCGGAAGCATTGCCACCACTACCGCTCCCTGCGAGTTGATCAGCACTGAAACCAGGAAGAACACGAACGCGATGGACCATGGATACTTGCCGACCATGTCGCCCAGCGAAGCCTGGATGGTGTCCATATAATGCCCGAAGTACGTGTCTGCCATCCAGGCGATGCCGAAGATGGCGATGACGGCGACCATACCGCTCTGGAAGACCTTGCCGGAAGTGGCTACGGCCGGTTTGGCCTTGCACAGCATGATCATCAGGGCTGCGGCGGTGAGCATTATGATCTGGATGACGAGGTTCATCTTGACGGTCTTGTAGCCGCAGGCGGCGAGGATGACGATGGCGAGGATGGCGGCAAGGAAGATCATCACAGAGCGCTTGGCTTCCTTGGAGACGACCTTGTCGAGCAGCGTAGCGGTCTCGCCGTACATATACTTGTACATCTCGGGATCCTGTAGACGGGCCTGGAACTCAGGGTCCTTGTCGAGGTCCTTGCCCCTCTTGTACGAGCAGGCGGCCGCGGCGAGGAGGCCGATGAGGCAGGCGGGGATCGTCACCACCAGCACCTGCGGGATGGTAACGTCGAAGCCGTTGGCGGCGGAGATGGTCGTAAAGGCCACGACGGCTGCGGCGATGGGCGAGCAGGTGATGCCCACCTGCGAGGCAATGGACGCCACGGCGCAGGGGCGCTCGGGGCGGATGCCTTTCTTGAGGGCGATATCCGCGATGAGCGGCATCAGGGTATACACGACGTGCCCGGTGCCCACCAGAACGGTCAGCAGGAACGTGCAGATAGGGGCGTAGAACGTGATGTGGTCGGGATGCTTGCGCAGGGCACGCTCAGCGATCTGTATGAGCCAGTCCATTCCGCCTGCAGCCTGCAGCACGGAAGCGCAGGTGACGGCTGCGATGATGATGTATATGACATCGGTCGGGGGAGTACCCGGCGTCATGCCGAATCCGAAGACGAGGATGGCCAGGCCTATGCCGGATATGGCGCCGAGCGCCAGGGAACCGTAACGCGAGCCCACGTACAGGGCGGCGAGTACGATCAGGAGTTGGATGATCATCAATGCTGTCATGATGGTTTAGTTTCAGTGTTGTGAAAGCAAAGATAATCAAAATAAACTTCCCAACCTCAGTCTTTTTGAAGAATGATCACGTTTTCCGTACCAAGGCGGGCCTTGAGCCACCTCTCCAGTCTGGATACCATTTCCCTGTCTAGCGTTTCCTTGGCCGTGATCACCGCTACCACCTGTTCAGTGACCTCCGCTCCGGAATTGGATACGGTCGGGCCTTTGGTGAGGCTGAGTCCGGTGATGTCGGGGTATTGTGCGAAAAGCTCCTTGGAGATATCGGTGACCGGCATCTCGCGGCTCGTATACAGGCGCAGCCTGTCTTCCAGTTTCTCGATGGAATCGTTGAGCTCCTGGACCTGACGGTCGTTGTGCTCGTATATGCCCTTGATCAGGTCAGACTCGGAGAGGATGTCGCGGTTCATCGTGGCATCCTCGTGGAACGTGATCTGGTTGCGGGTTATCCCGTACTCCTCGGCATCCCTGTAGAACCTCTCCCGGAACTCCGAAGAAGGAGTCTCTCCGGCGAGATAGACGTCAAGGGTATGGGGCTTTACGGAGGTGTTGGTCTTGTAGTCGTAGATGAACCCTTTTCCAATCGACTTGTTCCTCGCCACCACCTTCTCGGCATGGATGCTGAAATTGTTCTGCTGCACCATCCTGATGGCGGAGAAGATACTGGGCACTATCATTATGACGAGTATGAGGGCGAATGCGTGACGGGAGAGCCGCTGGCGCATCCCGTCCATCTCTATCTCGTTGACTACCGGGAATCCCAGATATCTGGTTGTCAGGAACGTCGCCAGAGCGATGAAGATGCTGTTGATGAGGAACAGGTACAGGGCTCCGATGATGTAAGACCAGTTGAGTATCGAGATTCCGTAGCCTATCGTACACAGAGGGGGCATGAGAGCAGTTGCGATGGCGACGCCGGCTATGACCGTCCCCCTTTCCTTGCGTGAGGTTTCCAGCATTCCGGCAACGCCTCCGAACAGCGCGATCAGCACGTCGTATATGGTGGGATTGGTCCTGGCGAGGAGTTCCGAGGGGTTCTCGAGCGTCAGGGGGCTCAGGATGAAGAACAGCGTGGACGCGACGATGCTGATCGCCACCATGATGCCATAGTTCTCCAGCGAGAACCTGACGAGCCGGTTGTCCTGTATGCCCAATCCGAAACCGAAGCCCTGGATGGGCCCCATCACGGGAGAGATGAGCATGGCTCCGATGATGACCGGGATGGAGTTGACGTTGAGTCCCACGGACGCAATGACGATTGCGCACGCGAGGATGAAGACGTTAGGCCCCTTGAATGCGATGTTGTTCCTGATGGACAGGCTTGCATTGCCATGGTCGATGTCCCCTGACATGTTGACATGGTCCTTGAGGTAATCTGCGAACTTTCCCATAACGTTTTTTTTGCTTCAATTATTGCGCCATTCCTTTCGCCGCCAGCAGGGCGCGGTCGACCTTGATGCCCCCCCCGAGGTGGATTCAGTCCCCTCCAGGACGGTCTCGCTGGTCATCCGGCGCGATTTCGTCCACGAGCGTATTCTCAACGTAGTGGTAGACGCCGTCCGTACCGTCATACCTCCGCATCTCCTCGAACCGGTCATACAGTCGGGAGAACTGAAACTTTAAATCCGAAAAACTTGACTTAGCGATGTCAAGTAATCTAAATAATAGGCACAAGTTTGTCAAGTTCTGGCGGATTCTGCCTATATTTGCAGGACAATAGATAATCGGACACCATGGACAACGAAACCATCATCAGGAACCTCAAGGAGGTACTCAAACGGAAGAATATCAGCCAGCGTGAACTGGCAGCCCGCATCGGGCGGGACGAAACGGCCGTGAGCCGCTGGCTCTCGGGCCGCTCCGGCATGTCGCAGGCAAGCATTGATGCTGTAGAGCAAGCGTTGGGCGAGAAACTTGTCAAGTCAGATGTCAAGTCCAAGGTCAAGGTGGCGCTGATAACCGGTATCACCGGGCAGGACGGAAGTTTCCTTGCCGAGTTCCTTCTCGAGAAGGGATACGAGGTGCACGGCATCATGCGCCGCTCCTCTTCGTTCAATACCGCCCGCATCGAACACCTCTATCTGGACGAGTGGGTTCGCGACATGAAGCAGAAGCGCACGATCAACCTCCATTACGGGGACATGACCGATTCCAGTTCCCTCGTCCGCATCATCCAGCAGGTGCAGCCCGACGAGATCTACAACCTCGCCGCCCAGAGCCATGTGAAGGTGTCCTTCGACTGCCCGGAGTATACTGCCGAGGCCGACGCCGTCGGCACGCTGCGCCTTCTCGAGGCCGTCCGCATCCTCGGGATGGAGAAGAAATGCAGGATCTACCAGGCTTCCACTTCCGAACTATACGGCAAGGTCCAGGAGGTCCCTCAGAAGGAGACGACCCCGTTCTATCCCCGCAGCCCGTACGGAGTGGCGAAGCAGTACGGCTTCTGGATAGTCAAGAATTACAGGGAGGCTTACGGCATGTTCGCGGTCAACGGCATCCTCTTCAATCACGAGTCCGAGCGCAGGGGAGAGACGTTCGTAACGCGCAAGATCACCATAGCCGCGTCCCGCATAGCCCAGGGCATGCAGGACAAGCTCTACCTCGGCAATCTCAACTCGCTGCGCGACTGGGGCTATGCCAAGGATTACGTCGAGTGCATGTGGCTGATGCTCCAACACGAAACGCCGGAAGACTTCGTCATCGCGACAGGACAGTACCATACCGTCCGCGAGTTCTGCACGCTGGCCTTCCGCGAGGTCGGCATAGACCTCGTCTGGGAAGGCGTAGGCGTGAACGAGCGCGGCATCGACGTCAAGACCGGCAAGGCACTCGTCGAAGTCGATCCCAAGTATTTCCGTCCTACCGAGGTCGACCAGCTCCTGGGAGACCCTACGAAAGCAAAGACCCTGCTGGGCTGGAACCCTCAGAAGACCTCTTTCGAAGAACTCGTTAAACTCATGGTCCGCCACGACATGAAATTTGTCAAGAAACTCAAGGTCAAGGCCGAAATAGACAATCTCTCGCTATGATGGAAAAGGATTCGAAAATATATGTCGCGGGACACCGCGGGATGGTGGGCAGCGCGATAGTGCGCGAACTGCAGCGGCAGGGCTATACCAACATCGTGACGCGTACGCACAAGGAACTTGACCTCTGCCGCCAGGATGCGGTCGAGGCTTTCTTCGAACAGGAAAAACCTGAGTATGTGTTCCTTGCGGCTGCAAAGGTCGGAGGCATCGTCGCCAACCAGTCCGCGCTGGCGGATTTCATGTACGACAATATGATCCTGGAGATGAACGTCATCCACTCCGCCTGGAAGAACGGCTGCAAGAAACTGGAGTTCCTGGGCTCGAGCTGCATCTATCCGCGCCTGGCTCCGCAGCCGATGCGCGAAGACTGCCTGCTCACCGGGGCTCTCGAGAAGACCAACGAAGCCTATGCCCTGGCCAAGATCAGCGGTCTCAAGTACTGCGAGTTCCTGAACCGCCAGTACGGCACCGACTACATCAGCGTGATGCCGACCAATCTCTATGGCCCCAACGACAACTACCACCCGGAGCATTCCCACGTGCTGCCGGCACTCATCCGCCGTTTCCACGAAGCAAAGGTTGCCGGAGCCCCCTCAGTGACCTGCTGGGGCGACGGCTCGCCGCTCCGCGAGTTCCTGTATGTGGACGACCTCGCCAATCTCTGCGTGTTCCTGATGAACCATTACAGCGGCAACGAGACCGTCAATGCCGGTACCGGCAAGGAATTGAGCATCAAGCAGCTGACTGAACTGGTGGCAAAAGTGGTAGGCTACACGGGCGAGATACGCTGGGACACTTCCAGGCCGAACGGCACGCCGCGCAAATTGCTGGATGTCTCCAAGGCAGCCGCCCTTGGCTGGACTTACAGGACGGAACTTGAGGACGGCATACGCCTGGCTTACGATGATTTCCTGAACAATCCGATGCGTGCGGAGAGATAATATGGCAAAGAAAGTATTCGTTTCGGGCTGTTACGACCTGTTGCACAGCGGCCACGTGGAGTTCTTCCGCCAGGCGGCGGAGTATGGCGACCTCTATGTTGGCATTGGCTCCGACAAGACCATCCTTGAATACAAGAGCCACAAGACCGTCTATTCCGAGCAGGAACGCCTGTTCATGGTCAAGAGCATACGCTACGTCAAGGACGCTTTCATAAACCAGGGCTCCGGCGTGCTTGACTTCCTGCCCACCCTGGATATCGTCAGGCCCGACATACTCGTCGTCAATTCCGACGGGGGCAGCGACGCCAAGCGCCGCCTCTGCGAGGAACGCGGCATGGAGTACGTAGTACTCGACCGCGTGCCTCAGGCTGGCCTGCAGGCGCGGAGCAGCACCGAACTGAAGAAGGTCGGAAGCCGCATCCCCACCAGGCTTGACCTGGCCGGGACCTGGATAGACCAGCCGTATGTAAGCTGCTTCCATCCCGGATGGGCGCTGACGATAAGCCTCGAGCCTAACTTCGAGGTCCGCGAGCGCTGCGGGCTCAGCACCTCCACGCGGAACATCATCAGGCGCATCTGGCCCTACCAGCTTCCCAACATGGATCCTGAGACACTTGCCCGCCTGGTCTTCTGCTTCGAGAACAATCCCGAGCGTGAGGACGGCATCATCAGCGGCGCTCAGGACGCGATAGGCATTTGCGTGCCCGGCCTTGCCAGGCACTATTACGACAACCATTTCTGGCCGGAGAGGATAGAGACCTGCGAGGACGAGCGCATCCTGTGCTGGCTCGAATCGCATCTGTGCATGTTGCCTATGGATCCGCGCCCGCAGGGGTGTTCTGTCGTCGAGGGCAAGGATATCACCGGGCCGAAGGTCAAGGCCCTTGCAGATGCCGCAGACCGTTGCTGGGAGGCTATAATGGCCCTCGACTTCGAGGGCTTCGCCGACGCATACAAGGCCTCGTTCGTGGCTCAGGTGGCGATGTTCCCGGCGATGGTGCAGGGGAGCGTGCAGGAGTATATAGACAAGTATTCCGCGCTTCCAGGCGTACGGGCGTGGAAAATGCCCGGAGCGGGCGGCGGCGGCTACCTTGCCTGCGTCGTCGATGACGCCCCGGCATTCGCCGCCTCGCACCCCGGAACAATTCTTCTGAAAATCCGAAGGTCGGGTATGTAGTACCGGAAAAGATTTGTTATATTTGTATCCCAGAATACATATTACAATTCTGGTATGGCACAACAAAACGCGATCTATGACGCCCGTGCTCTAGGGCGTCCGAAAATGTTGGTTCTGGGCTTCCAGCACATGTTCGCCATGTTCGGCGCGACGGTTCTGGTCCCCGCTCTCACGGGTCTGTCCGTAAGTGCAACCCTCCTCTTCGCCGGTATCGGTACTCTCCTCTTCCACCTTCTCACCAAGATGAAGGTTCCTGCCTTCCTCGGCTCGTCTTTCGCCTTTATCGGTGGATATGCCGCCGTGGTCGCCGTAGGTGCCACATTCGGGCTGGACCAGGCGCACTCCCTGCCTTATGCCTGCGTGGGTGTGTTCTTCGCCGGCCTTATGTATTTCATCCTGGCGGGCCTGTTCAAGGCCTTCGGCGTGAAGAAGGTGATGCGTTACTTCCCGCCGGTCGTCACCGGCCCGATCATCATCGCCATCGGTCTCACACTTTCCGGCTCCGCCATCAACAACTGCATGAGCAATGTCTGGATCGCCCTTCTGGCCACGCTGATCATCATCGTGTGCAACATCTGGGGCAAGGGCATGATCCGCATCATCCCCGTGCTCCTCGGCGTCATCGGATCGTATCTCATTGCCGCCTGCTTCGGCCAGGTCGACTTCAGCGGCGTCCACGCCGCCAAGTGGATCGGAATGCCCTTCAGTTGGGAAAATACCGCCTTTGCGGTGTTCAAGAACCCTGACTGGGGTCTTGTCGTGACCGCCATCATCACCATCGTCCCCATTTCGCTTGCCACGATGATCGAGCACATCGGCGACATGTGCGCCATCTCCTCCACCACCGGCATCAACTACCTTGAGGATCCCGGCCTGCACCGTACCCTCATGGGCGACGGTCTCGCCACCGCCCTGGCTTCGCTCTTCGGCGCCCCGGCCAACACCACTTACGGCGAGAATACCGGTGTGCTGAACCTCACCAAGGTCTTCGACCCGCGAGTGATCCGCATCGCCGCCGTGCTGGCCATCCTCTTCTCGTTCTGCCCCAAGTTCGCGGCAGTCGTAGCGGCCATGCCCGCCGCCACCATCGGCGGTGTCTCCCTTGTCCTCTACGGTATGATCTCCGCGGTCGGTGTGCGCAACCTCGTCGAGAACCAGGTCGACCTCACGGTCTCCCGCAACCTCCTCATCGCCGCCCTCATCCTCGTCCTCGCCATCGGTATCAATTACGGCCCCGGCAGCCTGTCCTTCAATGTGGGACAGACCACCATCTCCCTCTCCGGCCTGGCGGTTGCCGCCCTCGTCGGTATCATCCTCAACGCCATCCTGCCCGGCAAGGACTATGAGTTCGGCACGAGCAAGAGCGGCGACATGACCGTAGACTTCGGCAGCGACGAACGTCCCAGGAACTAGTCGTTGCCGTGGTACTCCAACCTGTTGCAATGTGAGCAGGGAGGCACGAAGAAAAGGACGCCGTCCGTGCAGGTAAGCACGAACTCGTCGCGTTCAAGGTCCGCCCGGACGGCCAGAGGGGCCTCCCCGAGGTCGAACATCTCCTCTCCCTGGAAATAATTGAGCCTGCGCTCCGTCCATACGTTCCCCCTCGAGGAGACGAACATGGCCGGGGCGCCGGTCTTTTCATATATGCCGACCACGGCCACGCTGGCCGTCCCGGCGGCGATTCCCACGAAGCGTACCGGCTCGTAGTAGCCCCGGTACGCTTCGTTGAAATCGATGACGGTCCAGTCCTTTCCGTCCCTGGACCAGAAAATCTCGCCTTTGTCCGTAACTCCGAACGTGGCGTAATCATTTGAAGTAGTGTCTATTACCTCTCCCTTTATCCGGTCGGGAAGCATCTGTGTCTCAGAAAGCCGTGGCCGCCCATGGCCTCGTGAATGGGAGGGGCCCGACCGCAAGGTTGGGAGGGATGAAACGCAGTGGAAGTTTTCTGAGGCACAGATGCTTCCCTGACCGGAGGTTAGACCGGCCAGGGACAGCAGGAGTGACAGTAACAACTTCCTCATACGCTACTTGATGTGGAACCAGTCGAAAGCGACCTTGAGGGGAGCAGGAGTGGCTGCAGGAGCGGCGGCGGGCATCATCGGCATGGCCATTCCGCGTCCGCCCATCGACGGCCGTACGCCGTCGCAGGCGATGAGACCGGCACGGATGTCCTTCAGCAGGACGGATGCCTCACCCACCTTCGTAAACTTCTTTCCGTCAATGGAATAGTATGCAGTGTAGAGGCTTCCTGCCCTTACCAGGCGCAGCCAGACCGTATTGTCCTTTACGGGAATGCCGGCCAGGCTGACACTGACGGTCGATTTATTGTTGCCACCCTCCTCGGCAATCAGCTGGATGCTGCCGGCAGGGGCTGCTCCGGGTGTCGGCATGGCCATTCCGCGGCCGAATGCGGGCGAACCATAGACCAGTTTCACGAAATTGTCGTCGTCACCGTATGCGATCAGTCCTGCATTCTGGGAAGGGGAGCCGGGTACCGCCGAAGTGGTGAGCTTGGTCTCGGCCGTCCAGTCGGTATTGGCGCTCTGTACGAAGATGTTGCGGGCGTTGTTGTTGGCCATGGTGACGTCGCCTTCGCCGGTTTCGATGGTCAGGGCGCCGTCCTGAAGCGCCCACGCCGTCTTGTCCTCGCGGATGACATCCCAGTTCACGAGGGTCTTGAACTCGTCCGGATAGGCTTTTGTTCCGAAGTTGAAATAGTAGTCGGCCTCGTCGCCGGTGATGTAGTCGATGACGCGGACCACTGCGGTGCCGGGCACCGACCCGGCCTGCGCGATCTCGACGCTGAGGGCGGGGTCGGACGCTGTTGCGGTCACTACGGGCGTCTCGCCGGCCTTGCGCACGAAACTGTACTGGTCGACGCCGGGCTTGAGGACGGACTTGCCGTCGACCTTGAGGCTGCCGGGAGTGAGCTCGGGCATCACCTTCACGGCGAAGGATCCGCTCGCTACAGTGCCCTTGTAGGTCACTTTGGCGGTGACGGTGGCCACTCCCATCGAGTTCGCCGTAAGTTTGCCGTCCTTGCCGACCGCTACGACCGAAGGATTGTTGCTGGTGTATTCGACCTTGGCATCCTCCAGCCCGATGAAGGAATCGTCGTTCAGACAGGCGGTTACCGCTACCTGTGCCGTCTCGCCGGCCCTGAGGACGCTGCGCCCGCAGTCGGCCACGACGGTCTTGAGGGCGGGCGTGAGCTGACCGCGGAGCGTCGCTGTCAACGTGCCCCTGATGTCCTTGGAGGACGAACCGACCTCGAATACGTAGCGGCCCTGGTCGTAAGTCATCCTGCCGGCGTCGATGTCCCAGAACCACAGGTCGGAGCAGTCGATATCGATCTCGACGGTGCGGGTCTGGCCGGCCGGGATGGTGACGCGCTTGAAGCCCTTGAGGCGCTTGATCGGGCGCTGGAGCGAAGTGGGGGAGTCGGGCGTGGTCACGTAGACCTGCACGACTTCGTCGCCGTCGCGCCCGCCGGTGTTGGTCACGTCGACGGAGATGACGATGCTGTCGTCAGGAGTGACGGCTGTCTTGGAGATGCCGAAGTTGGAATACTCGAAACCGGTATAGCTGAGGCCATAGCCGAACTCGTATGAAACCGGCTTGTCGAAGTACCAGAGAGTGCGGCCGTTCTTGCCGGAACCTCCGCGCAGGGTGTAGTCAGTGATGGCCGGGAGGTCTTCCACTGACTTGAACCAGGTGGCGTTCAGTTTGCCGCCGGGGTTGACGTCTCCGAAGAGTACCTTCGCGATGGCGGTGCCCTGTGCCTGTCCGTTATAGCCGGTCCACAGGATGCCGGGGATATTGTCGAGGTCCTTGAACTCTTCCACCTCGACGCATCCGAGCGTCTGCATCACCAGGATGGTGTTTTTATTGGCAGCCGCTATGGCCTGGATGAGTTTGAGCTGGTTGCCCGGGAGGAGAAGGGTGAGGCGGTCGGCCTCCTCGGTGGCCGTGTTCTCGTCGGTTCCGACGAAAACCACCGCCACGTCCGCGTCGGCCGCTTCCTTCACGACCGCGGGATCGATTTCCTCGTCCTCGGGGGCCTTATACACCAGATAGAGTGTCCTGAGGTCGTTGATGCCGAGCTTGAGGACTTTCTCCGTCATAGGGGTGCTGGCGCCGTATACGCCGCCGACACGCTTCCCTGAAGCCCTGGTGGCCTCTATCGTGCAGATAAGGTTGCCGTCGGGGGAGTCGACGTGCGCCTCGATGATGCCTCCCTCGGTCGGGATGTTGGCCCCGACCGTGAGTTGCTCGACATCGACCAGGTCGACGTTGGCATAGGCAGTCCAGGATCCGTCGTCGATGCTGCGGACCTGCTCTTCAGTACCCATTCCCGAACCGACCGTGATGCCGTCGGAGGAAGATGTGTACTGAGTCGCATCATAACGGCGGACGGTTCCGTCGGCCTTTACGGTCTCGAAGTAGGCGACGTAGAGGAGGTTGCTCTTGCTCTTGGTGCTGGCACCCGAAGCTACCGTCACCTCGACGTCAAGTCCCTTGTCTGCCAAATATTTGCTGATGCCCTGGAAGGGAGTTACCTTGCTGGACTCCTCCGGCCTTCCGGAGTAGGGGCCGAGTTCCACCTTGTCGGCCTGGGGACCGATGAGGGCTATCTTCTTGACCGCCGAAGGGTCGATGGGGAGTGCTTTAGACGCTGTGCCCGTCACTGTCTCGTTCTTCAAGAGGACGGGAGTGCGCGTGGCGATCTCCATCGCCAGCGCCTGGCTGCGCTCGGAATTGACTGTGGAGGGAGGCATCAGGGAGTAGGGGACCATCGGGTCGGGATCGAACTCTCCGGTACGCATCCTGACCGTGAACATGTTCACCAGGGCGCGGTCGATCTCGGCCATCGTGACAAGACCCTTCTCGTATGCGCTTATGGTGTAGCGCTGGTAGATGCTTCCGCAGTCAGTGTCGACGCCGGCCTTGAGACCCTCGGCCGTCGCCTCCTCAGCGGTCTCCACGTAATAGTGACCGGTGTAGATGTCCTCGATGGCGGCGCAGTCTCCCGTCACATAACCCTTCATTCCATAGGTCCTGCGGGCTACAGTCTCAAGGTACAGGCTGCTGGCCGATACAGGGACGTGGTTGACGGCGCTGTAGGCTGTCATGATGGAAGGGAGGGCATCGTTCTCGATGAGTTCCTTGTAGGGGTAAAGGTAGAACTCGCGTATGTCGCGGTCATCTGCGTCGGCACTGCCGACGTGGCGGTTGAATTCACTGTTGTTGGCGAAGTAATGCTTGGCCGTAGGCACGGCCTTCATATATTTCGGATCGTCGCCCATAAGGCCGCGGACGTATCCCGAGGCCATGGCCGCCGAGAGGAAGGGATCCTCGCCGTAACACTCGCCGGTACGGCCCCAGCGGGGGTCGCGTATAGGCTCGACAACCGGCGACCAGAAGGTCAGGCCTTTGGTGCCGGTCTGATAGATGGCGCGGGCCTCGTCGGCTATCATCGATGCTTCGCGCCTGAGCAGTTCCGGATCCCAGGAGGAGCCTGTGGCCACGCTGTTCGGGAAGGAAGTCGGACCCTGGATGCCAACAGAAGGGTTGGCGCCTGAGAGAACGCCGTGCAGCGCCTCGCTCCAGACGTTGTATGCGCGTATGCCGAGCCGCGGGATGGCCGCCATGCTGTTGCCGAGCAGGCTCTGCTTTTCCTCGAGCGTCAGGCGTGACACGAGGTCCACGGCCCTCTCCTCGAAGGAGTAACTGGTGTTCTGGTAGATGGGGATGACTGACCTTGACTGTCTGTCGGAAGATGGCCTGGAGGCCGTCAGGAGTCCGATTGCCGCAAGCATCGCAGTTAATGCGAGCAAGCCCGGGAAGCGTTTTGTGTACATAAATGGTTATGATTAGTGTTGCCGGCAAAGAAAAGCAATATTTTCGGTATTGCAAATGAAATGACACCATTCTTAAAATGATTGACACGAATCGGAAAGGATTTAAGAGCAATAATTCGTAACTTGCCGATGAAAAAGATAACCACTTTAATGCACCGATATGAACCTTAAGAAATTCTTTGTCGTCTCTCTGGCCGTGCTGGCGTCTTCGGCGCTTTCGCACGCCCAGAACCCCATCATCAAGGACGCATTCACCGCCGACCCTTCGGCCCATGTCTTCGAGGGCCGTGTCTACGTGTACCCTTCACATGATATCCCGGCTCCTGCCGATTATGCCCGCAAGGACTGGTTCTGCATGGCCGACTACCACGTGTACTCTTCCGACAATCTCGTCGACTGGGTGGACCACGGGGTCATCGTGGACCAGGACCACGTTCCGTGGGTCAATGCCGCAGGCTACAGCATGTGGGCTCCCGACTGCAACTATAAGAACGGCAAATACTATTTCTATTTCCCGGCTCCGCAGAAACCACAGCCCGGCCAGCGTTTTGCCGGCAACGGCATAGGCGTGGCCATCTCAGATACTCCCTACGGGCCTTTCGAGTGCGAGGAGACGCCCATCCAGGGTATCGGAGGCATCGATCCCTGCATCTTCGTCGATGACGACGGCACTCCTTACCTTGCCTGGTCCGGAATGGGCCTGCAGGTCGCAAGGCTCAAGGACAATATGCTCGAACTGGACTCCGAACCCGTACGCATCGAGGGCATTCCCCGCGGCCAGACCGAGGGTCCCTTCCTCTTCAAGCGCAACGGCAAGTATTACTATACCTTCCCTTGGGTTGAGGCTGAGCGCGAGACCCTGGCATACTGCATGAGTGACAACCCTCTCGGCCCCTACGAGTTCAAGGGTAAGTTCATGGAGCAGTCCGAGACCATCTGCTGGACCAACCACCACTCCTTCATCGAACTGGACGGCCAGTGGTACCTGTTCTATCATCACAACGACTATTCCCCGTATTTTGACAAGAACCGCTCGGTCTGCGTCGACTACGTCAACTTCAACGAGGACGGCACCATCGCGATGGTCACCCCCACCCTCCGCGGCGTGGGCGTAACCAAGGCTTCCGGTCCCATCCAGATCGACCGCTACACCGACAAGTCCGACAAGTATGTCGCGGTCGAATTCCTCAATCCTGACACTCCTTTCGACGGCTGGAAGGCCATCCTCTGGAACACTACCCAGGAGAGGGAACCGCGCTGGATAAGTTATGCAAGGGTCGACTTCGGCAAGACTCCCGCCAAGGTCGCCACGATGCGCGTCATCTCCAAGGCCGGAGGCACCGTTGAGCTTCGCGCCGATGCCAAGGACGGCCCCGTCCTCGCCACATTCAACGTCCCTGGCAACGGAGTATGGACCGAGCAGTCCATCACCACTGAAGGCACCGTGGAGGGCATACACGACCTCTACCTGCTGATGACGAACGGCAGCCACCTCGAGGTGGATTGGGTAAGTTTCAAATAAAAGACAAGATATGAAGAAAGCGTTAATCCCGGCCGCATTGGCGGCCGCTCTCCTGCTCGCCGCATCCTGTGGAAGCAGCAACGACTACGAGTATCCTTTCCAGAATCCCAGGCTCTCCAACGAGGAGAGGGTCGAGAACCTCATCTCGCTCCTCACGCCTGAAGAGAAGGTCGGCCTGATGATGAACAAGTCCGTGTCGGTCGACCGCCTCGGCATCCCTTCCTACAACTGGTGGAGTGAGGCCTGCCACGGCGTGCGCCAGGACGGTTACACCGTCTATCCGCAGCCAATCGGCATGGCATCGTCGTTCGATCCCGACATGATCTACGATGTCTTCTCGACCGTTTCCGACGAGGCGCGTGCCAACTGGAACCGTTCGGACCACGACATCTTCGGAGTAGGTTTCAGGGAGCGGTACTATCCCGGCAATCCCGAACTTACCTTCTGGTGCCCCAACATCAACATCTTCCGT
>JAFWRQ010000035.1 GCA_017519865.1 Bacteroidales bacterium | reverse complement strand
TGCTCTACCAACTGAGCTAAGGAAGCTTGTATATCTTGAAAGAACTGTATAATCCTCTTGTGACCCGTTCGGGGCTCGAACCCGAGACCCCAACATTAAAAGTGTTGTGCTCTACCAACTGAGCTAACGAGTCCTCCGTTTTGGGATTGCAAAGGTAGGCTTTTCCTTTGACAACTCCAAACTTTTTTTAGATATTTTATTATTTCAGTTCCAGACAGAGTATCGTGAGGTCGTCACTGGGCTCTGCGGAGCCGACGTGTGAGGCTACGGCACCCCTCAGACGGGACACGAGAGCCTCGGGATTGACGCGAGGATAGTTTGCCAGGTTTTCGAGAAGACGCCAGTCGCCGAAAGCCTCGTGGGCGCAGTTCTCTGCCTCGGTAAGTCCGTCGGTATATAGGAAGAGCGTGCAGCCGTGCAAGTCTTCAATCTCCTGACCTTTGAACTCACAGTCCGGGCAAGCGCCTATCGGTGTATTCGGGATGCAGTCCAGGAACGCCGGAACGGTATCGGCGGCT
Source organism: Bacteroidales bacterium (assembly GCA_017519865.1). GTDB lineage: Bacteria > Bacteroidota > Bacteroidia > Bacteroidales > UBA932 > Cryptobacteroides. The sequence goes on along the minus strand of JAFWRQ010000035.1, from coordinate 57,115 downwards.
TTGCCGCCAGCCTTAGGGATAAGCACCGGCGGATTGTGACCGCAATTGCAGAACTCGAGGCGTCCGCTGACAAGGTCCAGGACGCCGATGAACGCGGTCACGAACATGAGCGTTTCATTGTTCTCCGACAGTGTAGCGTTGAGCCGGCGCGCTATCTCGGAAGGCGCGACGGCCTCCTTGCCTACGACGCGGAACAAGTTGCGCGTCGTGGCCATGAAGAGACTGGCAGGAATACCCTTGCCGCTCACGTCCCCTATGCAGAAGTACAGTTTGTCGTCCAGCAGGAAATAGTCATACAGGTCGCCTCCGACTTCCTTGGCAGGATTCATACAGGCATACAGGTCCAGTTCCTTCCTCTCAGGGAAAGCCGGGAATACGCTCGGTACCATGGCCATCTGGATGCTGTGGGCGATACGGAGTTCGCCGTCTATCCTCTCCTTGGTGGCCGTGGTCTCCTTCAATTCTTCGATATATGACACCAGTGAAGACTGCATGTGCGAGAACGACCTCGAGAGGGTTCCGATCTCATCGACACGGTTGAGTTCCGGCAGTTTGTGGCCGAAATCGCCTTCAGCGATGTTTTCCGCCTCCGCAACCAACGCTTTCAAAGGTTTCATCGTCCCGCCGATGATCTTTATGGATGCAATGAACATGGCCAGCAAGCCAAGGAGAAGGATGACCAGGGTTATGATGCGCAAGCGGTCGAAATGGTCGAAAATATCTTTCTCCATGCAGACGATGCCCAGGCTCCAGCCGGTCTTTTTCATCGGCTTGTAGAAAGCATAACTGTCCTGACCGGTAATCTTCACCAGTTGCGTACCCTCCTTCTGGTCCAGCATGTCGTGTCCCAGTTTTTCGAAAAGGGGATCATTCTCCAAAAGGGTCCGCGTAAATATGGTCTGATAGAAAAGCCTCTCAGGGTCCGGATGGATGAGGTATGTCCCGCCACGGCTTAGCAGCATGCAGAAGGAATGGGGATAAGGCTTGATGGACGAAAGCTGTTCGGAAAGCCACTTGGGAGAGAGGTCCATCGAGACTACGCCGATGAAGTTGCCTTCCGCATCAGTAAGGGGCTTGCTGTAAGAGATAAGCATCTCCGTATTGAGCGAGAAATCGTCGTCATAATCCCAATCGCAGTATGGTTCAGTCCACACCGGCTGGTTCAGAAGTTTCGGCATAAGGTACCAGTCGAGATAGAAATACTGGTAGTCCTCGTCTCCTTCCTGTTCCGTAGTGATGACATTATTCTCGTCGCGGCTGGAATAGGCTGAGAAATACTCCTCACCTTCAAAGAAATAAGGTTCGAAGGAGATGGCACATCCGACCAGGTCGGGATTGCCCTGGAGGGCGGTCCTGGTGTATTCTACAAGCGTATCGGGAGAATCGAGATGGCGGTAGACCAGCCATTCGACATTGTCAGCCATAGCCTCCACGTCCTCCAGGATACGGGTGAGACGGAGCTCACAGTTTTCAAGGACCTGCGAGGCGCGTTTGGTCGCCTCGTCCCAGACTGAACGTCTGGAATACCGGGATACGTAAGACAACGCAAGGAGGAAAACACCGGCGGCAGCAAGGACGGCATAAAGGGAAACCCTGGCCGAGAACGACTTGCGGAAGATATCGATAATCCTTCTCATGGCATCAGCATTTCATAAGTCACCTCATTCTTGATGATGCCGCCTTCCAGCATAAGGTCGCTGGAAAACTTCACCATATCCGGACGCAAGCGGAATTCACGTTTCCCGGAATCGGGGTCTAGCTGAAGCCGGAGAATCTCCTCCAGCATAAGTTGCTGCAGGACCTGGTTGGTGGGGATGCGGAACTGTTTTACATACTTCATGACGATCTCCAGAGCCTCTTCGGGATGCGCGGCGCACCACTCCCAGCCCCGGCGGCTGGCCCGGGCGAAGCGCTCGGCTGCGTCGCGGTTCTTCCCGTACCCCTCAGCAGTCATATAGACACCGTCTTCCTGGACGTTGTAGCCGTGCTCTGAAAAACGGTATATGCCCTTCCCCGGACTGATAATCCCGGTGGAAAGCAACTGGTAATACTCGTTGTAACTCATCGCCAGGGCTGCATCGACTACTCCGGACACGAAGATATTCAGACTTGAAGCAGCTGTAATCCACTTGTAATCAAGATGCTCTCGAGTAGCCATCGCCATGGCGACCTGGCTGAAACCAGCCCTCCACTTGATGACCTTGGCATTACGCAGCGTCATCGGATCGCCTCCATACCGGGAGATGATGGTCATGCCGCTGTTCATCGATGTCTGAAGGATGTTCACAAGGGGTATCCCTTTGTCCACCATTTCCATGGCCTCGCACATGAACAGGGAGACAGCATCGCTCCCGCCGGAGAGGACTATCTCCTCGCGGGTCTGCGTCGAGAAAGGATGCCTGATCTCGACGTCAAGCCCCTCTTCCCTGTAGAATCCCATGTCCTTCGCCACGTAGTAGCCGGCGAACTGGGCCTGGGCAGACCACTGGGGCGTGAACACGAACTTGGTCTGGCCGAAGGCTGGAAGTGCGGCGGCCAATGCAAGGACGAAGAGTAAACGCTTGAAATTCATCGTGCAAGGTTCGGTAGATTTTCAAATATAGTACTTTTCAACGGAAAAACAAAGGTCAGAGCGCCGCAGCGACTGCATCGCAAATCTGCTGCATTCCCTTGATGGTAGGGTGACCCCAGCCCTTGTCTATGCCATCCAGAAGGATATACTCCATTCCGTAGTGTTTTGCCGCAGCAATGATTCCATCCGTGATCTCGGGTTTGAGGCCGTCGTTCACAATGTTTATGACACGCGTGTCGGGAGCATTCACTTTATAGTAATCCAGCATGTAGCAGTACGCCGGCAATGCCTGCTTGAGGTCATCCTCGGTCCAGCCCCCGAACTTGAGGGAGCCGAGGGGAGCGTCTGCCCAAGAGTCGTTGGTGCCACCGAAGATCAGGATGATATCGGGATGTTCCTCCTGATATCCAAGTGTTTGCGGCATGCGGGTTATGAACGATCTGTCGGAGTAGTCATCTCCGTCATAGCCGGTATTGCAGACAGTCGAACCGCTGTAGCTGTTGTTACCCAAAAGTTTAAGACCGGTCTGCCGGCAAAGCTTGAACCACCACGTCTGCCCGACTTCATCGACATCATTCTCTTCCTTTGCGTTGGAGTCGTACCAGACGGCGAAGCCTTCAGGCACATACCCTTCGAAAGTAGAATAAGAGTCGCCGAGGATGACAACGGTCTTCTGCACGCGGCAGCCGACAACGGTGGCGGCAACTATCGCCGCCACCAGTATGAGCAGTCTGCTGAATGATTTCATATTCCGAGTGATATACACTTTTACGGGGAGAAGCGGGACTAACGGACTCCGCCGCCGTGGCCTCCTCCGGAGAAGCCGCCGCCACCACCGAAGGAGGTGCCGCCGCCGAAACCTCCGAAGCCGCCGCGCGGCCCGGAGTATGACTGCGGAGCATATCGTGCATTGGTGATGGAACGGCCGAGGTTGTTGGTCATGCGGACCACGTCATTGAACATGGTGTAGTCGTATACCATTACCTGTTCGAAGACCTTCGGGTCGATGTCCTTGAGTTCCTTGGCTACCTTGTCGGCTATGCCGTAGAGCGCGGCGTATACGAGATAGTCTTTCCATAGACCGACCTCGACCGACTCGCGTTCCGAACTGAGCGTGAAGTCGTTGAGGAAGTTCTTGAAGCCCATCACGTGCTGAGCCTCGACCTTGCCTTTCTCGGAGAATTTCTTGCCGCTGACGATGTTGTCCGCACGGAGCCCGCGCCTCGCATCCAGGTTGATGCCATTCGCCCAGAGGCGGATGGTATCCTGGCTGCGCGAGCGCTGCGACCAGCGGGAGAACTCCTTGTCCTGGAGGACAAGGTCAGCGCCGCTGGCCTGCTTCATCATGTCATAGAGCCCGAGTTCATTGGAGTCCAGCAATTTGGTGTCAAGTGCCTCGTTGAAGCGTATCTCTACTTTGCCTTTCTCATCCTTGGAGACGAGGAGGAAACCCTTCTCGATCATCCGGAGTATCATGGCGGAGGCAACGCCGTTGCTCTGGCGCTTGGTCTCAAGCAGGTCGAGTATGTAGTCGGTCTTGTAGATGTCTCCTTGGAAAGGCAGGTCGCGCCACCAAGCGACCTTGTCCGCAGGACCTCCGAGGACCTTGCGCTTCTGACGGCGCGACAGCTTGTTGCCGTTGAGGAACTGCAGGAAAGGAAGGAGTATGAAGCAGAAGGTGATGAAGACTCCGAACAGGGAGAAGAACAGTTCGGCAAGTTTCTGCTGCCAGGTCTTCTTCACAGGCTCACGATAATAGTCCGAGCCCTCCATGGCGCGGTCCAGGATGGTCTGGAAATCCTTGTCCTGGACGCTCTTGGGCTCGAAGACTCCCTTGTCAAAGCGCATCAGCGCGATGACGGAACTCTCGTAGCGGAACTTCTCGGTAGATTCATATACAGCCTTGCCGTCCTCGAAGGAGGCGTCGCCGTGGAAGCCATAGCCCCAGATGCGCACCCAGGAGGTGTCGATCTGCGCATTCTGCGCCTCGACCGTCACCTTGACGTGCTCCGGGGGCGACGGCATCTCGTCGTTGACGAGTTGCAGATGCAGCATGTCGTAGTCACGCAAGGACTTGACTACATTGGACATACGGTAGCGGACACTGTAGGTGTGGGTACCGTAACTACCCAGGCCCCAGCATATCTCGAGTCCTCCGGGGACGCGGTTGAAACCGCAGCGTCCCGCCTTGCGGGCCAGGCTGCGGTCCACGTCCCAGCGGTTCTCGAAGGTGTACATCGTGCCGGTCTCGTCCGAAACCGAAAGGTCCGTGATCTCGATGTCGCCGAGATTGGTTCGGGTTACATACACTTCTGTCCCCTCCTGGGCAGTGAGGTTCCAAACCTCGCTGACTATGGCGCTGCCGTCACGGTAGAGGCGGACATTGACATTGATGTCGTGTACGCTCCAGTCTACAGCGAAAACAGCACTGGCGAAAGCCAATGCTGCTATGAGGGAGGCGAAAAGACGTCTCATCAGATCTTCATCGAAGGCATTTCCGACTTGCCGACCGCCTCGTCGAGGTAGTCGCGGGTCTTGAAGCCGAGGGCGCCGGCGACGAGCGAGGTCGGGAACTGACGGATCTCCTTGTTGTACTTGGTCACGGTGTCGTTGAAGGTCATGCGGCTGAGACGTACCTGGTTCTCGTAGAGGTTGACGCTGTCCATGGCCTTGGCGTAGTTCTCGTTCGCCTTGAGCTCGGGATAGCGCTCGGCGACGAGGTTGATGTTGCGTACGAGACCGGTGAGGGCCTGCTCCTGGGCCTGGGCCTCGGCGACGGTGCTTTCTCCGGTGATATTCTTGCGCTGGGCGATGACATCGCGCAAAGTGTTGTACTCGTGCTCGTTATAGGACTTGACGAGTTCGACGAGGGCGGTAAGGGCATCCCAGCGGCTGGCCTGCTGGACACCGATCTGGCTGAGTGCATTCTTGCAGAGCTCGTCCTTTTCGACAAGCTTGCGCTGAACACCGATGACCCAAAGCACCAAAAGGGCGACAATGGCAAGAATGATAAGGAGTGTCATGGCTTCGTATGATTATAGGTTATTTGTTCTGTGACTGTGCGGCGGGCTGGGAAGGCGCCTGCGGCGCTGCAGCCGGCTTCGCAGGGGCCGCGCCGCCGACAAGGCGGTCGAAATCGGCCTCGCTGATCATCTGGCAGGTGCCGTCGAACTTGGCGTCGAGTTCGACCTGCAGACGCTTGATGTGAAGGTCTCCCTTAACCTTGGATGAGCTCTTGAGGGAGAGGGTGTCCTTGACGAAGAAGTTGCCCTCCATGGTGCCCCAGAAATCGACGTTGGAGCAGACGATGTCGCCCTTGATGAGGGCCTTCTCACCGACCACTACCCTGCCCTTGGAGTAAATCTTGCCTTCGAATGTGCCGTCGATGCGGATGTCGTTGGAGGATGAGATCTCGCCTTTGACAGTGGTGCCGGTGGAGATCCTGCTGACTTCGTTTACATTAACTGTAGGTTCCATTGTTTTAGCCATATCTGTTTTTACTTGATTATTCTGTTAGACCACGCCCTTGCCGTGGCAGTTCTTATACTTCAGGCCGCTGCCGCAGGGGCAGGGGTCGTTGCGGCCGACGCGCTTGTCGACCTTGACGGGAGTATTGGACTTCTGCTCTCCGTTGGTGGAGAGGTTGTCGTGCTGCGTGCGCATCTGGCTCATGTCGGTGCGGCGCGGGGCCTGCGCCTGGCGCGGCGCCGAGACGTCGTCGCGGAGCGGGATGAAGGCGCGCAGCAGGAATGACAGGACGTCCTGGTTGAGTTCCTCGAGCATTGCGGCGAAGAGGTTGTAGGCCTCGAGCTTGTAGACCACGAGCGGATCCTTCTGCTCGTAAGAGGCGTTCTGTACGCTCTGCTTCAGGTCGTCCATCTCGCGGAGATGCTCCTTCCAGTGCTCGTCGATCTGATAGAGTATAATGGTCTGGCTGAGGCGTTTGGCCACCTCGCGGGACTCGGTCTCGTACGCTTTCTTGAGGTCGACCGAGAGGTTGAGCATCTTGCGGCCGTCGCTGATCGGGAGGGCGATGTTCTGATACATCGAGCCCTGCTTCTCGTAGACCTGCTTGATGATGGGGGCAACCTTCGCAACAAGGGTGTCCATACGACGGTTGTACACCTCGAACATGTGGTCGCAAAGCTTGTCGGCGATCTCCTCCTCCTTGGCCTTCTCATAGAACTCGGCGTCGAAGCCGAGGTCGATGGAGAGCTTTGCCATCACGGTCTGCTCGAAATCCTCGTAAGGCATGCCCTTCGAAGACTCTGCGATGATGGCCGCCGTGTCTGTCATCATGTTCATGACGTCGATCTCGATGCGCTCTCCGGAGATGGCGTTGCGACGGCGGGAGTAGATGGCCTCGCGCTGGTAGTTCATGACGTCGTCATACTCGAGCAGGCGCTTGCGGATGCCGAAGTTGTTCTCCTCGACCTTCTTCTGGGCCTTCTCGATGGCGTTGGAGAGCATCGGGGCCTCGAGGGCCTCATCCTCCTGCATGCCTAGGCGGTCGACGACGCCGGCGATCTTCTCGGAGCCGAACAGACGCATGAGCTTGTCCTCAAGGGAGATGTAGAAGGTGGAGCTGCCGGGGTCGCCCTGGCGGCCGGAACGGCCGCGCAGCTGGCGGTCGACACGACGCGAGTCGTGGCGCTCGGTGCCGATGATGGCGAGACCGCCGGCTTTCTTGACGTCCTCCGAGAGCTTGATGTCGGTACCGCGGCCGGCCATGTTGGTGGCGATGGTGACGGCGGAGGTCTGGCCCGCCTGTGCCACGATCTCGGCCTCGCGCGCGTGCTCCTTGGCATTCAGCACGTTGTGCCTGATGCCACGGAGCCGCAGCATGCGGCTGAGGAGCTCGGAGGTCTCCACGTCAGTGGTACCGACGAGCACCGGCCTGCCGGCTTTGGAGAGTTCTACGACGCGGTTGATGACGGCGGCGTATTTCGCTTTCTTGGTCTTGTAGATGAGGTCCTCCTGGTCGTCGCGGATGACCGGACGGTTGGTCGGGATGACGACCACATCGAGTTTGTAGATGCTCCAGAACTCACCCGCCTCGGTCTCGGCGGTACCGGTCATGCCGGCGAGTTTGTGGTACATCCTGAAGTAGTTCTGCAGGGTGATGGTGGCGAAGGTCTGGGTGGCCGCCTCAACCTTGACGTTCTCCTTGGCCTCGACGGCCTGGTGGAGACCGTCGCTCCAGCGGCGGCCCTCCATGATACGGCCGGTGCTCTCGTCGACGATCTTGACCTTGTTGTCGTCGGAGATGATGTAGTCGATGTCCTTGGTGAACATCGCGTAGGCCTTGAGAAGCTGCTCCACAACGTGGACTCGCTCGCTCTTCAGCGAAAACTCCTCCATGAGCGCGTCCTTCTTCTCCTGCTTCTCGGCGGCGGAGATGTTCTCGGCCACGATCTCGGCAGTACGTGCGCCCACGTCAGGGAGGATGAAGAAGTCTTCGTTGCCTACCGACTTGGCCAGCATTGCGTCACCCTTGTCGGTCTTGACGACGGAGTTCTGCTTCTCGTTGATGACGAAGAAGAGGTCGTCGGTAACGACGGGCATCTCCTTCTCGTTGTCCTGCATGTAGTAGTTCTCGACCTTCTGCAGGAGGGTCTTGATACCGGGCTCGCTCAGATACTTGATGAGGGGCTGGTATTTCGGAAGGCCCTTGTGGGCGCGGAGCAGGAGTTTGCCGCCTTCGGCCTCGTCGCCTGCCGCGATGAGTTTCTTGGCCTCGTTGAGGCACTGGTTGACGAGCGTACGCTGGCTGGTATAGAGGCGTTCGACGTAAGGCTTGAACTCCATGTACTGCGCGTCGTCCTCTGCCTGGGCGACCGGACCCGAAATGATGAGAGGGGTACGGGCGTCATCGATGAGCACCGAGTCGACCTCGTCGACGATGGCGTAGTGATGCTTGCGCTGGACGAGGTCCTGGGCGCGCGTGGCCATATTGTCGCGGAGGTAGTCGAAACCGAACTCGTTGTTCGTTCCGAAGGTGATGTCGCAGTCGTAGGCGTGCTTGCGCTGGTCCGAGTTGGGCTGATGCTTGTCGATGCAGTCGACGGAGAGACCGTGGAACATATAGAGCGGGCCCATCCACTCGGAGTCACGCTTGGAGAGGTAGTCGTTGACAGTGACCACATGGACTCCCTTGCCGGCGAGGGCGTTGAGGAAGACCGGGAGCGTAGCGACGAGGGTCTTGCCCTCGCCGGTGGCCATCTCGGCGATCTTGCCCTGATGGAGGATGGTTCCGCCGATCAGCTGGACATTGTAGTGGACCATGTCCCAGGTGATCTCGTTGCCGCCGGCGACCCAGTGGTTCTGATAGACGGCGGTGTCGCCCTCGATGTGGACGAAATCGTGCTTGATGCTGAGGTCACGGTCGAACTGCGTGGCGGTAACCTCTATGAACTCGTTCTGCGCGAAACGGCGCGCCGTGGACTTCATGATGGCGAAAGCCTCCGGGAGGATCTCGTCGAGGCACTTCTCGATGGCCTCGTCCTCGTCCTTGACGAGTTTGTCCGACTCAGTGGCGAGCTTTTCCTTCTCGGCCACGGGGAGGTCGCCCTCCAGTGCCTGGCGGATCTCCTCGATGCGGGCCTCGAAGGGGGCCTCGACCTCGCGGAGCCGCTCCTTCAGGCCGGCCGAGCGGGCGCGGAGCTCGTCGTTACTCAGTTTATCAATGCTGTCATATTCGGCAAGGATCTTATCCAGAATCGGCCTGACAAGCTTCATATCCCTATCCGCCTTCGTTCCGAACAGTTTTCCTATAACACTAGCAAATCCCATATTTATTAATACTTATAGTCTGATTCACAATAATCTTCCGGCCCTCGAAGCCCCTCTCTCCACACACCGCAGCACGGAATAAACCATATTCATGCAAAATTACTCATTTTCTACCATATTAACAAAATCATTGCCCGAAGTTACCAACATTCTTCTCAACTGCCATTCTGTCAGCCCCCCGACCTCCATGTCTTATGCCACGGAATGGACTGGAGAGCCCTGACATTCATCCTGTGGCTCAAAACAGCCCGTTCTGACACGGATTGATGCCACGGAATGAACAGCGAGTGCGCCACGTTCATTCTATGGCAAAAAAAACGGAACGGCTGTGAGGCCGTTCCGGATAAGCATTCTGGAATGAGGTTAGACGCAGGTGTAGCCGCCGTCGACCGGTACCGCGATTCCGGTGACATAGGTCGATGCCGGAGACGCGAGGAAGAGGACTGCGGAGTCGAGCTCGCCCTCATTGCCGTAGCGCTCCATCGGGATAACGCTGTGCGCATAGTTCTGGAAGAACTCTGAATCAAGCGTTTCCTTGGTCAGAGGAGTGTAGAAATAGCCCGGGCAGATGGTGTTCACGGTGATGCCGTATTTGCCCCACTCTGCGGCAAGTGCGCGGGTAAGGTTGACGACGCCTCCCTTGGCAGCATGGTACGGGGACGCGGGGGCGATCTTGTTTCCGACAAGGCCGTACATCGAGGCGATGTTGATCACGCGGCCATAGCCCGCGGGAATCATCGCAAGCTTGGCGGCCGCACGGGCGACGCGGAACGTACCGAAAAGGTCGATCTGCATCTCGCTCTCGAACTGGGCGTCAGTTATATCCTCGGCCGGCGCGACGGCGCCAGTGCCGGCATTGTTTATGACGACATCTATGCGCCCGAAATGAGCAAGTGCCTGCTTTACAGCAGCTTCCACCTGTTCCGTAGAAGTAATGTCGCACTTGATGGGAAGAACCTCGACACCATAAGTGGAGCGGAGTTCGGATGCCACCTCTTCAAGTTTCTCCATTCGACGGGCGACAGGGACGATATTGCATCCCTGATTGGCAAGGGCTTTGGCCATCTGCACTCCCAGGCCGCCGGAGCAGCCGGTCACGAGAGCGACCTGGCCTTTGAAATCAAAATAATCCTTCATTGTTAAGAGTGTTATCGAAAAATTTTGTAATTTTAGCAATTATTATCGAGAATGCAAGCGAAGAAACTCCAGATATTGATCATTACCGTATTCACGGCGGTGGTGGGCGGCGCGCAGTGCGCCGTCGCGGCCGGGCACGCGGCCGCCGACAGCGTCACGCTCAGCGCCGCGCAGGTCGCCGACCTGCTCATTGACGAGGCCTACAGTCATATCGGTACCCCGTACAGGTACGCTGCCCGCGGCCCCAAGGCCTTCGACTGCTCCGGTTTTACCTGCTATGTTTACCGCAAGCTGGGATACACGCTTCCGAATACATCCAGGGACCAGGCAAAGTACGGCAGAGCAGTCGAAGGCACGTATGCGGACATGCAGAAAGGAGACATAATCATTTTCGGCGCCAGGGCCAGCCGCAAAACCGTCGGCCACGTCGGCATATTCATCGAGATGTCTCCGGACGGTCAGGATTTCACTTTCATCCATGCCGCCACCCACGGAGGCATCACGGTTTCGCACATTACGGAGGAGTATTATGCAGCGAGATTCCTCGGGGCAAGACGCATCCTCCCGGATTTCGAGATAGAGGTTCCGGAGCCGGAACCCATTGATTTCGAAGAAGTTTACGGCAATGTATTCCTTCCGGTACAGGATACGCTGTCGCTCGGGACGGCAGACAGCCGGCTCGTCCTGTTCGGGGACGGAACCTGGGCCGTCCAGAACGCGGACGGCACGCTGTCCGGACCCGGCGAAGGCTCCGCCCTGGGAGGACGGATCGTCCTGAACCCAGGCGGCACGTGGCAGGCTCTCTCCGAGAGCACTTCCAGCGTGCGGGTGCCGTCGCTGGCAGCCGGTTCCCCTGCCGCTCCCGCACCGGCGCCTAAACCTGCTGCCCAGTCCGCATCACAGTCCACATCACAATCCTCAACCCGGTCTGCGGCCCAATCCTCAACCCAGTCCGCAGCATTACCGGCCTCCGACCCTGCTGGCGCCGAGTATCACACCATCCGCAGCGGCGATACCCTCGACAGGATCTCCAAGACCTACGGCACCACCATAGACCGCCTCTGCGAACTCAACGGCATCACCCGGAGAACAATCCTGCATATCGGCCGCCGCCTCCGCGTCCGCTGACCCTCAACATCCGCTGGCCATCCGCTTCCATACACCCCCCCGTCCGTAGACCTACGCTCCCTTTGATTCTCACGTCTACTGACTCTCAGTTTCCGTGTTCCTCCACGCCGTTCCCCCTCACTCAACCTTCCACCCACGGTTGAGGGTTAACCCCTTTTTTCCCGTTTTCCCTCTCAACCCTCAACCTCCGGTAGAGGATTACGCCGAAAAGGCCGCAACCTTCGGCAAATGGGCGAAGGATGTTGGGGGAAGCGGCACATCCTTCGGCAAAAGGGCGAAGGATGTCGGGGAAAGCGGCACATCCTTCGGCAAAAAGGCGAAGGATGTCGGGGGAACTGGCACATCCTTCGGCAAAAAGGCGAAGGATGTCAGGGGAAGCGGCACATCCTTCGGCAGAAGGGCGAAGGATGTTGGGGGAAGCGGCACATCCTTCGGCAAAAGGGCGAAGGATGTTGGGGGAAGCGGCACATCCTTCGGCAAAAAGGCGAAGGATGGAGGGGAAAAGGAGAAGTTGGACGGAAGAGTTGCGGAGAAACGGCAAATAATCGCTAACTTTGCAGCGAATCAGATGATAACGACATGGCCGAGAGCAACTTCATAGACTACGTCAAGATATTCTGCGCGTCCGGACACGGAGGCGCGGGCTCCACCCACCTTTACCGTGCAAAGTACATCCCGAAGGGCGGGCCTGACGGCGGCGACGGCGGCCGCGGCGGCCACATCATCCTGCGCGCCAACCCGCAGTTCTGGACCCTGATCCACCTCAAGTACCGCAAGCACGTCAAGGCCGAGGACGGCGGCAAGGGCGAGGGCGGCAACCGCCACGGCAAGAACGGCGGTGACATCTACCTCGATGTCCCGCTCGGCACCGTGGCGAAGGACGCCGAGACCGGCGAGGAGCTCTTCGAGCTCGTCGAGGCCGGCGAAGAGCGCATCCTCTGCCGTGGCGGCCGCGGCGGCCTGGGCAACACCAATTTCAAGACACCGACCCTCCAGACGCCGCGCTTCGCGCAGCCCGGAGAGGAAGGGGTCGAAGGATGGTTCATACTGGAACTCAAGCTGTTGGCTGACGTGGGACTGGTCGGATTCCCGAATGCGGGCAAATCCACCCTCCTGGCTACCATCACATCTGCAAAACCGAAGATTGCCAACTATGCCTTCACCACACTGGAGCCCAACCTGGGAATTGTCAAGTACTACGACGACCGCTCGTTCGTAATGGCCGACATCCCGGGCATCATCGAAGGCGCTCACGAAGGCCGCGGCATAGGCATCCGCTTCCTGCGCCACATCGAGCGCAACTCCGTACTCCTGTTCATGGTCTCCGCCGAGGAGGACGACATCGCCGCAGGATACAGTACCCTCCTCAAGGAACTCGAGGAATACAATCCCGAACTGCTCGTCAAGGACAGGGTGCTCGCCATAACCAAGTGCGACCTCATCGACCCCCAGATCGAGAAGGAGATCGAGCCCACCCTTCCTGACGACATACCGCATGTATTCATCTCCTCAATGACCCAGGAAGGTCTCAAGGAACTTAAGGAAACCCTCTGGAAAACCCTCCAGAAATGAGTCTGGAAGCCATCGACGCCCTCGATCAGCGGATTACGCTGACCTTGAACAGCCTCCATTTTGAAGCGGGAGACTGCCTCTGGCAGTTCTTCTCCCTGAAAGAAACCTGGTATCCGTTATATGCTGCAGTCATTTTCCTGGTAATCAAGAGGATGGGATGGAAGAAAGGCTTGATGGCGGTACTGGCGATGGTCCTTACCGTCGTTGCCTGCGACCAGTTCGCGAATCTGGTAAAAAACTCCGTCTGCCGCCTGCGACCGTGCTACAATGCAGACATGCTGAGGCATGGCCTGCACGTGCTTGAAGGCCGTGCAGGCTACTACGGCTTTTTCTCGGGGCACGCCGCCAACGCCTTCGGCTTCGCGGCGGCCTCCAGCGTCTGCCTTGAGGCAGACAGAAACCACCGGTACGGAGCGTACCAGTGGTTCATATTCATTTGGGCGGCCCTGATAGGTCTCAGCCGTATCTTCGCGGGCAAGCATTATTTCGGGGACGTGGTGGTCGGTGCGATAGCCGGATTCATCATCGGCTACAGTATAGCACGCATCTTCACCGTACTCGCTACAAGGCTGGAACCGTCTTCTCCATACGGATACCGCGGGAACCCTTGACAAGTACGCAGGCTCCGGCCAGCGGATGTTCCTGCAGCCATCCGGCCAGCTCATCCGAGCTGGCGAAATGGCCGAGGACATTCGCAGGCATGCCTGCGACCTCCAGAGCCTTTCCGAACTCCTCCCCCACCAGGCACGCCTCGAAATCCGAAGCGGCGATCTTTTCAACCACCTTGACGTGCTCCTGGAGGGAATTGTTTCCGAGTTCGCGCATGTCGCCAAGCAGGGCGACCTTGCGCGGCGCCTCCATCAAAGCGAAGCTGTCCAGGGCTACTCCCATACTTGAAGGATTGGCGTTGTAGGCATCCAGAATGAGGGTATTGCGTTCGGTCTTCTGCATCTGGGAGCGGTTGTTGGAAGGCGTATAGGCCTCCACCGCAGCGACAGCGTCGTCGAAAGGCACCTCGAAATGGCATCCGATACAGAGCGCCGCCAGGACGTTCATTGCATTGTAAGCACCGACGAGACTGGTATTTATCTCCCTGTCACCCAGGCGGATACGAAGGAAGGGATGCTCAGGGGTGGGCGGGACGACCTCTGCGCCGTTGTAGTCCATCCCGTAAGGGATGATGGACAGGCCGGCGCGCTCCCCCGCCATTGCGCGGAGGTTGTCGTCATCTACGTTGACGAACACCTCCCCGCCGTGGGCGGCGATGAAATCGTAAAGCTGCCCCTTGGCCTGCTTTACTCCCTCGAAGCTGCCGAAGCCCAGCAGGTGTGCCTTGCCCACATTGGTGATGAGGCCGCAGTCGGGCTCGCAGACGTCGACGAGATGCTTGATGTCGTCGGGATGGCTTGCACCCATCTCGATGACGGCCAATTCCGTCTCGGGAGTTATCTTCAGCAGGGAAAGCGGAACGCCAATGTCATTGTTGAGATTGCCCTCCGTCGCGGTCACCCTGTACTTGGCGGAAAGGACGGCGCGGATCAGTTCCTTGGTGGTGGTCTTGCCGTTGGTGCCAGTCAGGCCAAGAACCGTCAGATGATTGTCTCCCAGACAGTTGCGGCGATGATGGCGCGCCAGCGACCGCAGCGCGTCGAAGCCGTCGGGGACGGCGATGACGCGGGGATCGCCGCTGGCTGCCGCGGCGCTGCCGTCGTCCACGACGGCGCGCGCCGCGCCCGCCTCCAGCGCTTTCAGCGCATACTCGTTGCCGTCGAAATTATCACCCTTGAGGGCTATGAACATCTCGCCCCCGGAAATGGCCCTGCTGTCTGTCGTAACGCGACAGCCGCAGGCCTTATACTCCTGATATAATCCTTCAATCGTCATTTCACTCCAGTGCTTCCGAAGCCTCCGGCTCCGCGTTCCGATTCTTCAAGTACTTCAACCTCATCCCATTCAACCTGCTCGTGACGGGCGAAAACCATCTGTGCGATGCGCTCTCCGGGCTCCACGGTGAAGGGCTCTGACGAGAGGTTCACGAGGATGACCTTCACCTCGCCGCGATAGTCCGCGTCGACCGTGCCCGGCGAGTTGAGGACGGTGACGCCCTTCTTCGCGGCAAGGCCGCTGCGCGGGCGCACCTGCGCCTCGTACCCGGCCGGTATCTCAAGGTAAAACCCCGTGGGCACAATGGCCCGGCCGAGGGGCTCCAGAACGATCCCCTCCGGGATGTCCGCCCGCAGGTCCACACCTGCGGACAATGGGGTCGCATATTGCGGCAAAGACCACTGCGACCGGTTTACAATCTTGACTATCATATATGCATTTTACTTTGGCGCCACCCTGTAGAGGAACGCAGCGATGATGGCGAACAGGAAATTCGGTATCCAGATGGCCAGCCCCGGCGGCATTATGCCCGTATAGACGAACATCTGCGCGAAACGCTGGAATAGGATATATGAGAACGTAATGGCTATGCCCAGGGCCAGGTTCCAGCCAAGGCCTCCGCGTTTCTTGCGCGAAGAGAGAGCCACTCCGATGATGGTCAGGATGATGCAGGAAAAGGGCATGGCCCAGCGGTTGTGCTTCTCGATCTGGGCGTACATGATATTGGAGTCGCCGCGCATCTGCTGGGTCTTGATGAGTGACTGGAGTTCGTTGTACGGGAGGGTCTGGACAGTCTGGGCGTTGCGGTAGAAATCGTCGACGGTCAATGCGATGACGGTGTCGAGCTGTGCGCCGGAACGGATCTGGTCGGACATGCCGGAAGTATAGTCGCGGATGAAATACTTCTTCAGGTTCCATGCCCCGGAGAGGCTGTCCCAGGCCGCCGTCTCGGCGGAAAGCTTGCTCACTATCTTGTTGTCCTCGATGCTTTCGAGGGTGAAGCGGTATGCGGTGTTGTTCCAGGTGCTGAAACTCTCGACATAGACGAACTGGCCCGGCGCAATCTGGTAATGGACGTCGCGCACCGCGGTGCGCTTGTCCTTTACGAATTCCCTCTCGAAGAGCAGTCGCTGCTGGTTCGAGCGCGGGATCACGTACAGGTTCAGTCCGAGCGACACCAGCGCTATGATGCTCGAAGCCACTATGTACGGCACCATCATGCGATGGAAACTGACGCCGCCGGAAAGGATGGCTATGATCTCGGAGTTGGCAGCCATACGCGAGGTAAAGAAGATAACCGAGATGAACACGAACATCGCGCTGTACATGTTCACGAAGAACGGTATGAAGTTCATGTAGTAGTCCACTATGATCGCCCTGAGCGGCGCCTGGTTGGCCACGAACTTGTCAATCTTCTCGCTGATGTCGAACACGATGACGATGCCGATGATGAGCACCAGCGCGATGACGAAGGTCAGCATGAACTTCTTGAATATGTACCAGTCCAGTTTCTTCGGTTGGAGTGTCATATCACAGTCTTCTGGTCACTTTCCGGACGGCCTCCTCCTTCCAGGAGGCGAAGTCGCCCTCTTCAATGTGCTTGCGCGCCTGCCGCACGACATCGAGATAGAATGCGAGGTTGTGCTCCGAGGCGATCATGGCGGCGAACATCTCACCGGCGATGAAAAGGTGCCTCAGGTAGGCTTTGGTATATGTATGGTCCACAAACGACGTACCGTTGGGGTCGAGTTCCGAGAAATCCTCCGCCCATTTGGCGTTGCGCATGTTCATGATGCCCTCCCAGGTGAAAAGCATGCCGTTGCGGCCGTTGCGCGTGGGCATAACGCAGTCGAACATGTCCACGCCGCGGGCGATGCCCTCTAGGATGTTGGCCGGCGTTCCGACACCCATCAGGTAGCGGGGACGGTCCTTGGGGAGGATGGGGTCCACGACCTCGAGCATCTCGTACATCTTCTCGGTAGGCTCCCCGACCGCGAGGCCGCCGATGGCATAGCCGTCGGCATCGAACTGCACGGCGTGCTCGACCGCGCGGCGGCGCAGGTCGGGATAAACGCAGCCCTGGACGATCGGGAAGAAGCACTGCGAATGGCCGTACAACGGCTCAGTCTCGCGGAAACGCCGCGCGAAGCGCTCCAGCCACGACTGCGTGAGTTTCAGCGACTTCTCGGCATACCTGTAGTCGGCATCGCCGGGGCAGCATTCGTCGAGGGCCATCATTATGTCGGCCCCGATGATGCGCTGGGTATCGACGTTGTTCTCAGGGGTGAAGGTGTGGCGCGAGCCGTCGATGTGCGAGGAGAAGGTGCAGCCCTCGGGCCTGAGCTTGCGGATGGGGCTGAGCGAGAAGACCTGGAAGCCGCCGCTGTCCGTGAGGATGGGCCTGTCCCAGGACTCGAATTTGTGGAGACCTCCGGCGGCGCGGAGCGTGTCCAGGCCGGGACGGAGGTACAGGTGATAGGTGTTGCCCAGGATGATCTCCGCGCCGATGTCATCCTTCAACTCCTTATGGTACACGCCCTTGACGGACCCGAGGGTACCGACGGGCATGAAGATGGGAGTATGGATGTCGCCATGGTCGGTGCTGAGCACTCCGCAACGTGCGGAGCTGCAAGGATCGGCTGCGGTCTGGACAAATTTCATCTGTCGTCTTTTTTTTAACCTTCAAAGATAGTAAAAACTGCGCAATTTCTTCTATTTTTGCAGAACACACCGGAACGAAACACAACTAAAACAGTTTTCATATGAAAAATCAGAACATCAGCCTCAGGCTGATTATCATGAACTTCCTGGAATTCGCGGCCTGGGGTGCATACCTTACGTCCATGGGCAGTTTCCTGGCGCGCTGCGGCTTCGGCACCCAGATCTGGCTCTTCTTCGCCACCCAGGGTTTCGTCTCGATCTTCATGCCCGCCCTGATGGGCATCATCGCGGACAAGTGGATACCCGCCCAGAAGGTCCTGTCCCTCTGCCAGGGAGTGGCCGGACTCGCGATGCTCGCGGCGGGATGGTACGCCATGAGCGCCGGCTCCAACATCAGTTTCGGCCCGTTCTATGCGCTCTATACCGTCAGCATAGCCTTCTTCATGCCCACCATCGCCATCTCCAACTCCGTGGCTTACAATGCGTTGGAGAAGTCGGGCAAGGACCCGGTCAAGGACTTTCCCCCGATCCGCGTTTTCGGCACGATCGGCTTCATCCTCACGATGCTCTTCGTCAATTTCGTCAAGGGAACCGACGGCATACAGTTCCAGCATACATACAACCAGTTCTTCGTGTCGGGTATCATCAGCCTGATCCTCTGCGGATACGCCCTGACCTTGCCTGACTGCCCCTGCAAGCCCAAGTCCGAGGGTACGCAGTCCTTCGCAGAGGCCACCGGTCTCAATGCCTTCCGCCTCTTCAAGGACCGCCAGTTCGCCGTGTTCTTCATCTTCTCGATGCTGCTGGGAGCTTCCCTGCAGGTCACCAACGGCTACGCCAATACCTTCATCACCTCGTTCAAGGACAATCCCGCATTCGCCAATGCCTGGGGCGCCAACAACGCCAACGCACTGATCTCGCTCAGCCAGGTCTCCGAAACGCTCTGCATCCTGCTCATCCCGTTCTTCATGAAGAAGTTCGGCATCAAGAAAGTGATGCTCATCGCGATGTTCGCATGGGTGTTCCGCTTCGGACTCTTCGGAGCCGGCAACCCCGGCGGTGGAGTATGGATGTTCGTGCTGAGCTGCATCGTCTACGGCGTCGCATTCGATTTCTTCAACATCTCCGGCTCGCTTTTCGTCAACGAGAACACAGACAAGGGCATCCGCTCAAGCGCACAGGGACTGTTCATGCTTATGACCAACGGCCTCGGTGCGTCGATAGGCACCTGGGCCGCAGGACGCGTCGTCAACCACTACGTCTACAACGCCGCCGACCCGTCCTGGAGCACCGCCTGGTACATCTTCGCGGCTTACGCCTTCGTCGTGGGCATCCTCTTCGCGATCCTCTTCAAGGATCCGCAGAAAAAACAGGCCTAGTCCTCCTCCTGCACCCGTTCTATCCGGAAGATCCGGGTGGACGTGCAGTAGTATTTGATATCGAAACACCTGTATTCGTCGTGACCTCCGACCTTGTGGTAGGAGGTCACGAATTCTTTATTGTAACCCATCTGCGCCAGGTCGCCAAGGCTGATGGAGCGGATGTCCAGGCGGAGGAGCTTCTCCAGTACGGAGTAGTTCTTGTCCAGAGCGCCCAGCACGTGCAGCCGCACCGACCTGGAGTAATGGTATTTGCGGTTGTGATACCTGTTCTTGCAGCTGTCGCTGCAGAACTTCCTGCCTGTCCTTCCGTACATGATCTCGTCCCCGCATTCCAGGCAGACCGGACGGTCGGAGTCTTTCTCCCGATAATCCATGGTTCCTTCCCTTGTTTGGGCCTCCAAGTTGCGCAGGCCTGACGACATATCCAAGGAACCTACAAAAACAGAAGCGTGGTATTTCTGTTTTTTTATTCCTGGGGACGTATCAAAAAAAAGGCTGATCATATAAAAACATACGAAACCCCCGTCATCTTTCTTTATGTTCCCTTGTCCCCGGCCGGGAATGGTCTTACTTTGTCACGGCCGGGGACGCTGGCGGTCAGCGCAGTCCGGGCCCGAACCTTCAAACTCAGACTTATGGAACAACTCAATCGCATTGAAATCAGGGGCAACGTCGGTGCCGTCAGGCTCCAGGTAGTAGGCAATTCCCGCGTGGCAAGGATCTCCGTGGCCACGAACTACGTATACAAAGGGCGCGACGGCGATCCCGTCATCGAAACCACGTGGCATTACGTCAGTGCCTGGGAGGGAAAGAACATCCCCGACCTGACGACCATCCACAAGGGTGACAAGGTATATGTAGTCGGACGCCTCAGGAGCCAGCGCTATACCGCCGCCGACGGCACGGAACGCAACGCATACGACGTACTCGCCTCCAAGCTGCAGATCATCGAGACCGACGAATTCCTCCAATACGAGTTCTGATGCGCGCATACCGCTATATCATCCCTGTGCTTGCCATAGCGGCCGTCCTCTCCTGCTCGACGCAGTCCAGGCTGCGCAGCGTACGGAAGGGGCCGGCGGCCACCCTCGCCCTGGCGCGGGAGGACCGCCTGCCCGAGATGTCCATGGACAGCCTGCGGGCGCACCGCGACACTCTGCGTGTCCAGGCTCCCGACGGCCGCGAGATGATCATCATGAAGGCCGTGCGCAACGAAGACGGCGAGATGGTGGCCACGGACGTCATCGACGCGGCCGTTGTCACCGCCCGCTTCCGCAACGTCGCCGAACGGCACGGCAAGGTCGACCTGCGCTTCCTCGTGACCGTGCCGCAGACGATGCTCAACAGCCGGTGGCAGCTGCGCCTGACGCCCGCGATGAACGTCCTGGGAGAAGACATCCTTCTCGAGCCTGTACTCATCACCGGCAAGGATTACCGCAAGGCGCAGCTGCGCGGCTACCAGCAGTATGAGCGCTTCATCAACTCCATCATTACAGATACCACGCGCTTCATACGCCGGCACGAGCTCGAGGTCTTCCTGCACAGGAACATCCCCGACCTGTATCAGCTCAAGACCGATACCACCTTCGTATCCGACGAAAGATTCGCTTCCATCTACGGTGTCACGGAGCGCGAGGCCGTCGAGCATTACACGCGGATGCTCGCCGCAGCGTTCAACCGCCGCAAGATAGAGCGCAAGGACAGGATGTTCAACCGCTATGTCAAGGTCCCGATCGTCACCGACGGCCTTCGCCTGGACACGGTGATGGTCACGTCCTCGGGCGACTTCATCTACGAGTACGTGCAGACAGTCAACACCGCCCCGGAGTTGAGGAAGGTCGACGTCACCCTGTCCGGAGCCATCTTCGAGGAGGAACACGACCTCTACACCATACCATCAGCGGACCCTCTGACATTCTATATCAGTTCACTCAGCACGCTTACGCAGAACGAGGAGAGATACCTCACACAGGTCATAGGCAGGAGGGTAACGGCCAACTCCACGTATTGGATAGACTTCGAGACCGGACGCGCCGACATCGATCCCGGCCTTGGTGAGAACGCTTCCGAAATCTCCCGCATAAAGCGCCATCTCGGCGACCTGCTCGAGAACCGCGAATTCGACCTCGACTCCATAATCGTCACCGCCTCGTGTTCCCCCGAAGGCGACTACAGGTCCAACGAGTCGCTGTCCGGAAGGAGGAGCGCGTCGGTGTCGCAGTATTTCGACAAATACATCCGCCGGTACCGCGACTCGCTGACACGGGAGGCGGGGCTCTTCTACTCCATGGACGCAACGTACGACGGAGGTTCATCTCCGGGAGGGCGTATCCCATTCGTTTCCAGGAACATACCGGAGAACTGGGAGATGCTCGCAGAACTCGTCGCCACAGATACGGAACTTGGTGGAGACGAGCGCGAGGACTACCTCCGCAGGGCGGAAGTCCGCGACCCGGACGCGCGTGAACGGGGCCTGTCCTCCGCGCCATACTATCCCCGGCTCCGGACCGTCCTCTACCCAAGGCTGAGGACAGTCAGATTCGACTTCCACCTGCACCGGAAGGGCATGGTCAAGGATACCATCCACACCACCGTGCTGGATACGGCATACATGCGCGGCATACAGGCCATCCGCGACCGCGACTACCGCACCGCAGTCACCATCCTCCGCCCCTACGGCGACTACAACGCCGCCGTCGCCTTCTGCTGCATGGACTACAACGAGAGCGCCCTGGACATACTTGGCCGGCTCGAGAAGACCCCTGCCGTGAACTACCTCCTGGCCATCGTACATGCCCGCAAGGGTGAGGACCAGGACGCAGTGCAGAGTTATCTCGACGCATGCGACCAGGATCCGTCCTACATCCACAGGGGCAACCTCGACCCCGAGATCAGCGAACTCATCAGCCGCTATGGCCTCAACTCTGACTGGTAATCAACAACCCTTAAACATCAATATCATGAAAAACAATTACCATCTCATCGCAGCCGCCATGCTGACCCTTTGCCTGGCCGGATGCAACGGCCGGCAAAGCGTGGAGACGCCTGCGGACAACCTTATCCACACCACTATCCGCATCACCGGCAGCCCTGAAACCCGTGTCACTGACGTGACTTCGACAGAAGAGGACAACATCAAGAATCTCCAGATATTCGTCTTCGACGAGGGCGGCGCCAAGGAGTTCTACCTGGACGCCGGAGCATCCTCGACCGGAGACATCGTCACCAAGGAGGGAAAGAAAACCGTGATGGCCGTAGTCAATGCTCCCAACATGGAAAGCATCGGCACGCGCACTGCGCTGCTCACCAGGACTTCCCTGCTCTCCGAGAATTCCCTAGGCTCCATGGTCATGACCGGAGAGGTCGAAGCCGTGCTCCAGGACGGCGGCAGCATAGCCATACCGGTGACAAGGATCATCTCCAAGGTAATGATCAAGAAGGTCACATCCGCCTTCACATCTTCCAACAACGCGTCCAAGGAGTTCAGGATCAAGTCCATATATCTCCTCAACGTGGCCGGCGACAACACCTATGCCGCCACCTCGGAGCCTACCATCTGGTACAACAAATTGATGGAAGGCCGCAACGACCCTGCCTGCCAGTCCTTCCAGCTCCTTTCGGACCCGGTCAACGCCACCATCCCCTACAGGTCCTCTTACACAAAGGAGCACAGTTTCTACTGCTACCCCAACCTCATCAGCGGCGAGTCCTTCGAATCCACCTGGTCGCCCAGGCACACCATGCTGGTCATCGACGCATCGCTCGGCGGCGAGCAGACATATTATCCCATCGAACTTCCGGTCATCGGCAGGAACAAATGCATCATCATCGAGGAACTGGTCATAACCAAGAAAGGCTCGGACTATCCTTATGTTCCCGTCCGGGACGGCAGTTGTACGGTCACGGTCCAGGTCGTCCAGTGGGACGTCATCCTCGACTATACCGAAACCATCTGACACCATGACGCCAGGGACATGAGAGCGACAAGACTCATACTGCCCGCGCTGCTCTGCGCGGCCATGGCCTCCTGCACCATCAAGGAGGACAGGGGGCCATGTCCCTGCGTGCTGGACATCTACCTCGGAAACAGTGGCGATTTCGCAGACAGGCTGGCCGTCGCGGGATGGAACAACAGTTCCGACAGGCTTTTCCTTGACAAGATAGCCCCGGACCAGTACCCGGGTTCCTATTCCAAGAAAGTGGAGAAATGCTTCCTGCACGTCAGTGCTTATTGCGGAAACACCGCAATGTCCGCCAAGGGCGACAGGCTCATCATTCCCGAAGGCAAGCCCTGCGACCCGGTCTGGGCTTACCGCGGAGAGACGATAGATGCAACGGGCGAACATGCCGAGGACCATATAGTCCTGCACAAGCAGCACGCGGTCATCCACGTCCGGATCGAACTTCCGGACCGGGTCGAAGGCGAAGTCGTACTGCGGGCGAAGGGCAATGCCAACGGCTTCGACATATCCACTCTCGAACCCACCAGGGGCAGTTTCCACTGTTTCGCCGAACTGGACGAGGACATGCACCACATGGTCACCGTACCGCGCCAGTACGACGATTCCCTGGAACTGGAGGTGTTCCTGGACGGGACGCTTTATCGTACCGTCAAGGCCGGTGAACTGATTGCCAACTCCGGCTACTCCTGGGAAAAGGAAGACCTCGACGACATCTACCTGTCCCTCGGGCTCTTTACCCCGGGTATAGTCACGATTGGAGTAGTGGACTGGGACACAGAGGTTTGTACATTCACATTCTAAAGATGACACCATGAACAGACACCACACCGGACACATCCTCAGGTCACTGTGCGCGGCAGCGGCCGCAGCCTTGGCCGCCTGCACACCCGCCGCGGAACAGGACGCCGCCAATGCAGCACAAGTGACGATACGCTTCGTACAGGAAGATCTCGCACAGACCCGTTCCTCCTTCTCCTGGGGGGAGGATTCCATAAGCGACATCCAGGTAGTCGTAACCACCGGTGACGGGGCACTCCACGACGTGCTGTACTCCGCCTCCCCCTCCGACCTGCAGTTCACCGGCAGCGTCGGCACCCTATACAAGCTCTGGGCCGCCGCCAACCTCGGAGGCAGGATAGGAGTGGGCAGACTGGAGGATTTCACGGAGGCCGTCAGGCACGTTTCGGCTTCCGGGATAGCGGCTTCGGGCATCCCGATGTTCAGCGAGGGCTGCAGCGAGATCGTCGTGACAGGCAACGGCGACCGTGCGGTCATCCCGCTGAAGCGGATGATGGCCCGCGTGGAGTTCGGCCTCGACCCCGGGAGGCTGAGCAATCCCGAAGGCTTCAAGGTCAAGGGAGTGAGCATCTTCAACCCGGTCGAGGCCTATACGGCATTCGCCGGGAGTGTCAGCCGTGAGCACAGCGGAGGGGGCGGTTATGTCTTCGACAGCGCCTCCCCTTCCGACCTCTCGAGGCTCAACTCCGGATCGAAAGTCGTCCTGTACGCTTTCGAGAACATGCAGGGGACGCTTCTGCCGGGCAATACCGACCCGTGGCGGAAGGTCCCTTCCAACATCGGGAATGCCGGCCCATACTGCACCTATCTCGAAGTGGACTGTTCTTACGAGACCGACACCGAGAGCTGCTCGGACATCACCTACAGGATGTACCTGGGCAAGGACGCCACCACCAATTTCGACGTACAGCGCAACTGCATGTACACGGTCACACTGATCCCGACGGACGGCGAGATGCACGGTGAACGCGGCTCCTGGAAGATCGAGTCCGGCGAATGGATAGTGAATGGCCCCGAGTACACCACAGAGACCGAGAAAGAGGTCGTCCTTGACCCTGGACGGGCAAGACTGGAAGAAGGCGAAAGCATCGCATTTACAGCTACTTACATAGAGAGGGACTACATCCTTGCCGACGGTGTCCGCATCAGTGACACCCCTTCCGAAATACGCCGCAGGGATGTCACCAGGAATGCCACCTGGGTGGTCCAGTCCGGAAAGAGTTACGTCACCGGCGAAGGGCGGGGTGTGTTCACCTGGGCCTCCGGCCCCGGCTCCGCAGTCGTCCGGGCGACCTACAACGGTATCAAAGGTACGGCGGACATAATCACGCTCGAACCGGCGCAGCCGGACGACCCTGTCATCACCTACGTCCACCGCCTGGAAATCCTCAACATCGGGACTGTAAACGTCGGAGAAAGCAAAACGCTCAAGGCGAAGCTTTACACTGATACTTATACGGACGGAGTGCTCACCGAGACCGACACCGTCGGGGAGATTGTATCCAACGACCTGTTAATGTGGGGTTTCGGCACCTCGCCGGAGGCGCTCCCGACCAGTTGTGAATATGCCGTCATCGGAAACGGAGGTATCATCACCGGAGTCAAGGGCGGTTCATGCACGGTCACGGCAGTGCTCCGCGAGGACAGCAACGTATACGACTCGAAGCAGGTGGAGATTGTCGAAGTCTTTGTCCCTGTGCCCGTACTGACGGCTTCGCTTACGGAACAGGACACCTGGGGAGGAAACTCCTATCCTGTTACCCTCACCTATGATGACGGTGCAGGAAACGTCCGCGACGTCACGGCCCAGGCCAGGGTCGAAAGCCTGGACTGCGGCTCCGCTCCAGCCGGCCTGGTCACGTGGGACGGCAGGAACATCGTGGCGAAAGACTGGTGGGGCATGTCCGGCAGTTGGGTCACGTCCTCGCCCGTCTACACGCTCAAACTGTCATACGGAGGACTGACGGTAACCATAAGCGGGACGATGCACGGCTACACCGGAGCGGAGATCACGCCTTCGAAGAGTGTCTGGCATTACTCCGAGATAGAGTCGGGAGGCCTGAATGCGCCTACCGTCAAGATAACGCTTGTCGGCTCTGAAAGGACGGAGGTGAAAACCTACGATTCCTATGTCGTCGACGACTACGACCATCCCGAATATATCCTCGAGAACGGCTGCATTGGCGTGGGCAGCGGTATCCCGCTCCGCGTGGAGTTCACTGACCCTTCCAACGGCTTCCGCCGGTCCGGAGACACGTCCTTCGACGTAGTAACCAACGTTGCCAGGCTGCACGCATACATCAACGTCTTCTTCATCCAAGGCAGCGGAAGGACCTCCAGCATCAGTAATACCTCCCAGTTGAGCGGAGCCCACTTCGGCAGTGCCGGCATCGTCAGCATCCAGCAGGGCAATCCTCCCTTCAGGCTCAATGTCCAGCAGAGCATCTGGTACGACGATTACCAGGGCGTCCGGCACGAAGTGACATCGCCATACGGCCAGGCCGATCCCATGGACAGCATAACGGTTTCAGACGAATGGAGCCTTGAGGAGAACTGGGACGCCACCATCGGCATGGGCGAATCCCACCTGGTCACAATCGACGTAAACGGTTTCACGGCAACGTGGCTATGGGGCTACGTCGGAAGCTAGTTACGCCACTCATAAAGTTGGTTGAGGGCGGATCCGTCGCGAGACGCATCCGCCCTCATTTTATACCTGTGTCCGAAACTAGAAAACCAGTTTTACGGCAAAGGACTGCCGTCCTTCGACGAAGCCTTCGACATAGAACACCCGGGAGGTATCCGTCGTTTCTTCAGCCATCTGGAGTTCGACCTTGTCGCCGAGCCTTGTCTCACGGTTGAAGTTGACGGCCACCTCACTGACCTGGTGTGTCGAAGTGAAAGCGCGGTCGATGCAGTCCATGGCCCAAACAACGTACTTTACATTGTTGGTATGGCCGTTGAAGTCGATGTCGGAGTACTGCACGGTGTGCTCGCGTACGACAGTCTTTGTGAGCGAGGACGGGATTACGACTTTGGGAGCAGGAAACTCCACTGCATTCTCACGGTTCTGAGCTTCGGGATTGACGAACTCGGGAAGCGACTCGTTGCGTACGAACGAACGGTTCTGCATATCCAGGACCACCCAGGAACTTGTGCCGACTACGGCACGCCCGCCGTCTTTGCCGAGAAGCTCGTAGTCGCGCAGGAAAACCAGGCCTTCCTGACCCTTGTGCCACGTATTCATGGTCATGTGCTCCCTCCAGATGACCGGGCGCAAAAACTTGAAATACATTCGGTACAGTACCCAGCCGAGGTGGACGGGATTCATCTTGTCAAAGCCGAAGCCGAGCTCCTGCGAGCCCTGCAGCGCCATATCCTGGGAGACGTCCATGAAAGCGGACGCGCGGAGGCGGTATTCGCCGTCCGTCATGAAGCAGGGGACGTCGAAATCTCTCGTGGTTTTATTCATGTGCGGCTATGTTGAGAGTATGCTGAGTACGCTGATGAGTTCCTTCTCGATGGGGCGGTTGATCTTGACGGCACGGGCTATCGGGACATACACGATCTTGTCATCCTTGATGCCGATCATGACATTGCGCTGGCCCTCGTTGAAGGCCTCGATGGCAGCGACGCCCATACGGCTGGCGAGGATGCGGTCATACGCCGTGGGCTTGCCTCCGCGCTGGAGGTGTCCGAGGATGGACACGCGCACGTTGTACTGCGGATACTCCTTGCGGACGCGCTCGGCGTAATGCATGGCGCCGCCGTCCTTTTCGGAGACGATGACGATGCTGCTGTTCTTGCTCTTTCGGATACCGCGCTCGATGAAGGAAGCGAGCTGGTCGATATGGGTTTCGTCCTCGGGAATGATGGCGGCCTCGGCGCCGGCGGCGATGGCGCTGTTCTGCGCCAGGAAGCCGGCGTCACGCCCCATCACCTCGACGAAGAAGATGCGGTCGTGCGAGGTGGCGGTGTCACGGATCTTGTCGACGCACTCGACGATGGTGTTGAGCGCCGTGTCGTAGCCTATGGTGGAGTCGGTGCCATACAGGTCGTTGTCGATGGTGCCGGGAAGACCGATGACCGGAACGTCGAACTCACGCGCGAGTTCCACTGCGCCGGACAGCGAGCCGTTGCCGCCGATGACGACGAGGGCCTCGATGCCGAAGCGGCACATGGTGTCGTAGGCTTTCTGCCTGCCTTCGACGGTGCGGAACGCTTCACTTCGGGCGGTTTTGAGGATGGTGCCTCCGCGTTGGATGGTGTTGCTGACGCTCTCGGTGGTGAGCTCCTTGATCTCACCGTTGATGAGACCTTCCCAACCGCGGTAGATGCCGAAGACCTTCATGCCCGAGTAGATGGCTGAGCGGGTGACGGCGCGGATGGCCGCGTTCATTCCGGGAGAATCACCTCCCGAGGTAAGGATACCTATGGAATTGATAGTTCTCATATCATCTAATTTCTGGATGTACAAAGTTAATAAAAAGGAAAATAATGCCTAAATTTGAAAGGATAAATCGTACCATCTTTTTCCACGCATGCCTATGAGACGGACACCTTACAAAATAAGTCCCCTATACTTCCTGCTGCTTCTGCTCATGGTTTTCCTGCTCATTTTCCTGCCTGGTTCCAAGGCTTCGTGGAGCCAGGAAGAGAAGTCCGTCATCAAAGGTGAAGGCGTCATGCGCGTGCTCACGATAGATGACAAAAAGGACTCCCTGTTCCTGAGGACTCCATGCAAGAATCTGACACTTAAAGAGATACAATCTCCGGAGTATACCGCTCTGGCTGAAAGGATGCTCGTAACCGTGACCTCCCCCGAACAGGACGGTGTCGGTATCGCAGGACCTCAGGTCGGCATAGGCCGCAGGGTCGTGGCCGTCCAGCGCTTCGACAAGCCGGGCGAGCCCTTCGAGGTCTACCCCAACATCCGCGTCACCGCCAGGCGCGGCGAGCCAGAGCCGGGGCCCGAGGGATGCCTGTCGGTCCCGGGCAGGCGGGGCGACGTCCTGCGCTGGCAGGACATTGACATCGCCTATACCTCGCCAGCCACGGGCCGGGACACCTCAGAGACCGTCCAGGGTTTCACGGCCGTGATCTTCCAGCACGAGACCGACCATCTCGACGGAGTGCTGTACATAGACAAGCTAGTGCCATGATCTCCGTATCCAGATATCTCTTCATCCAGGATGCGGGCGCGGAGTCTGCAATTCAGCGCGACTCCCTGATACGCCAGATGAAGGAGGCCGACCGCGGCGTAGAATACGACTTCTACGCAGCCGCGGGTCCTGAGGACGCCCTCCGCCACGTCAGCCTCTACTGCGACCTGCACGCCGGCCTGGACACCTGCTTCGTAGCCTGCGGCGGCGACGGGCTCACGTCCGGAGTGGCGTCCGGCCTCATGGGAGCCGACGAGGGCAAGACCATGGCAGTCTGGGACCCTGAAGGCACCAACAGCCTGGCCAGGTATTACGAAGGGCGCGACTTCGGCAGCGTCGCAAGGCTCCTGGCCGGCGACGCGACAAGCATCGACATGATAAGGGTCAACAACACCTACGCCCTCAACTCCTGCACATTCGGACTCGAAGACTTGTCCGAAGGCAAGGGGCTGTTCCACTCCCTCTCGGCCGTCCTCCGGAGGAGTTTCAGTTCCGTCAGGATGACGGCCGACGGCGTTCCGCTGGACGCAGGCAACGTCCTCATCCTGACCCTGGCCAACGGCCGTTACGGGTCAGGAGGTCTGTTCTGCACCCCCCAGGCCGCCAACGACGACGGCAAGCTAGACCTCTGCGCGGTCAGGAATATGTCCCCGACTCGCCTGATGAAACTGCTCCCGCTGCTTTCAGAAGGAAAACTGGGTGACGATCCCGCCTTCGCCGCGGACATTATCCTGCGTAGGGTTGGGACCCTCATCATCGAGTCCTCCAAGGACCTGACGCTCTATGCAGACGGGCGCCCTCTTACAGACAGGCAGTTCAGCATCAGGGTCGTCCCCTCCGCCGTCCGCCTGGTCGTCCCGGCGGAATAAATCTTCTCCGTTACCGTATTTTTACGTATCTTTGCAAATCAATCTTCCGGACGATATGGAGTACGATTTGCAACGCTTCAGGAAAGCGCAGGACGAAGGTAATGCATACAAGAATGCCTTGAAAGAGATCGGCAACGGTCTCAAGACGGGGCATTGGATGTGGTATGTATTCCCTCAGTTGAGAGGGCTCGGGAAGTCATCGATGGCCATGTACTACGGCATCATCGGCAAGGGCGAGGCAAAAGCCTACCTTGCCGACAAGGTCCTCGGAGGCCGCCTGCGCGAGATTTGCAACTCCCTGGTCCAGGTCCGCGGCAAATCCGCCGCCGACATCTTCGGTCCAGTGGATACGATGAAACTCCGCTCTTCGATGACGCTCTTCTATCTCGTCTCCGGCAAGGAGGAGATATTCCGGAAAGTACTGGCCAGGTATTTCGACGAAAAACTGGACCAGAAAACAGTTGACATGCTATGACTGAATGCACCCGCATAATGGCGGCGGTCGTGCTGGCCGCCGCAGCCTTATCTTGCGGCCAGCCTGCCGAAGAGGTCCAGGAGGAGGAGAAGCAGATCCCTCCCATCGGCTTCTTCGTCGAGGACTTCGACTGCGAGGAGGGCACTGTCCGAAGCGGAGACACCTTCTCCAGCGTGATGAACAGGTACGGCCTCGACGCCAACGACACATATATGCTGGCTATGGCCTGCGACACCTTGTTCGACGTGACCCGGATGCGCGCAGGCAACGCCGTGCGCGCCTATACCGACACGCTCACCCATGAACTCCACTATGTGGTCTATGACATGGACCGTATCCGCCAGGCGGTCTTCCGCTGCAAGGATACGCTCGGTGTAAGGATCTATGAGAAACCGGTAGTCAAGAACCGCCGCTACGCCGACGTCAGCATCAGTTCCTCACTCTGGGCAGATATGGCAAAGGCCGGATCCTCCCCCGCCCTCATCATGAAACTCTCCGACATCTACGCGTGGAGCGTCGATTTCTTCGGTCTGCAGAAGGACGACCGTTTCCGCGTCATCTACGAGGAGAGCGAGGTCGACGGTGAGCACATCGGCATAGACACGGTCTATTTCGCCCGCTTCACCCACGAGGACGACGACGTCTACGCCATCCTCTTCGACCAGGGCGACGGCGGCAACGTCTATTGGAACGAGAAGGGCGAAAGCCTCCGCAAGGCTTTCCTCAAGGCCCCGCTCGAGTTCAAGCGCATCTCCTCCGGTTTCTCCTACGCCCGCAAACACCCCGTCACAGGTCAGGTGAGGCCCCATACGGCCATTGATTATGCGGCGCCAACGGGCACGCCGGTGGTCGCCATCGGCGACGGCACCGTGCTCAGCGCCAGCTGGGCCGGAGGCGGAGGGAATACCGTCAAGATACGCCACAACAGCGTTTACACCACCAGTTACATGCACCTGTCCAAATACGGGCCTGGCATCAAGGCCGGTGTACACGTAAAGCAGGGACAGGTCATCGGCTATGTCGGCATGACCGGCACGGCCACAGGCCCGCATCTCGATTTCCGCGTCTACAAGGACGGCACCGCCATCAATCCCCTTACACTCGAGTCGCCCTCGGCCGAACCCATCAGGGAAGAGTTCCGTCCCGCGCTTGACTCTACTTTCCAGGCCCTTATGGCGGAAATGGACAGCGTCACCATAGCAGTTCCCACGGACAGCCTTTCGACTTCATTATGAACCTGGAGCCCATAGCCCATTTCAAGTCTCCATTCGCCTCCAAATTCGGCATCCCGAGACAGAGCGGACTCGTCCCCGGGCTCCGCGGCGAGATCCGTTTCACGGATAAATACCGCCGTCCGGAGGCCGTCAGGGGACTCGAAGGCTTCGACTATATCTGGCTTATTTGGGAGTTCTCCGCCAACAGGCGCGACCCGGACGCGGCCTGGCAGCCGACGGTCCGGCCGCCGCGGCTGGGCGGGAATGCGCGCCTGGGCGTCTTCGCCACGCGCTCCCCTTTCCGCCCCAATCCGCTGGGCCTGTCCTGCGTCCGCATCGAACGCATCGACTTCGACTGCGCCGAGGCGCCGGTCATACACGTCCTCGGCGCCGACCTTATGGACGGTACGCCCATCTACGACATCAAGCCGTACATCCCCTACTCCGACGCTCATCCTGAGGCTGCGGGAGGGTTCACGGACTCCGAGGATTGGAAACCGCTGAAAGTCCGGATTCCTGACACCGTCCGCGCCGACCTGGAGCTCCGTCTCGGCCCCGAGGGCCTCGAGACGCTCGTCGGG
This sequence comes from Bacteroidales bacterium, assembly GCA_017519865.1. Classification (GTDB taxonomy): domain Bacteria; phylum Bacteroidota; class Bacteroidia; order Bacteroidales; family UBA932; genus Cryptobacteroides. Next base: position 24,926 of record JAFWRQ010000035.1, on the reverse strand, counting down.
GTGCTGGCCCAGGACCCCAGACCACGCTACCAGGACGACCCTGAGCGCGTCTACGGCATGCCCTTCTGCGGACTGGACATCCGCTTCAAGGCAGAAGTCGGCTCCCTTACGGTCACCGGCTTCGATCTGCTTTGATATCGATTATCTGCTCTCGCCGCAGATACGGGCGAAATACGTCATCGTCTCCTCCCAATCCCTGAAATCCGGCGCTCCGAAAGGTACGAGGGTGCCCATGAAAGCGTTCCCGCCACATTCTCCAGGGTGGGCATCGATCAGGTAATCCCCTAACAGGAGGTCCTTGCGGGTGGTGAGTACGACACGGTTCCATGCAGGAACCCCTATATACTCCTCCACCCAGGCGCGCTTCTCCTCCATGCTGCTCCAGCCGTCCGCATCGCCGCTGACGACGAACTGGAGTTCGAAGCGCTGCGCGAGGAAATGCACCGCCTTGAGTACTGCGCTGGCAGGCTCGCCGTTGTGCCGGTAACGCAGCACGTCATCGAAGGCGAGCAGAACACTCGGCCTCGAGATGCCTCTCTGCCTGTCATCTATCCACTGCATCACCGGCAGCACGGAGTGCAGGAGGGCGGAGTCGTTGAGGCTGTGCTCACCGTCATATCCGATGCACTGAGGATAATGCTCACGCGTAAGGTCATGAGTATGCACGAGAGCATCCCGGCTGGCAAATAATGCGAAGACTCTGCCCTGCTCCTCTTCATCAACCCCGGAGAAGCAGTGTGAAGACACTTCCCGGAACTCCTCCAGCAGGCCTTTAGTTACCAGGAAATCCTTCTGTCCGTCCTCCCGTGGATTGTGGAACTCCTTACGCCCCAGGCCATTGTTCTTGAGAATGGTATCCGCCAGCTGGAAAGCGGGATTGACAAGTATCCTGTCGACTCCATAGAGCTGCTCGGCATACATTCCGCCCATGGAGGTACCGAGAATGAGGTCCGGGTGACGCTCCGCCACTATGCTGCGCAGGAGCGCGAGGGCCTCGTGCGGCCCGACCGGAAGGTCGGGGGCGAGGACCTCCGCCTCCGGCAGCAGGACGCGGAGCGAACGGGCCGTACCGCTGCGGCCGCTGGATGCGAATCCGTGTACGAAAAGCACAGTCTTGCCGGCCATAAGCGCGGGACGTGCGAACTCATATAATTCCATTATCTCAGGCAGTTTTCACAAAAATAAGAATAAAACTCCTATCTTTGACCGGAATTACGATATGAGCACGGCGCTGAAAACATTTTTCGGCCGCTTCACGAAGGCGGAACTCACGGACATCCTCGGCTTTTTCGACCAGCCGGTGGAGAAGAGCGTGAAGAAAGCCGGTCTCGTGGACCAGGCCACCCTCTTCATCGGAGGCAATCCCCGGGCATGGATGTACATGCTCCCGGAGAGTGACCTGATGCTTCTGCGCGACCTGGTCTCCGCCGGACCGGGACAATGGGTCGAACTCCTGAACCCGGACTATCCCTCGATGCTGGAGATGCTGAATCTCATATACATAGACGACAGGGACAAGGACTTCGTCTATGCCTGCCTGGACGAGGCGCTGTTCTTCCCCGTCGCCGCCATCATCGACCACGTCATCGCCGAGAAGCGCGCCGACGGATCGTTCGAGGTCGAGCATCTGGCACTCGGCCTTCTGAACCTTTACGGAGTCGTCACGGTCGAAGCCTTCGTCAAGCAGGCCTTCGATATGCTGGAGGATACCGGCAACGGAGCGGAGGAGTTCGCCCGCATCGCGGAGAACCGCCTGGTGGCCATGCAGCGGGTATTCTACAAGGGAGAGATCTACCTCATATCTCCCTACGCCTACGAATACGAGAAGCTCATAGACGGCTGGAAGCAGTTCCCCGGCAAGCGCGAGTTCGCATCGTTCACCCGGGAAGAGGCCCTGTACGCAGGCTGCGACGCCCCGTTCTGCGCCTACGGCCACGGCACGCCCGAGTACGACGCAGCCTGGGCGGTGCTCGAGGACCTCGGCTACGACCGCCAGGACATCCTGGACTGCCTGAACGAGGTCTGGGTCAACGCACAGTATTCGATGGAGGAGGCCTGCGCCGAAGCGCTGTTCAGCTGCATCAACGACAAGATCGACGAGATCGACACCTTCGAGGAGTATCGCCGGTATATCAACACCATAGCCGACTACGCCAACTCAGTCCCCAAGTGGCTGCTCAAGGGCCATTCCTCCACGGAAACCGACCTGCTGAAGCTCAGCATCCAGGTCGACGAGTCTTCCTTCGAAGAGGAGCTCTCGAGGGCGGAAGACTCGAAAAAAGGACCGGACGATAACGCCGGTCCCTTGAATGAATTCTACAAGTACAACATGGCTGTCAGGCATGTAGGCCCCGACGAGCCGTGTCCTTGCGGCAGCGGCCTTTCTTACAGACGCTGCCACGGAAAGATCCTCAACTGAGTTCGTCCTGGTACTTCAGGACAGGCCTGCGTGCCGCCATCGTCTCGTCAGGACGGGAGATGGGGGCATTGTGCGGTGCACCGTGCAGTATGTCGGGATCCTCTGCCGCCTCACGCGCAATCTCGTGCATGACGTCGATGAAGGCGTCCAGGGTCTCCTTGGACTCGGTCTCGGTGGGCTCGATCATCAGTGCCTGATGGAACAACAGCGGGAAGTAGATGGTCGGGGCGTGGAAGCCGAAGTCGAGCAGGCGCTTGGCCACGTCAAGCGTGGTGGCGCCGGGCTTGCCGGTGGCGGAGCCGTCGTCGATCAGTCCGTCGAAGACGAATTCGTGCTTGCAGACTGACGGGATCGGAAGCTTGTACGCATCCTTCAGGCTTTCCTTGATGTAGTTGGCGCCGAGCGTAGCGAGCTTGCCCGCCAGTGCCAGATGCTGCTTGCCGAGCATCAGGATGTAGGCGTACGCCCTCAGGATGACACCGAAATTGCCCATATAACCCGAAACCTGGCCGGCCGACAGAGGAGCATCGCCCACGATGCGGTAACGGCCGTTCTCCTCCACCACCTTCGGGGTGGGAAGGAACTCCGCAAGCCTGTCGGCGACGCCGACGGGGCCGGAGCCGGGACCGCCTCCGCCATGCGGGGTGGAGAAGGTCTTGTGCAGGTTGAGGTGCATGATGTCGAAACCCATGTCTCCGGGACGGACGACGCCCAGGAGCGGGTTCATATTGGCCCCGTCATAGTACAGAAGTCCTCCGCAGTCGTGCACGAGGGAGGCAATCTCCCTGATGTCCTTCTCGAAGAGACCAAGGGTGTTGGGGTTGGTCATCATGATGCCCGCGATGTCGGGACCGAGCAGCGGCTTGAGGTCCTCGACGTCCACAAGGCCGGAGGCATTGGACTTGACCTCGACGATGCTGAGGCCGCAGACAGCCGCGGAGGCGGGGTTGGTGCCGTGCGCACTGTCGGGGACGATCACCTTGGTGCGGGCGAAGTCGCCGCGCGATGCGTGATAGCTGCGCATGACCATCAGTCCGGTGAGCTCGCCGTGCGCGCCTGCGCAAGGATTGAGCGTGAAATGCTTCATGCCGGTGATGGCGGACAGGGCCTTGTCCATCTGGTAATAGACCTCCAGCACGCCCTGGACGGTGCTTTCGTCCTGGAGCGGATGGATGCCCTGGAAGGCGGGCATGGCGGCGATCTCCTCGTTGATCTTGGGGTTGTACTTCATAGTACAACTGCCGAGAGGATAGAAGCCGGTGTCCACGCCGAAATTCATCTGCGAGAGATTGGTATAGTGGCGGACGACGTCCACCTCGCTGACTTCCGGCAGAGCCGGAGCCTCCGCGCGGAGCAGTCCCGCAGGGATGGCGAAGCGCGAAGCGGGGTCGGCCGATGCCGGAAGGGTATAGGCCCTGCGGCCGCTTTTCGAGAGTTCGAAAATGAGTCTGTCGTAGTACTTCATGGCGCTATACCTCCTTTACCGCTGCGACCAGGGCTTCAATCTCAGCTCTGGTCCTTTTCTCTGTCACACAGAAACTTACATAGCCTTCTTCGGTCTCGAGGGCGCCGAAGAATCCCCTCTCGTACAGCTTGGCCTGAAGGGCCTTTACATCCACGAGGGGCTTCAGCACGAACTCCTTGAGGAAAGGCTTGTCGAACACTTCCTCGAACTTCCCTGTCTTGAGCAGTTCGTCGTGGAGCAGATGGGCTCCGGCGTAGGACTTCTCATTGACCTCCTTCATCCCCTCGGGTCCCATCAGCGACAGGTAGACCGTCACGAAGAGTGCCATGAGGGATTCGTTGGAGCAGATGTTGGACGTAGCCTTCTCGCGGCGGATATGCTGCTCGCGGGCCTGCAGGGTAAGCACGAAAGCGCGTCTCCCCTGCCCGTCCACGGTCTCTCCGACTATACGTCCGGGGAGTTTGCGCATGTGGTCCTTGGTGCAGGCCATGAAGCCGACGTAAGGACCGCCGAAGCAGAGCGGGATGCCGAGCGGCTGGCCGTCTCCGACGGCTACGTCCGCTCCCCACTCCGCCGGAGTCTTAAGCACGGCGAGGGCGGAAGGGTCGCAGTACTCGACGAAGAGGGCCTTGCCCTCGTGGAGAGTCTCCGCGAAGCCGGTCAGGTCCTCGACGATGCCGAAACGGTTGATGCCCGGCACGATGGCGCCGGCGACATCGCCGCACTCCATCGCCCTGCGAAGGGCTTCGAGCGATGTCTGTCCGTTCTCGGACCCGATCATGACTATGTTGGTGCCAAAATACTTGGCATAGGTCTCGACCGTCTTGACGACATTCGGAAGGAGGGTGCTCGAGAGGAGCACGGTGTTCTTCTTCCTGGCGCTGGCTACAGCCATACGCATGGCCTCCGCAGCCGCGGTGGGGCCGTCGTACATCGAGGCATTGCTGACATCCATCCCGGTCAGGGCGCAGATCATGCTCTGGAACTCGAAGATGTAGCGGAGCGTGCCCTGCGAGATCTCGCACTGATACGGAGTGTAGGCCGTCAGGAACTCGGAACGGGAGATGATGTAGGGAACGACCGACGGAGTATAGTGGTCATATGCACCGGCACCGGCGAAGACCTTGAGCCTGGTGTTGCGGGCTGCCAGCCCCTCGAACCAGTCGCGCACCTCCTGCTCGGAGAGCGCGTCGGGAAGATCGTACTCCCCCTTGTAGATGAATCCGGCAGGTACGTCGGCATAGAGGTCATCCAAGGACTTTACCCCCACACGTTCGAGCATCTGCCGGATATCATCCTCTGTATGAGGAAAATAAGAGAAGTTCTCCATGGGCTTACTTGGCGATCTCGGCGTAAGCTGCAGCATCCATGAGGTCGTCCAGTTCGGACTTGTCGCTCATCTTGACCTTGATAATCCAGTTGGCGAAGGCATCTTCGTTGACGAGCTCGGGAGCATCCTCGAGGGCTTCGTTGACCTCGACGACTACACCGGAAACGGGAGAATAAAGCTCGCTGGAGGCCTTGACGCTCTCAAGGGCGCCAAAATCCTCACCCTTGGTCACTTCGTCGTCCACTTCAGGCATATCGACATAAGTGATGTCGCCCATCTCGGCCTGTGCGAAGTCAGAAACACCGATGACGGCCACGTCGCCGTCCACCTTGACCCATTCGTGCGAATCGCTGTAGAGCAATCCTTCAATAATCTTTGACATATCCGTAAGTTATTTTTTGTAGTTTGTCTGATAGAATCTCTTCTTGACGACCTCGCCGGGGAATACCTTCTTGCGGATGCGGATCCAGAGAGGAGTACCAAGTCTGGAATATGCGGAGTCCACAAGGGCGAAGCAGATGCTCCTGTCAAGCGAGATGGAATGATAGCCGGTAGTGACGACGCCGACTGCTGTGCCGTCCTCAAGTTCGACGGGATAGCCGGCGCGGGGGATGGCCTTGTCGAAGATCTCCAGGCCGACGAGCTTCTTCGCCGTGCCCTCGGCCTTCTGGCGCACTAGAACGTCCTTGCCTATGAACTCGTCCTTGTCGAGCTTGCAGAACATCGAGAGACCCGCCTCGACGGGGGTGATGTCGGCGCTGAGCTCGTCACCGTACAGCGGCAGGCCGGCCTCGAAGCGGAGCGTGTCGCGGCAGCCCAGGCCGCAGGGGGCGACCCCGGCCTTGAGGAAATCGTCCCAAAGGCGGTTTGTCATCTCGGGGCTGGCATATATCTCGAAGCCGTCCTCGCCGGTGTAGCCGGTGCGGCTGATTATCATGCGCTCGCCACATTCGAAGTCTGAGAAAGTATAGAAACCGAGGGAAGCGGCGCCAGGCCAGCCAAGCACGTCGACGACGACCTTTTCGGCATCGGGGCCCTGGACTGCGATCTGGCCCCACTCTTCCGATGCGTTGTCGATGCGGACGTCGAAGCCGGCGGCATTGTCCAACATCCACAAGTAATCCTTGCCGATGTTAGAGGCGTTGACAACGAGCAGGAAACTGTCCGGAGTGAACTCCTTGTACACGAGCAGGTCGTCGACGACTCCGCCCGTGGGGTACAGCATCATCCCGTAGAGGATCTTGCCGGCGTCAAGACCGCGGACGTCGTTGGTGAAGATGTGGTTGACATACCGTTCCGCATCGGGACCGCTGATGAAGATCTCGCCCATGTGCGAGACGTCGAACATTCCGACCTTGGTGCGGACTGCGAGGTGCTCGTCTGTTATGCCGGTATATTGGATGGGCATCATATAGCCGGCGAAGGGGCTCATCTTTGCGCCCAGTGCAACGTGCTTGTCATACAGGCAGGTCAGCTTGAGGTTATCTTCCATGTCTCAGTATTATTTGATTACGATCTGTTATAAAAAGTGACGATGAAGTTACGATTTTTCAGCACAAATCCCCACCCTTCATTCAATCGTTCAAAGATACTAATCTATTATGAGATTACCAAACAGTTTCGCGAGCGCGGAGTCGGTGGAAAGGTTGAGACTGAGGTCGGCATCCGTCGCGCCTTTGGCGCGGGTGAGGCCGCCGCAGATGTCCGCGCCAAGCAGCCGGTGCCCGGCGGCGGCGCGGAGCACGGCGGCCTCCAACTGCGCCAGGGTCATGCAACCCTGGTCCCAGTCTGTCCTGGCGAAGTCCTTGGTCAGGACATCCTTGTCGACGGAGATGTAGACGGGAATGCCCGGTTCCAGCAGCGAGAACATCTCCAGTACATCCTGTGAAAGGACGTCGCCGGTGTGGCGCAGATCGTCCGTCGTCACTGCCAGGACGCCGTCGAAGACCAGGTCGAGGATCTCTATCTCCAGGTCAGGATTTATGCCCACAAGCAGGACCTGTGAGAGCCCGGGGACGGACCCGAATGCATCCCGTGCCCAGCCTCCGCAGGAGAGCACCCGGCCGAAGGCGGGTTCCTGCATGTCCGGGTGATGGTCGAAAAGTACCAGGGCGAATGGCTCTCCCCCATTGTCGGAGGATGCCTTCTCCAGCCAGAAACGGCTGAGATAATGGTAATCGCCGGTGTCATCCCAGTGGAGCGCCGCGGCGGGAAACTCCGCGATGGCGGAGCGGATGGCCGCGGCCGCGGCTTCGTCGCAGTAGCAGTTGGTCCCCTCGATGGAGGTCAGGTCGAGTTTCTCCGCATCGGGAAGCAAACGGTCCAGGCCTTCTTCACTGCAGGCTCCGGATAGGTCGAGTATGATGTTCTTCATTGCAAAAAAACGCGTTTCATGGCGTTTTAGACACGAAATATACGGATTTTTTCAGTCTTTGCAGTTAGGTTTTAACAAAATAGTTCGTAAATTTGCACTAATGATATGCTAGCTCCCGCGATGGAATCCGAACAGATTTTTCCGCTCGACCCAGAGAAGACCTATTTTTCCATGGACGAGCTGACTCTTGATACGGATGAGGGTCCCAAGACTCTCAGGATGGGGGCATGGCTCAATTACGACCCGGTCCGCATCCATCGGATGATCATCAAGGACAAGACCATTAAGGTCGACACCTTCGAAGTGCTCAACCCCCTCGTCAGCAAACTGCGCCGCGCCGACCCCGACTATTACAAGCGTTACATGGGGCTCAACCTCATCATCGACTTCCCCGGCTACAGCAGCGGCATAAAGGCCAGCATACCCTTCGAGAATGACCCCATCGGCTTCTACAAATGGTGGCGCAAGGGCAAGCACGAGGACAAGGTCCATCTCTCCCTGGGCAACCGCGTACGCCTGTTCCAGAAAGTCTCCCTGATGGACCCCAAGATCATCCTCAAGAAAGACCTCGAGCTTCTCAAATAACCATGGCACAAAGATTCACCGTTTCCCACGACTCCTCGCTTTTGAACTGTCTCTTCGAGCTTTTCCCGCAGCAGAGCCGCACGGGAGTGAAAGCATACCTCAAGGACGGACGCGTCCTGGTCAACGGCGAGAACCGTACCGCATTCGACTGGCCCTTGAAAGCCGGAGACACCGTCGAGATACTTTCCAAGGGCGCTTCCATCGGCCGTGACATGAAGGCGGACGCTTTGACCCTGCTGCGCCGCGAGGGCATCTCCATCGTTTACGAAGACGCTCATCTGTTAGTTATCGACAAGAATGCCGGCGTCCCCACCACCACACAGAAATCCGCCAAGGACGGGAAACGTGCGAAGTCCGTACAGTCCCTTATGACGGACTACATGCACACTGAGAAGCGGGCCAACATCAAGGCCGGAACAGGCAGTTACAGCGACTCCTCCCGCGTTTTCCTCATACACAGGCTGGACCGCGATGCCTCCGGTCTGATGCTACTCGCCAAGGACGAATACACCAAGGAACTCCTCCAGAGCAAATGGAACGAACTGGTCCAGGATCTTACGTTTACCGCCTTGCTCGAGGGCTGTCCCGAGCAGAAGTCCGGCAGGATAGAAAGCTGGCTGACCGAGAACCCCAAGTCGCTGAAGATGATGTCCTCGCCTGAGGACGACGGCGGGATGAGGGCAGTGACCCATTACCAGGTGGTCTCCGAGAGGAGCAAGTTCGCAGTGGTGGATTTCCGCCTGGAGACGGGCAGGAAGCACCAGATACGCGTCCACGCCGCAGAGGTTCTCGGCCATCCCGTCGCCGGAGACCGCAAGTACGGTTCAAGCGTGAGTTTCGGCGGACGTACGGCGCTGCACGCGGGTTCCCTCACCCTGCGCAATCCTTACGGAGGGGAGATACTGCGGTTCAGCTCTCCCCTGCCTGCGGCCTTCGGCCGTATTTGATTCCGGTTACTTTTTTTTCCTTTCCTGACGTGCAGCCTTGGCGGCCTGGCGCGCCTCCTTCTTGGCGGCAGCCTCGCGACGCGCGACCTCCTTGGCGGTCTTGGTGGTGATCAGGATGACGCCATTGCCTCCACGGGTGCCGTAGATGGACGCAGATGCATCCTTCAGGACACTGACGTTAGCGACGTCATTGGGGTTGAGGAACGAGATGTCGGGAGTCTCAACACCGTCAAGGATGAAGAGCGGCTGGGTAGAGCTGTTGACGGAACCTATACCACGGACAACTATGGAAGGAGTCTGGCCAGGAGCTGAATTGCCGATCATGACGCCGGGGACGCGTCCGCGCAAATACTCCCAAATGTCGGTGTAAACCACAGATTCATTGTCATTGACTTCCACCTGGGTCACAGAGTAGGTAAGGGACTTCTTGTCAACGGTCCCATAGCCGACATTGACTGCTTCTTCACCGACAGTGTCGTCATCGGCACTGTAGACGTTGGTCGCAACACGGGAACTGCCGCAGGCGCAAAGAGCGGCGGCAGCCACTGCAAGTATGAAGATCTTTTTCATATCCATTCCGATTATTCTTTCAAATATAGTCATTCTACTGCATTTTCAAACAAAAAACAGGCCGCATCCGCATCATTCCTTGATGAAGGTTTCCTATATTTGTGTCTGCAAAACCCCTCATTCCCCGCACAATGACTCTCAAAGACTACCTTAACACAGGCGACCGCTTCGCCGCCGCCAGCGGTGCGCAACTCATCGAAATCGGCCCCGGCACCGCCCGGGCCGAGATGAAAGTGGGCCCCGGACACCTCAACGCCGGCGGCGTCTGCCAGGGCGGAGCCATCTTCACGCTCGCCGACCTCGTGTTCGCCGCGCTCGTGAATCAGGGCGAGTTCCTCACGTTCGCCATCAACTCCACCATCTACTACCACGTATCCGCCCGCGAAGGAGATATCCTCCGCGCTGAAGGCCGCATCGTCTGCGGCCATCACCGCATCCCCACCGCCGAAGTCATAGTCTCGAACCAGGAAGGCGTACACGTCGCCACCTTCACCGGCCAGGCCTACACCGGCCGTGTTCCACATTCCTTCAAGAACCTGCAGTAAACTGAAAAAGCCGGTCGTCCGACCGGCTTTTTCGTGGAGATGGGCGGACTCGAACCGCCGTCCAAACAACGCACAAGAGAGCTTTCTACACGCTTATCCGTCCTTTGATTGTCGGCGACGGGCTGCCGGAAGGCGGGCCACCCGAAGCTTATCCCCTGCGTCTTAGTGAGGATTCAGAGGAATTACCCCACGCGTCCGGTTTGAATGATACCCCTTGACCCGGTCATAACCGGCATAAAGCCCGGAGGGATACTCGTCTGACCCGCAGCCTAGGCGGATCGGATTAAGCCATTTGACTTGGTCAAATTAAGCAGCGAGTGCGTAATTGTTGTTGCCAACTAGTTTTTTGGAAACTGGTATTTACGTGAGGGCTTCCGACTCACGGCGTGCTTACTGTCCCGCATCGATGCTGTCAAAACCAAAACATCCCCAGAACAAATAGTGGTGCAAAGTTAGCAATAATATGCGAACCTTGCACCACTTTGATGATTAATCATCCTTTAGTCTGCCTGCGGCAGGGTGCGGGTGCGGCGCAGTGCCGGGGCGGGGGCGGCGGGAGCCGCCTTGCGGCCCTGGCCGACGGCCTGACGCCCTGCGGGCGCGGCCGTGCGCGGTACCATCGCTCCGCGGCGCGGGCTGAAAGCCTTGCCCGCGGACCTGCGCGCCGTGCCCGACGCGCCCTGGTCTACCTTGAACTCCACCGGACCGGTATAGCTGCCCTTGAAGGTGCCGTTGTACTCCTCGTCCGCGAAGTCGAAGGACAGTGCATAATCGTCACCGGAATGCTTGACTCCAAGAGTACCCTTTGTGGCCGCATAGTGGGCCGTGCCGCCCTTGCAGTACCATGTACCCCATGCGTAACTGTCATCGTCGGTATAACCGCCAATGATGACACCGGGGACGAAGTCCGAAGGGTTGCCGACCTGGACGACCTTGTCGAGGGTCATATCCGGGAGAGAGCCCTTGACATTCTCCTTGGTAAGGAATTCGACACAAGTATATTCGTTGGTGGATTCCGCATCCTTGTCATAGAAATACAGGATCCAGTCGCGGTAGTCGGTGCACTCGATGCCGTCCCAGACCTGCCCGCAGTCCAGGGCGACGACCTTCGAGATGTCCTTCATCTCGATATCCTTGGGGACTTCCTCCTTACGGTTGTCGGTGATGGTAATGGGTCCCTTGTATTCGCTGAGGAACGACCCTGAAGGCGTGGTGAACGACGCCCTGACCTGATACTCGGATCCGGACTTGGAGATGGTCAGGTCTCCACCTGTCACGAGTTCGAGGCTGTAGTTGCCCTTGTTGTCATACTGCCTGTACAGATAGGAAGGGAAGGTCGTCCCGTCCTCCTCCAATCCCTCGAGGAAGTGTCCTACAGTGAAATCGTTTCCGGTGCAGGTGTACTTTCCGGGAGTGATGACCATCTCGCCGGTCTTCTTCGTCAGGATCTCGAACACCATCTCGGTGCCGACGGTCTTGAAGTCTCCGTTGTCGAGATACTCGCCGTAATACAGGTACAGGGTATAATCGTCGCTGCCGTCATAGACCTCTCCGTTATAGAGGGCCTTTGCCTTCAGGCTGTAAGTATCCTGTCCGGGAATGCCGGTATCGCCTCCCTGGCCTCCCTGGGTCTTGTCCTCTATGTTTATGGCTCCCTTATAGTGGAAGGTATACTCCCCTCCGTTCGCCACGATCGTAGCCTCTATCTCGTAACGTCCTGTCACGAGGGTCTTTACGATAAGTGTACCATCAGTGATAGCATAGGTGTTGCCGTGGTTCTTGTCACGCTGGACATACAGGGTGGACCCGTCGAGGTATTTCTCGCCCTGCTCGTTGATGGACTCGTAGGAGGGTATGAATATCATGGTTTCCCCTTCCCTGTCGGTACAGCGGTAAACCCCTTGCTTGAGTTTGAGCTCGCCGGTCTTGGGCAGCAGGACATCGAGGGTCAGCATATGGGCTGCGCCGGTGAAATTGCCCTGGCTGTCGGTGGGGCCTTCGTACAGATATATGAGGAAACTGTCAGATTTGTTGTTGTACCACTGTCCCCAATACTCGCCGTATCCGGTAGTGAGGGTGATGTCACGGAGTTCTTCCGTGTTCTCACCCGGGCGGGTAGGATCGTCGGGCGAATAGGGATCGTGGCCACCGCGATGATGGCTGGTCGAAGATATGCAGGAGCCGGCGCCAGTCAGCAGGCCGGCAAATGCCGCCGCGAGGCAGAAATAGCGTAAAATCCGTTTCATAGCGTATAAAAAATGGTTTTCACTTCCTGAGGAAGCAAAAACCATGCACAAAGATTATTCTGTATGTTATTTAATTTCCTTCAGAGTAAACACGACCTCGGCGGGAGACTCGTCAAGAGTGGTCTTGATGGTGAGATAGCACCACTGCGGATCTTCCTTGTCGAACTGGATCGTAGCGGATCCCTTGAGGGCGTTGGTGAACTCGGAGAGGTCGAATGACGTTCCGGAACGAAGTGTATGCTCGGCGGCATAGGACTCGCCGTTCTTGAACTCGGCGGCAACCAAGGCATCGGTGACTATGAGTTTCTTCGCCACCATGCCATCCTTCATATGGTACTTGAACTGGATGCCCTGGTCACGGGCGATCTTCTCGACCTCGTTGAGGTCCAGTCCGTCGAAGGAGTAGTTGGCTCCGCGGAACTTGAGGATGGACTCGTTGATGGTCCAGCTCTTGTTTACGAGGTACGCCTCAGTCTTCTCGTTGTCAACGATCAAAGACGTCTTGGCCGTATATTCCTTACGTTCTCCGTCCTTGGGAGTGAACGCGACCTTGTCGTCCTTCAGGACTTCGAGTTTGCCGAGATCCTTGAGGGTATAAGTCTTGTCTTCCTGGGAGAAGGTGTAGGTGCCGGTGGAAATCTTGCGGGAATCTCCGGACTTGGTCATGACCGACTCAGGATAGATGGCGATGAAGTCGTTGCTGCTGTTGAAGGAAAGGATAACCTGGCCGAAACGCACGGTCCTGCGGAACTCGATGGGCGGTTCCGGTTCCGGCTCCGGAGGAGTCGGAGGGGTCGGAGGGTTATCCGGATTGGTAGGCGTGGTCGGATTCGACGGTGTCGATGGTGTCGACGGAGTATTCGGGTTATCGGGGGTGTGGTTGTTCTTACCCCCACAGGAGAAGAAGACGGGCAGTACGAGAAGCGCTGCAATCAGGATCTTATAACTTTTCATAACTCTCTGGTCTTAAAACAGTTTGACGAAAACGCTCAGGCGAGCCACCGGAAGGACGGGAAGCGAGCGGAGTTTGTCAACATATGAAACATATTTGTCATAGGACATGGGGCGTTCTGCTCCATGGCCGCGGATCTCATAGATAGTCTGGAGTACTCCATCCGTCGTAAGGGCGATGTTTTCGAGATCGCCTTTCCTGTTGCGGGCATCGGTGCGGAGGTCCATGCCTCCAATGTACTCGACGCCGAGGTCAAAGGTCATGCCGACGCGGTTCTTGGGCACGGCGGAGCCGAAGCCGACACCGATGAAAGGCCTGACAGAAGCGGACTTGAATGCCGCACTGACGATACCGTTCTCGTCGGACTGGATGCGATAGAACTTGGTCATGTCGGAAGTATCGCCGTCAACATAATAACTTACTCCGGCCTGATGATATGAGTCAGGCAATGCCTTGGTATTAAAGAAGTTGATATAATCCTTTGCCCCGAGGAACATACCCGCGGTAATGCGGAAGGAACCGCCCGTGGGGTGATAGTCTACAAGGAGATTGCCGCTGCCTGCGATACTGCCCGAAAGGGCGGTGCTGGTAGCGGGGTTGTTGCCCCAGGTGGGGAGGTCGATGGCATATTCCGGAATGAGGAAAGACGGGATGACACCGTAACCGACGCGGACATTGAGGTTGTCCAGGACACCGAAAGCGAGGCCTACACCTGCGCCGTCCATCACGCCGACGCTGACACCGGCTGACATACTGAAAGGAAGGTCAGCCTGGGCGGAGACGCGGGCAGGCATAAGGATCGCCAGAAGGGCGGCAAGGAAGAAAAATCTCTTCATATTGTTATCATTTAAGCATACAAAGTAAGTGATTTTCTTCGCAATGTCCAAGAATCGGGCCTAAAAACGTCAGATTCCCGCTCCGTCGGTAAAACCAAGGTCCTGTACTTTCCCTTGCAGGATACGCGAATGCTTCGGCACAGAATGCGTCAGCCACACGTTGCCGCCTATGACGGACCCCTCGCCGATGGTGATGCGTCCGAGGATGGAGGCGTTGGAATAAACCGTGACGTTGTCCTCGAGGACGGGATGACGGGGGATGCGCATCGGATGGCCCTCACTATCGTACGAGAAGTTCTTCGCTCCCAAAGTAACTCCTTGATAGAGCGTCACATGACTACCGATGACTGACGTCTCCCCTATCACCACCCCGGTGCCGTGGTCGATGGCGAAATGGTCACCGATCACCGCGGCGGGATGGATGTCGATGCCGGTCACCGAGTGCGCATACTCGGTGAGCATGCGCGGTATGACCGGGACCCCCAGGAGATGGAGTTCGTGAGCCGTGCGGTAATAGAGCATGGCGGTGACGGCGGGATAGCAGAAAACCACCTCCCTGGGATCGCTGGCGGCAGGGTCGTTGTGGACGACGGCCTCGACGTCGGTTTCCACGAGCTCCCGGATGGCCGGAAGCCTTCCGATGAAGGCCTCCGCGACATCACGGGAACTGACGGCAGCCAGGCGGTCGGAGATATTGGAAAGGGCGCTTTCGGTACGCACTTCGCTGTACATCGGGAAAACGACATCCTTTACGCTGGACATCAGCGACTTGAGATGTCCGACAGTCTGGTTGAGGGATACGCTCATTATTCTACGGGATATTCGTCAAATGCATACAATACTGTGGAGAGATAGCGCTCGCCTGTGTCCGGGAGCAGGGCGACTATGCGCTTGCCGGCATTCTCCGGTTGACGCGCAAGCCTCAGGGCGGCAGCGAATGCTGCGCCGGAACTGATGCCCACCAGAAGGCACAGCCGCGCGGCCAGCAGCCTCGAAGCGCCGACAGCTTCCTTATCCTCCACCGTCAGGACGGAGTCGATGGCGGAAGCGTCGTAGGTGGCGGGCACGAAGCCCGCGCCGATGCCCTGGATGCCGTGCTTGCCGGGGACGCCGGTGGAGAGCACTGGCGAACCTGCGGGCTCGACGGCCACGACACGCACTGCGGGATCGTGGCGCTTGAGCGCCCGCCCGGTACCGCTGACGGTACCTCCCGTGCCCACTCCCGCCACGAAGATGTCCAGGCGACCGTCTGTGTCGCGCCAGATCTCCTCCGCAGTCGTACGCTCGTGTACGGCGGGATTGGCCGGATTGACGAACTGGCCGAGGATGACGGCGCCTGGCGTGGAGTCACGCAGTTCCTCCGCCTTGCGGATGGCGCCTTTCATGCCCTCGGAGCCGGGTGTCAGGACCAGTTCGGCACCAAGTGCCCTGAGTAGGCTCCGGCGTTCCTGGCTCATAGTATCGGGCATGGTGAGCACTACCCGGTAGCCCTTGGAACGGCCTACCCAGGCAAGGCCGACGCCGGTGTTGCCGCTCGTCGGCTCTATGATGGATGCTCCCGGCAGAAGGATGCCCTTCGATTCGGCATCCTCGATCATCGCAAGGGCCACGCGGTCCTTGACGCTTCCGCCGGGATTGAAATACTCAAGTTTCAGGATGATTTCCGCCAATTGGCCATCAAGGCCGGAAACGCGCAGCAACGGAGTGTTGCCCACAAGGGAAGTAAGGGAATCGTAAATCATGATAATAATTGTTAAGTGTTTATCGTTCAATAACAAAAAGCCCCGTCGGTTTTCCGGCGGGGCTCCAGGTATATCTGTTCCAGACTATACATACAGGCGTCCGTACCGGTCGGAGGGAACGGTACAACAGAGACAATATGCGCTGGTTCTAATCATATCTTATACAAAGTAAGTACATTCCTTCCTCATTTGCAAGGCATAATTGGAAATAATGCTTTTTTATTCTTACTTTTGTGTTTGGAATAGTACTAAAATGACCGAGACCAAAAAGAAGGACAACCCCGGAAGGCTTCTCAGGATGCTGCCTGAGAGGCTGAAAAGATATATGTTCGAGTATCTGGACACGAGGGTCATCTTCATGACCGACCTTGTGCTGTCCTGCCTGTCTTCAGTACTCGTCCTTTTCCTCGTCACCGTATTCGCCAACAGCAAGTCCTACTATCAGGGTCACTTCACCCTATGGTGGTTGCTGGGAGCCCTCGCCGCTACGATCATCTCGCTGCTGCTTCTCCAGAACTACAAGATAGTCATCCGCCATTCCCAGCTCCGCGACCTCGCGAGCATATTCAGGATTTCCGCCCTGAAGGTAATCATCATGCTCGCGGTCCTCGCTATCCTGGCCACGGTCAACCGCACAGTCCTCCTGGCACTGTTGTTCGACTTCCTTCTGACATCCTTCCTGCTCGTCGCACTCAGGATCGCAATGATCCTGGTGTATGACATTTACAAGAGACAGTTGAAGGCCCAGCACCACCTCCAGCGCGTACTGGTTTACGGAACGACCGAGAAGTCTGTAGCCATCGTGTCACGTCTCAAGGACTCCCCTCATTATCAAGTTGTTGGCTTCGTAGTTCCCCATAGCCTTCCCACCCAGTACACAGTAGCGGAGACCCCCGTATACGGATATAACAGCGAGGCCAAGCTCAAAGCCCTTTTCGACCGCTTCACTCTCGACTGCATACTCTTCGCCACGGAGTCCGACGCCAAACTTGAGAAGGATGCGCTCGTGCGCTTCTGCTCCGAGAACGGAGTAAAGATACT
This sequence comes from Bacteroidales bacterium, assembly GCA_017519865.1. Lineage (GTDB taxonomy): Bacteria > Bacteroidota > Bacteroidia > Bacteroidales > UBA932 > Cryptobacteroides. The sequence goes on along the minus strand of JAFWRQ010000035.1, from coordinate 7,874 downwards.
GCTCGCGCCGACCATCGACGAAGTGGTCGGAGGGCGAATAATGAAGAACAAGGTCCGCGCAATCAAGATCGAGGACCTGCTGGGACGCGAGGAGATCCGCCTCAATATTGACGAGATCAGGGCCGAATGCGAAGGAAAGACCATCCTTGTGACCGGAGCGGCCGGGTCCATCGGCAGCGAACTTTGCCGCCAGCTGGCCGGTTTCGGAGTGAAGAAGCTTCTCCTGTTCGACAATGCCGAGACACCGATGCACAACATAAGGCTGGAACTGGAGGGACGCTTCCCGGAACTCGATTTCGTTCCGGTGATCGGCGACGTACGCCAGGTCCCACGCCTGGACTACGTATTCCGCAAATGGCATCCGCAGATAGTATTCCACGCCGCCGCATACAAGCATGTCCCGCTGATGGAAGAGAACCCCTGCGAGGCCGTGCTGGTCAACGTACATGGCTCAAGGAACGTCGCTGACAAGTGTATAGAGTACGGCGTCGAGAAGATGGTCATGATCTCCACCGACAAGGCTGTCAACCCCACCAACATAATGGGCTGTACCAAGCGCCTCGCAGAGATCTATGTCCAGTCCCTGGGACTTGCCCTGGAGACGGGAAAGGTCCAGGGGAAGACCAAGTTCGTCACGACGCGCTTCGGCAACGTCCTGGGATCCAACGGCTCCGTCATCCCCCGCTTCCGCGAGCAGATCGAGAAAGGCGGTCCCGTCACCGTCACCGACCCGCGCATCACCCGCTTCTTCATGACCATTCCCGAGGCCTGCCGCCTCGTGCTGGAGGCCGCGACCCTATCCAAGGGCAACCAGATCTTCGTATTCGACATGGGCGAATCCGTCAAGATCGACGACCTGGCCAGGAAGATGATCGCGCTTGCCGGACTCAAGGTCGGAAAGGATATCGACATAGAGTACACCGGACTTCGCCCCGGCGAGAAACTCTACGAGGAAGTGCTCTCCAGCGCTGAGAACACCGAGCCCACTTCCCACGACCGCATCCGTATCGCCCGCGTACGCCAGTACGACTACTCGGAAGCTCAGCATATCGTCGACCGTCTGGAAACCCTTTCCCGTGCCGTCGAGATTCCCGAGATGGTCAAACTGATGAAAAAAAGTGTTCCGGAGTTCAAGAGCCAGAACTCGAGGTTCAGCATCTACGACACTCCGGAACAGAATTCCTGATAAGTATTTCCCTACTTAGATCCTTCGTCCGCCTTGTTCCGGACCATCCAGTAAATCTGATAACGCGAATCGTGTATGCCGCTGAAAGGTTCAAGGTCGGCATCGATCGGGTTCAGCATCTCTATGCCCTCGAAACGGAAATGCAGGGGCTTTCCGGGCACGGGGCGTATGTGATTACCGATATGGTCAACGTCATCACACACGAGTATTGGAGCCTGGTCCACGGGTAGTTTGGTACCGGCCGCGTACTGGCTCCAGCGCCCGTCGTCGGCCAGAAGCCCGGCCAAGTCCTCCGTGCCGGTACGCATACCCAGAAGGATGGGGCCGTGCATTATTGCAATATAGTCGGGCACGTTGGGCATATGCTCGACGGTATTCTGCATAGGCAGGCCGACCTCTACTACATCACCCTTCTTCCACTTGCGGTCGATGGCTACATAAGAAGACGGGGTGCCATACACTTTCAGGGGCTTTCCGTTGACGGAGACCGTCATCGTCCCGGTCTTGATCCAGCCCGGACAACGGACGAAGAGCTTGAACCTGCCCTTGCCGGATACGACCGTAAGCCTGGTCCCCTCCTGCGAGGGGAACTCCGTATCCTGGCGGATGACGAGTCCCTTGTCCTTCCAGTTCAGCTCGGAAGCAACGAATAGATTGACATACAGATCGTTACCCTCGTGGGTATAGATAAATTGCCCGTACTTGGACTGGTTCTCCATTCCTGAACCGACGCAGCACCACATAGCCTCGTTGGGAACCGAATAGACGCGGTAATGGCGTGGACGGGCGGAGGTGAAATACACATATCCGCCGTGCTCCGGGTGCTGCGAGGAGAGGATATGGTTGAACATCGTACGCTCGTAAAAGTCGGCATACGAAGCACTTGGGGACATCCGGAAGAGATCCTCCGTCAGCTTCAGCATATTGTAGGAATTGCAGGTCTCGGGACCATCTTCCGCACTTACGAAATCGATGCACGCCTCGGCACTCGGGAAATGCTCCGCGCGGCTGTTGCCGCCGAATGCGAGCGAGCGGTTCCGGGTGACTGTCTGCCAGAAGAAGCGGCCTGCCTCGGAATAGTCGGAACCGCCTCCCAGTTCCCCGATACGGGCGAAACCTATGGCCTTGGGCACCTGGGTGTTGGCGTGGAGGTTGTCCAGGCGGTCCTCATCGCGTGCGAGGGGTTCCAGGAGGAACTTGTGCGAATAGCGCTTTGCCGCGGTCAAGTACTTGGAGTCGCCGGTCATCGCATAAGCGTCTGCGTACATCTCGTTCATTCCTCCGTGCTCGGTGCGTAGCACCTCTTCCATCTGCGCGTCGGAAAGGCCGGCGGTAATGTTTATACCCCAGTCACAGAAGCCCAGGAACAGCTCGCGGGCCTTCTCGCTGCCACAATAAAGCCAGGCGTCACGCAGGCCAGCATACATCTTGTGGATGTTGTAATACGGAACCCAGGCGGAGGAATAGAGCCTGAAATCACCTTCCTTGAAAGAGGACCACAGGGCATCGCTGTCAGGGACTCCTCCGATGTATCCGACGCCCCAGGAAGGATGGTTCACGGCATTTGCCGCGGCGCAGTCGGCCAGCTCGTCGACCATATACTCCATCCTGCGCAGGCACTCGGAATCGCCTGTCGTGGCGTAATTGATGGCCAGCGCCGTCAGATAATGGCCGGCGACGTGGCCGTCGAGACCGGCCCAGTTGGGATAGTACTCGGCCTTCTTGGGAAGCCCCGCCTCAGCCCTGAACGGGGCCAGAAGGCGGTCCACGTCATACTGCAGCAGGACCTCTATGTTGAGGTCGCGGGCGTGCTTGAACGGGCCGTCGAGTAGTTTCACGTCCCCGATCGGGAACTCGTTGTCATACAGGCGGTCCTGACCTGCGGCGCAGAGGGATGCGAGCAGGAGAAGGACCGAAGCCAGAAAGGTATTTTTCATAGTGGTATCAGAGGACTTTCCAGATTCTCAGGCAGATGCAGTCCATCGCGGGACCGGGCATACAGACGAAGATGGCATTGTTGAGCCAGCCGTAGGCAGAGTCCTGCGGAGCCTCGAAATGAGGCTCCGTACGGAAGTAGAACGACGGCTTCCCGTCGGCACCGGGACCTGTATAAATGAGTCCTTTGTTGCGGATGTGGATGTACACGCCATCGTCGGTCTTTATCGAGTAGATGGCCTCCACCTCGGTGCGGCCGTGCTCAGAGTCGACGAGCTGGTAGTCGGCGCCTCCGGAGAGGATGGTCCCCTTCATATTGGGGCCCTCGAAAGTACCTCCTACGATGGGTATCACGACCCTAGTGCCGTGCGAAGTATCCCCTACCGTATAAGTACCCTCGCAGTTGACGCGGAGTTCGCAGACGAACTCGAGGCCGGGGCCCTCGGGCAGTGCGGCCGGCTTAGCCTGCGCCTGCGCAAATGCGCACAAGGCAGAGAGCAGCAGCATTGCTGCAAATGATACTATCCTTTTCATTCCTCCAGACTATTTGAAGAGCATTCGTGCAAAGGCTGCAAGCGACTTGCGCCAGGGCTGCCACTCGTGGTCGCCGGGGAAAGACTGGAACTCGACCTTGACGCCGGCCGCCCTCATCTTTTCGACGATGGCGCGGGTGTACTCGATGCGCGGATCCTGCTCGCCGCAGGAGATGAAGAAGCAGTCGAGGCCGGAGTTGAACTTGTCGGGAGCCGTAAGCATTCCGGGGATGTTGGCCTCGAGGTCGAAGTTGGAAGAACCCTGGATGCCTCCGAAGACGCCCGTCGAGAAAATGCCGACGTTGGCGAAGGTCTCGGGACAGCGCAATCCGATGAAGAAGGACTGGCCGCCGCCCATCGAGAGACCGCACATAGCGCGATGCCCGGCATCGGCCTTGACGCGGAAATTGGACTCGATGAAGGGGATGATGCTACCCATAAGCTCCTCGCGGTAGGGCTGCATACCCTCCCAGCTGTACCCGCCCATAGAGGCGGGAGCGCCGGGCTTGCGCGGGATATTGGAGTTGACGCTGACGACAATCATGGGGACGGCTTCGCCGCGGGCGATGAGGTTGTCTAGGATGGTGGCGGTGCGGCCCTGCTGGATCCAGCCGCGATGGTCTTCTCCGCCTCCGTGATGGATGTACATCACGGGATACTTCTTCCTGCCCTTCTCATAATCGGCAGGAGTATACACGAAAACGGGCCTCCAGGCTTCGGCATAGTCGGACCAGTAGGTCAGCTCGCGGACCTGACCGTGCGGAACGTCCTGCGTTTCGAACAGGTCCAACCCCGGCTCGGGGATGTCGATGGCGCTGGCCATCCTGCTGGTGCCGAAATAGGACTCGCTGGCAGGATCCGCCACGGATACTCCGTCGACGACAAGTGAATAATAGTGATAACCGGGAAGGAGGGGCTTCGTGACAATCGTCCAGGTGCCTGAGGCATCCTTCACGCCGTCATATCGGCCTCCCAGGTCGATTTGTACGCGCTCGGCCTGGGGAGCGCGGACCTTAAAAACCACGGAATTGTCAGCCAGGACCTTCGGAAAACCGGATGCGTTGATGTTGGTGACCGGTGAGACTGCACCCTGGAGTTTAGGCTCCAATTCCTTCTGTATCTTGGCGTTACGGGCGGAATTGACGAACTCGACCATCTCTGAGAGCCAGGGGTCGACAAAGAGATTGATGCCGTGGCCGGCGCCCTCTACGAGGTTCAGGTCAGCATTTATTCCGGCCTTGTCCCATGCCTCGTACAACTCAACTCCCTGGCAGTGAGGGACGACATTGTCCTTGGTGCCATGGAAGACGATGAGCGGCGGGTCGGCTGGATCCAGATAGGTGATCGGCGAGAGAGTGCGGAACAGGTCGTCCTGTCCGGAGTAATTCACGCCCAGAAGAGCCTCCTCGGGAGTTCCGCCCCAGGGGCGTTCCGACTCGCACTCCATATTCAGCAGGTCGATGGGACCTGACCAGTCGCAGACGACGTCCACGGCGCTGCTGAAAGAGGTATAAGGTCCGACGGAACCCTCAAGGTCGACTTCGTACTCCCCTACCTTCGCTTCCTTGATATTGGAAGTCGCTCCTGCGAGCGAAGCCAGGTGGCCTCCGGACGAGAATCCGGAGATGCCGATGAACGACGCGTCGAAGCCGTACTCGCCGGCCTTGGCGCGCACGAAGCGCACCACTGCCTTGATGTCGTTTATCTGGGCAGGGAACTTGGCATCAGAACTTGAACGGTGGTTCGGGGCGACGACGGCATATCCTGCATCGAGCAGGGCCTGGCCTATGCTGTCAAGATTGGCCATGCCCTTGGAATTGTTGGAGAACCAGGCACTGCCGTAGATGTGGATGACCACGGGATAGGAGTCGCGTTTCTCCGCAGGGAGGTAGATGTCCAGTTTGTGGTACACCTGACCGTCGCCGGCATAATCGACATCCATATACTTCTCGCCGCAGCGGATCTCGGGCATACGGAAGCTGAACCCGGCGAGTTGCGCCTGTGACATACCGCCCACAGGCTGCGCAAGGAGCCCGGCTGAAAAGCCGAGCCCCAATACTGCCAAAAGGAATAACCTTTTCATTTGTTTCAATTAAAGGACCTGGAAATCAAGTTTCTGAAGATCGGCATCGCGCGATGAACTGCCGACGAGGATACGGTATCTTCCGGGGAGGATGGAGAGCTCGTCGATGTTCTCGTCGTAGTACTCGAACGCCTCGGGAGCAAGGGAGATCTTCACCTTGGTGCTGGCACCGGGAGCGAGGGAGACCTTCTTGAATCCCTTGAGGGACTTGATGGGGGCTCCGGCGTCGTCCAGACGCTTGACATAGACCTGGACGGTCTCTTCGCCCGCAACGGAACCGGTATTGGTGAGCGGGACGGTGACCTCGACACCCTTGCCGGCCTTGACGGAGGACTTGGACAGCCTGGCATCACCATAAGAGAAAGTAGTGTAACTCAGACCGTATCCGAACGCATAGAGAGGCTCGCCGCGGAAATAGCGGTAGGTATGGCCTTCCATGTTGTAGTCAAGGAAGTCTGGAAGCTGGGAATCAGAGGCATAGAAGGTGACCGGGAGCTTGCCGGAAGGGTTGTAGTCGCCGAAGATGACGTCGGCGAGTCCGGCTGCACCGGCCTGTCCGCCGTACCATGCCTGAAGAAGTGCGTCATACTGGTCTTCGACGCTGGCGAAGGCGATGGCCGAACCGGAGCAGCTGACGAAGATGACGGGACGGCCGGTCGCGTGCATCGCCTTGACGAGGCGCTGCTGTACGACGGGCAGCTCGATGGAACTGCGGTCGCCGCCCTCGCCCTCGAAGCGGGAGGAGATGCCGCCGACGATGATGATGGCGTCAGCATCCTTGACCTGCTCGGCGAGAGAACTGAAGTCGGCGAGGCTGCGCTCGCAGAAATCGGCGTTCAGCATAGCGAACTGGCCGGCTCCCTGGGTGTATTCGATCTTGATGTCATAGGTCTTTCCGGCCTCGACGTCGAAGGACTTGGTGGGGTTGGCGCCGCGGAAACCGAAGCCGCGCATCATGCCGCCCATACCGGGCTGGGACTTCTCCACGACCTTGCCGTTGACGGTCAGGACATGGTCTCCGTCAGAAGAGAGGGAATACATGAGCGGACCCGTGAAATCGGGAACCAGCTTGCCGGTGATGCGTACGGAGATGTCATTGGTATTAACGCCGTCGGCAAATCCATAACCGCCGAAAGTGCTGAAATTGAGAGAATTGGTATAGTAGCCGGTAACCGCGGGCTCACCCTTCAGGCCGCGGCTGTTGAAGAACTCGACATAGAGTCCCTTGCCGTCGTTGAAGTCGCCGACGTGGTAGACGGTGTTGTACTCGTCCATGATCTCGCATGCCTTGGAATAGACGATCTCTGCACCGGGAACGGCAGCCTTGATGCCTTCAAGGATGGAATGGGTATGCTCAGCGGTCGGGGTGCCGCCGTAGTTTCCGTTCAGCATGGTTGCATCGTCGGCATTAGGGCCTACGACCGCCAGCTTCTTCACATTTTTGGACAGAGGAAGGACGCCTTCGTTCTTGAGCATGACCACGGCCTCACGCGCTGCCTTGCGGGCCAGGGCGTCGTTGGACTCGCTGCTGATCACATCTTCACCGAGACCGGCCCAGGGGAGATACTCGGCAGGGTCGAACATTCCGAGCTCGAAGCGTCCCATAAGGGTCTTGCGGAGATGCCCGTCGAGGTCGGACTCCTCGATGAGGCCGTCCTTGATGGCATCCAGGAGAGACACCATGCTGATACCGCACTCGAGGTCGGTGCCGTTCAGGACCGCATCGGCCGATGCGTGTTCGGCATCGGGATGCGTGCCGTGCTGGTTCTTGTTGTAGAAGTTGTTGATGGCGTCGCAGTCGGTCAGGACGATGGCCTCGTAGTTCCATTTGTTACGGAGGATATCCACGAGGAGCCTGTCGCTGGCGCAGCAGGGCTTGCCCTCGTAGCGGTTGTAGGCGCACATTACCTCACGCACATCAGCCTCCTTCACGAGAGCCTTGAAAGCGGGGAGGTAGGTCTCCCACAGGTCGCGGAGCTGGACGGATGCGTCGAAGCTGTGGCGGAGCGGCTCGGGACCGCTGTGCACCGCATAATGCTTGGCGCAGGCGTGGGTCTTGTAATACTTCTTGTCATTGCCCTGCATGCCCTTTACGTTCTGGACGCCGAGGACTGCCATCAGATAAGGGTCCTCGCCG
>JAFWRQ010000034.1 GCA_017519865.1 Bacteroidales bacterium | reverse complement strand
TTGGAGTAGGCATGGGCCATCAACTCGTTGGATTTCTTGCTGGCGGCATAGAGGCTCACGGGGTTGTCGACCTGGTCGGACTCGGAATAAGGCACCTTGGCATTGAGGCCGTAGACCGAACTGGAAGAGGCGTAGACGAGATGCTTCACGGGGTTGTGCCGGCAGGCCTCGAGGATATTGAGGAAGCCGACGAGGTTGCTCTGGAGGTAGGCATAAGGGTTGGTGATGGAGTAGCGGACGCCGGCCTGTGCGGCGAGGTTGACGACTGCGTCGAAGCCCTCGGCCGCGAAGAGGGCGTCGAGGGACTCCTTGTCGGCGATGTCCATCTCGATGAAGCGCTTGCGCTCGCCGGTGCAGAACTCGGCTATGCGTCCGTGCTTGAGCCTGACGTCATAGTAGTCGTTGAGGTTGTCGATGCCGACTACCTCGTCGCCGCGGTCGGCGAGCATATACATCAGTTTCGAGCCGATGAATCCTGCGGCTCCCGTTACCAATACCTTCATTTTCAAACGCTTATTTTGAGAACTCCTTGATGCGCTGCTCCTCGGACAGGCGGCAGACCAGCAGCGAGCCGTCCTTTTCGGCGACGATGTAATCGGAGAGGCCCTGGAGCACGACTTTCTTGAGCGAGGAGGTGCGGACGACGCAGCCCTCGCACTCGAACATGTGGATGTCGGTGCCGGCGGTGGCGTTGCCGCTCTCGTCGGTCGAGGAATTGAGGCGCAGCGAGCCCCAGCTTCCGAGGTCGCTCCAGCCGAACGAGCCGGGGATGGTGTGGATGCCGGAGGCCTTCTCCATCACGGCGTAGTCGATGCTGATCTTCTCGCACATCGGGAAGAGCCTGGCTACTGTCTCCGCCTCGTCGGCGGTGTAGAAGGACGGCGCCATGTGGTCCATTATCTCGGCTATGCCGGGAGCATAGGTGCGGATGGCAGAGGTGATGGTGGAGACGTTCCACACGAAGATGCCGGCGTTCCAGAAATAGTTGCCGTCGGCGAGATAGGCCTTGGCCGTCTCCAGGTCCGGCTTCTCCTTGAAGGCACGGACGCGGAGGATTTCCGGCGCAGCCTGGTCTCCAGCGAGGATGTAGCCGTAGCCGGTCTCGGGACGGGAGGGCTTGATGCCGACGGTGACTATGGTACCGTCGGTGACGGTGAAGTCCATGGCCAGAGAGATGAGGCGGCGGTATTCGTCACCGTCGACGACGAGGGCGTCGGAGGGGGTGACAACGATGTTGGCCTGCGGATGGCGGGCCTTGATCTTCCAGCAGGCGTAGGCGATGCAGGGGGCGGTGTTGCGGGCGGCGGGCTCAGCGAGAATGTTGGCCTCGGGGATGCCCGGAAGCTGTTCGCGGACTATGCCCACGTAGTTGCGGGAGGTGACCACCCACATGTTCTCGTAGGGGCAAAGAGGCAGGAGACGGTCCGCGGTCATCTGTATCAGCGTGCGGCCGCAGCCCAGCACGTCGATGAACTGCTTGGGGTACTCCGGCGTGCTCATCGGCCAGAAACGGCTGCCGATGCCGCCGGCCATGATGACGACATGTCTGTCCATAAAGTTATCAGGAATAGTGAATAGGGTTAGTGTCGGTCTCTGTCATCTCCAGGCGGAGTCCGGGGAAACGGGCTGCCAGGAAATCACGCAGGAGGTCCTTGGTGAACTGTTCGCTCTGGTAGTGTCCCATTGCGACCAGCAGCAGTCCGTCCGCGTCGAAAAAGTGGTGGTATGATATCTCTCCGGTGATGAAGCAGTCGGCGCCCTTGGCGCGGGCGGCGTCCATGAGGAACGAGCCGGCGCCGCCGCAGAGCGCCACGCGGCGCACGACCGCGCCGGCGGGTTCGGTGTGCTGGAGGCACTTGATGCCGAACACGCGCTTCAGGCGGGCCAGGAAGTCCGCCGCAGGCTCCGGCGCCGGGAGGTTGCCGACGACACCGGAGCCGCAGCCTTCGGCGCCAGCCTTCTCCTCGAGCCACTGGAGGTCCTCCAGGCCGATCAGTGAGGCTATACGGTAGTTCACCCCGTCCGCTGCATTATCCAGGTTGGTATGGGCGGAATAGAGGGCTATGCCGTTACGGACGGCCTTCATCACGCAGCGCTCCTGGTAGGTGGAGCCGGTGACGTGCCTGAGGGGCCTGAAGATCAGGGGGTGATGGGAGACGACGAGGTTGCAGCCCTTGCGGACCGCCTCGTCGATGATGTCCTCGGTGATATCAAGACAGAGCAGGACGCCCGTCACCTCATCGTCGATGAGACCGACCTGGAGTCCTGCATTGTCGTAATCTTCCTGGAATGCCAGCGGAGCCAGCGTCTCCAGTGCATCAACTATCTTTCTTATCGTCATTGGCATAGGAAGAATAGCCGTATCCGTAGTGGCCGTAATGGCCGTAGTGGTAGCCGTACTTGTTGCCGAAGTAGCCGGACTTGGAGACCTCGGTACCGTTGAGGATGAGGGCGAGGTTGTTGTACTTGTTCTCCTCGTAGAGCTTGTTGAGCTCGTTCAGCATGCTGCGCTCGCAGAGGCCGGCGCGGATGATGAACATGGTCCTGTCCGCACACTGGTCGATGATCTGGGTATCGGCGACGATCTCGATGGGAGGACAGTCGAGGAATACGTAGTCGTACTCTTCCTTGACCTTGGCGACCATTTGCTTGAAGCGCTCGTCAGCCACGAGCTCCGTCGGGTTCGGAGGGATGGTACCGACCGGAAGGACGAAGAGCGTAGGATGGTCGGGGAGCTCGCAGACCAGCGACTTGAAGTCATCGGTCTGGCCGCTCAGGTAGTTGGAGATGCCCCTGTGGGGCGAGCCTACATAGGTGGACAGGGACGCGTGACGGAGGTCGCAGTCGATCACCAGGACCTTGCGGCCCTTGATGGCGAGCGCCACGGCGAGGTTCATCGATATGAAGGACTTGCCGGAGCCGGGATTGAACGAAGTGAAGGCGGCGACATTGGCGTCCTTGTTCTTCATCATGAACTCGACATTGGTACGCAGCACGCGGAAAGCTTCGTTGATGGTGTCGCGGCTGCCGCTCTTGACGAGTATCTCGCGCTTGTTCTCGACCTGCTTCTGCATCTTGAGGGAGCGCAGATAGCGCCTGTTGCCCTTGGCGCTCTCCTCGGTGAGAGGGATCTCGCCGGCGAACGGGAGGACGACGTCCTTGATGTCTTTCTTGCCGCGGACCCTGGTATTGAGCACTTCCCTGAGGTAGATGACCGCCAGGGGGATGCAGAGACCGAGCATGAGCGCGAGCAGGTAGATCATGCTCTTGCGCGGTGCCGTGGGCAGCATGCTGCCGGTAGGAGGGTCGATAATGCGGGTGTTGTATGCGGTGAAGGCCTGCGAAAGCTCGTTCTCCTCGCGTTTCTCGAGGAGGTAGAGGTACAGGGCCTCCTTGACGCTCTGCTGACGCTCGACCGACAGGAGGTACTTGGCCTGGGTAGGATTGGCGGCGATGCGGGCCGTGGCCTGGCGCTCGGTGCGGCTGAGGGAGCTGATCTGGTTGCTGAGGGCGAGTTCCTGGTTGTCGACCGATGTGATGATGGCCTGGCGCAGGCTGTTCAGGGAGTTGTCAAGTTCGACGACCAGGGGGTTGGTCTCGGAACTGTTGGCAACGAGGTCGTTCCTGCGGAGGAGCTTTTCGTTGTAGTCGTTGATCTGGCTCTCGATGTTGGCGCTGCTGATGCCGGAGTTGGCCGGGAGGACCTTGTTGCGGTTGGCCTCGTTGGAGAGTGACTCGCGGATGTAGCGGGTCATGTAGAGTTCGTTGTTCAGCCCCTGGATCTGCTCGTTGATGGCGTTGCTCTGCGTCATGTACATGCTGGACGCGGCCTGGACGTCGGGGATGAGGTTCTCGCTCTTGAAGGTGGAGATGTCGCTGTCGACGTTGCTGAGCTCCTGCTCGATGACGCCGAGACGCTCGTTGATGAACATAGAGGTGCTGACGGCGATCTGGTTCTTGTCGGCCACCCAGTTCTCGTTGTAGACGGACACCACCATGTCGAGTACGTCTTCGGCGCGCTCGATGGAGATGTCGTTGAGAGTCAGTTGGATAACCTGCGACATCTTGTCGCTGAGGTTGACCGAAAGCTCATTGGAGTAGTGCGTGGTGGCGCTGCGGTAGGAGGAACGCTTGACGTGGACGGTGGGATACTCCTCGGCGACGTAGTTAACGGTAGGTATTACGACAACCTTTCCGATCGGTGTATCAAGGGTATCGGCGAAGGCGCCGGTGACCTTGGTGCCGCGCTCCACAGGCTCCTTGTTGAGGGTGAAGTCGCGCATCGTTACCCCGCCTTCGGCGTCGACATCGAGATCGAAGGACATAACGGCCTGGTCAGGGACGTCGACTATCGTCGCGGTGAACGGGAGAGACTTGCCGTAGAGGACGTTGTCGTGGAAACGGCCGTCAGTGGTATAGTTCATGTCGAGGTTGAGGCGCTTGACCACCTCGAGCATGCTGGACTTGGCTGCGAAAGCCTTGATCTCGTTGTAGACGTTGGTATTGGTGTTGAAGAGGCCCAGCTGCGAGAAGGCGTCACCCTCGCTGGAGATGGACTGCCCGCGGGAATTGGTCTTGATCTGGATCTCGGCCGAGCGCGTGTACACCGGAGGTGTCTTCAACACATAGAAAATCGCGATGCCCAGGCACAGTACGGCCGAAATGACGAACCAGTACCACTTGGACATGCATTTGTACAGGAGGTCCATCAGCTGGATGGACTCTTCCTGCTGCTGATTCTGATTATTGACGTTGTTGTTGTCCATGTTCTGCTTTTATTTATTGGCGGGCATGGCCCTGATGAGGAGGGTACCGACGCTGGCGGCGAGCGAAGCGATGGAGACCCAGAACGAGGTACTACGGACGTTGTTGCCGTTGACGGTGGACTGGCGGGCGCGCATGTCGTTGGGCTCGACGTAGATGAGGTCGTCCTGCTGGAGGTAGTACACGGGGGAGGTCATGACGCTCTGCGCGGAGCAGAGGTCGACCTTGAAGGAAGTCTGGTTGCCGTCGACGATGCGAAGGACCTTGACATTCTCGCGGTTGCCGTAGATGGTGAGGTCTCCGGCCATGCTGAGGGCGTCCAGGAGGGTGATCTTGTCCTTTTCAATGGCGTAGCGGCCGGGGCGGGTGACCTCTCCCATAACTGCGATGGAGAGGTTCATGAACTCGACCGTGACCACGAGATCCTTGGCCAGGCTGCGGGAGATCAGTTCGTTCTTGATATAGGCGGCGACTTCGGGACGGGTCATACCTGCGATGTGGATCTTGCCCAGCACCGGGAAGTCGATGTCTCCGCTCTCGTCCACGGTGTAGCCGGAAACGGCCTGGGAGGCATTGTAGTTGACGCTTTGGGAGATGGCACCGAGACGCTGGCTGATGTATGGGAGGTTGTAGAGGTTGGTCAGTTCGTCATTGGTGGTATTGACAATGATGGATATCTTGTCCTCCGGGCGGAGACGGATGTGATTCTCGTGGACGGGAATGGAAAGCCCGTACTGGTCGGCATCCTGGAAATAGGAGATCGTCGTCGGAGCGGCGCAGGAGGCCGCGAGTGCCGCAGCCATAGCGACTGCGAATAAAGTTTTCAGGTTCATTTATGCTTCTAATAATCTATAGATTCCACAATATTTTACAAAGGTACACATTCAGGCGCTATTATCAAAAAATGTGGAAAAAGTTTGTTAACTCGGAGGCTATTCGGTAACTTTGAACAACTAAATCTTACAAATCATTCATTATCATGAAGAAATTCATTTTCTCACTCATCGCCGTCCTTGCAGTAGCCCTGTCGGCAAACGCCGCCAACTACAAGGTGGACGACGACGCCATCGATGCACTCATCGAATCCTCGGCAGAGGTTTCTCCCTTGGACCTTCTGCCCGCAGCCGCCGTCCCGGCAGCCGCCTCCCTCTCTTCGGGCAGCGCCGAGCCTGTGGCCTCGTTCCTCCTCTGCACCTTCCTGGGCGGCTTCGGCGTCCATCGCCACTACATGGGCACCCGTCCCTGGATGTGGGCCATCTACACGTTCACGGGCTTCGGTATCTTCGGCATAGTGCCGTTCGTCGACTGGATCATGCTGCTGATAGGCCTTATCGACGACGACATCAGCCAGTACTGCAACAACACCCGCTTCATAATGTGGGCGTAGCCTTGAGCCGGCGCCGTAACATACTGATAATCTTGGCCGCCGCGAGCCTGCTTGTCCCGGCCGGCGCGTCCGCCCAGAGGCGGATCAGCGCCGACGTCGAGGTCAAGCAGGCGGCAGGCGGCAAGGTAGCCACGATCACCAAGCGCGTCCATTGCTCCAGCGACGGACGCGCCGTGATCCATTTCCTGAAGCCTCAGGAGTACATCCTGGTTACAAACGTCAAGGGCGAGACCCGGATGTACATCCCCTCCTCCAACGAAGTCATCATCGACAATTCCGCCAGCCTGACATCGCAGGACGAACTGGTCTCCGTGTTCATGAGCGGCCGGGCCGAGGACCTCGGGCTCGGCATGTACGGCTACCGCCTCCAGGGCAGCACCCGGGAGGACGGGCTCGTCAAGAAGACATACGTGACCGACAAGTCCGGAGACATACCGAAAGTCGAGATAGTGTTCGAAAACTTCCTCCCGATATACTGCGGCTACATCGACGCCTCCGGCAAGACCGTCACGAAGACATACTACTCCAATTACGTCCCGGCCGGGAGGATGATGCTTCCGACCAGGACCACCAGCATCACCTATACCTCTCCTAAGGACTCTTCGGTGATGCGCACCATCTATTCCGACATCAAGGTGGACGGGGACGACCCGCTATTCGACTTCCAGGTCCCGTCCAATGCCAAGGTCGTCGGCACAGCCAAAATTCCGGGCAGATGAAACGGGCGATCATACTGACCGCCGCCATCATGGCCTGCGCGGCTGCAGCGGCGCAGACGCCGGACGCCGCGCTGCTGCGCCGGGCGTCGTTCGACGCGCCCGCGCCTGCGTCCGACAGCCTCGGCTGGCCGCAGCGCGCAGCCGCCGCCATAGGCCGGCAACTTGCCGGCACCTGCCCCTTCGACCCCGACAACACGGCCTTCTTCAAGGAGGCATCCCATAAGGCGGGCTTCTTCCCCGCCGTCCTGTTCACCGTCGACAGGATGACCCGCAGCGGCCGCGTAGGCACCGCACAGCACCACCATTTCTCCGAGGACGGACTCATCCACGAAGGCGTGGAGGCCTACCTCCCAAGAAAAAAGAAAGACAGATGAGACGGGCGTTCACGATTATCCTGACCTTGCTGCTTGCGGCGGCCGCGGCCTCCGCGCAGCGCAGCTACGCCTCCAAGGACGCGGCGTTCGTGGACTATCTCATCGGCAACAACATGGAGGACGACGCCGTGACCCTGCTCACACGCAGCCGCTACTATGCGTCGGATACCCTCAACTACCTGAGAGGGTGGGCCAACTACAGCGCCAAGTATCTGGAGGAAGCCTCGGCGGCCTTCGACAAGGTGCCCCAGGACTCCCCTTTCCACGACAAGTCGCTCTTTTTCAACGTCATATCCAATGCCCATCTGGGCAACTATGCCAGGAGTTCCGAACTCCTGGACAGTTACAGCGGGCCTTATGCCGAACTGAAGAGCCTCGAGCAGGCCGGCATCGCGCTCCTTGAGGGGCGGGCAGCCGACTTCATCACTGCCGCAGACGGCTTCACGTTCTCGCAATACGCCCTCACGGAGAGCGAAAGGGCGCTGCAGGGCATCTATAACGAGAGATACTACGGACGGTCCAAGAGTCCCGTCCTGGCCGCCGCCGCATCAGCGGTGGTCCCCGGCCTCGGCAAGGTCTATGCCGGGGAACTAGGCGAGGGAGTGGCATCCTTCCTGACCGTCGGGTCGCTTGCCGCGATAACGGCGGAAAACTGGGCGAAATACGGCATAAAGAACTGGAAGACAATACTGTTCGGCGCAATTGGCACCGTATTCTACATAGGAAACATTTACGGGAGTTACGTCTCCGTCAGCATACACAACGACGAATTGAGAAATGTACAGGACACTGCTATCCTTTATCACATCCATATTCCTCTGCGCAGCGTTTTCCAGTGAGGCGCAGGAGCGTACGGACTGGGCTCTGAAGGCTGTGCAGTACGAACGCGCGGCCTTCGACGCCGAGGACCCGCACGACGCGGCCGAGGCGCTGGTCGCCAAGGCGGAGTGCTATAAGCAGCTCCGCCGTTTCGGCGACGCCGCTGCCACTCTCGGGCGCGTGAGCATGTACATGCTGACGCCCGAGCGCCGGGACGACGTACTCTACGAGAAGGAACTGTGCAGCTACCTGGCGGGCGATTTCGCCGGCGCGGCCTCCTATATGGAGGAAGCCGGCGATGCAGCCGCCCCTCGCAGGCTGCTGCTCGACGCCCTCGTCCTGGGCGAATGCGCCCGCTGGGACGAGTCCCGGTCCCGGGCGGAAACCCTGCTCGGGACGCTCTATGGCGGAGATGAACTGGAAGGAGCCAGGCGAGAGCTGGACGCGCTGTTCGCACGCGTCCCGAAACTCAAGACCGAGAAGCAGGCTGTATTCCGTTCATTCCTCCCTCCCCTGGGCCACCTCTACACCGGCCATCTTTCGGAAGGCCTCGTGTCGACGGGGCTTAACGCCGCCGCTGCGGGATGGACCGTATGGCAGTGCATATCAGGCAATTGGATCACCGGAATCCTCGGCGGAGGCATAGCCCTGAGCTCCACTTTCATGGGAGGGATGGCGCGCAGCGCGTCGCTGGTGGAGGACTACAACCACGACGCGATGCGGGGCTTCAACGACGCTCTCAGGGCATTGCTGCTGCAACATGATTTTGCTGAATAATTTTACAAAAATCCATTAACAAAGCGACCGGCATTCCGTCTATTAAGTGTTTGAAAACGATGATGACCCACGAAGAGTTCAAAGCGCTATACCTTCCCCTCAGCGACGGTCTCTACAGGATAGCCTTCCACTATCTTGAAGACGGTTCCGATGCCAGGGATACGGTGCAGGACCTTTTCATCAAGCTTTGGAACTCCCGGGACCGGCTCGAAGGCGTGGTGAACCCCAAGGCGTATGCCTATACGCTGCTGAAGAACCTCTGCATCGACCGGCTCAGGAAAGAAGGACGCACGGTCGCGATGGGAGACCTTCCGGAGAAGTCCGGGGAAGACCCTCCCGACAAGGCCCTGGCGGACAGGGAGACGCTCCGGAGAGTACTCCGGCACATCGAAGACCTGCCGCCCAAACAACGCGAGATCGTCCGGATGCGCATATTCGAGGAGCTCGAATACGACGAGATAGCCGAAAAGCTGGGCATGTCGGAGATCAACACAAGGGTGCAGCTGAGCCTCGCCCGAAAGACATTGAGAAACAGGATAAAAAGCGAGTTGTAATATGAAAGAGACGGATAAAATGAGCATGACGGAGCTCGAGGCCATCGCCCTGGACGGCTCCATCCACGTCCCGGAAAAGCTCAGGGACGACATCCGCACGGAACTCGACACCCTCGCCTTCCTCGCCGGAGAACAGGCGGCCAGGCCGCGCAGGATGCTCCGCATCGCCGGCGTAGCCGCTTCCCTCGCCCTCCTCGTGGGCATAGGGCTCGGCATCAACAGTTTCCGCAACCAGCCCAAGGACACGTTCAGCGACCCTCACCAGGCCTACGCCATGGTGGCCGCTTCCCTCTCCTTCATCAGCGACAAGATGGATGAAAGCATGGACTCCTTCACCCAGGAGACCGGCGCCGTACTTACCAAGACCAATGAACTCATGAATATTAAAAATTGACCCGATATGAAGAAACTGTTCACCATTGCAGCCGTACTGCTGCTCGGCACCCTTGCACACGCCCAGGACAGCAAGACCATCTACAACAAATTCTCAGACGAGAAAGGTGTCAGTGCCGTGTACATCTCCCCTTCGATGTTCAAGATGATCGGAAAGCTCCCCGAGATCGAGATCGGGGACAATGGCGAAAAAGTCGACATCACCCCCATCGTCAACACCCTTAAAGGGTTCTATCTCCTCAATTCCTCCGATGACGGTATTGTCCGACGCCTCAACAATGACGTCAAGGGTCTACTGGACAAAGGCTCTTTCGAGCTCATGATGGAGGCCAAGAACGACGGCGAGACCATCAGGATCTACACCGACGGCGACGACAACATCATCCGTTCCCTCGTGATGATGGCCTTGAGCGGTTCCGAAGCCACTTTCCTCAGCATGGACGGCCTCATCAACCGCGAGGCGCTTGAACAGATGATAGCAAGGTCCAGGAGGTAGCCATGGCCAATACACCCACCCCCCACATCGGAGCACAGCCCGGCGAGATAGCCAGGACCGTACTCATGGCAGGCGACCCCCTGCGCGCCAAGTTCATGGCCGAGACCTTCCTCGACGATCCCGTCCAGTTCAACAACATCCGCGGCATGCTGGGCTTCACCGGCACCTACAAGGGCAAACGCGTCAGCGTGATGGGCCACGGAATGGGCATCCCCTCCATCGGCATCTATTCCTATGAACTGTTCAATTTCTACGATGTGGAGACCATCATCCGCATAGGCTCGGCCGGCGCTTACAGCCGCGACCTCCACATCGGAGACCTGATCCTGGCCATGGGCGCCTGCACCGACTCAAACTATGGTGCGCAATACGCCCTGCCGGGCACGTTCGCGCCCATAGCCGACTTCAAGTTGCTGCGCGGCGCGGCGGAGGCCTGCGAGAAACTGGGCATCCGGTACAAGGTCGGAAACATACTCTCTTCGGATGTTTTCTACAGGGACACGCCCAATGTCGAGAGTTGGATCAAGATGGGCGTCCAGGCCGTCGAGATGGAGGCTGCGGCGCTCTATATGAACGCCGCCCGTGCCGGCAAGAGGGCCCTGACCATCTGCACCATCTCCGACCACGTAATCCTCGGAGAGGACACGACTCCCGAGCAGCGCGAAAAGACCTTCACCGGAATGATGGAGGTCGCGTTATCGCTTATATAGGAGGCTTAACAAAAATGTTATAGAAACAAACTTTTTTGTTTCATCCTTTATTATCCTGTCTTTTACGGGCGTAATACCCAGAAGACAGGATAATTAGTACTATGACCGTCACGATGGCGGCAGTGAGCATCATCCCCACCCCTACGGCGATGCCGATGACGGCCGTCACGAAGATGCAGGCGGCCGTCGTTATGCCTGAGACGCCGTCGGCGGTCTTGATGATCAGTCCCGCGCCTATGAAACCGATGCCGGTGAGTATCTGGGCGGCGATGCGCCCCGGGTCACCGTTGTGAAGGTCGATATTGGACTGGCAGATGTAGATGGAAGCCAGGGTGGCGAGGGTTGAGCCGATGCAGATGAGCATGAAGGTGCGCATCCCGGCGGGATGCTTGTGGACCATGCGCTCGAGGCCGATGGCTCCTCCGAGGAGGAGGCTGACGCCTATCCGGGCGAGTGCCAGGGTTTCTGTGATCTCCATAGATACGTTGATTTCTTTGTTGACAAATATACCCATTTTCCCGCGGATTCTTCTCAAATAAGCCGTATATTTGTGGAAATGCGACATATAATAACACATTCATACTACTATGGCATTAATTGACAGAATCATCGCGCGCGCACAATCTAACAAGCAGCGCATCGTCCTCCCTGAATCGCTCGAAGAGCGCACCATCAAAGCCGCCGACATGGCCATCGCTGATGGCCTCGCCGATATCATCCTCATCGGCAACCGCGACGAGATCCTCGCCTACGCCGACAAACTGGGGCTCAAGCACATAGCCGAGGCCACCATCATCGACCCCGCCACCAGCGAGAAGACCGAGGAGTACGCCCAGCTGCTGTTCAAGCTCCGCGAGAAGAAAGGCATGACGCTCGAGAAAGCCCGCGTGCAGGTCCTCGACCCGCTCTATTTCGGCTGCCTCATCATCAAGAGCGGCGACGCCGACGGACAGATCAGCGGCGCCCTCTCCACCACCGGCGAGACCCTCCGCCCGGCCCTCCAGATCATCAAATGCGCCCCCGGCATCACCTGCGTCAGCGGTGCCATGCTGATGATCACCAAGACCCCTCAGTACGGCGAGAACGGCGTGCTCGTGATCGGCGACGTGGCCGTCACGCCCATGCCCGACGCCGACCAGCTGGCGCAGATCGCCGTCTGCACCGCCAGGACGGCAAAGAGCGTCGCCGGCTTCGAGGAGCCGCGCGTAGCGATGCTCTCCTTCTCCACCAAGGGCAGCGCCAAGCACGAGGTCGTGGACAAGGTCCTCGAGGCCCTCGGCAAGGCCAGGGAACTCGATCCGGACCTCAAGATCGACGGCGAGCTGCAGGCCGACGCCGCGCTCGTGCCGTCCGTGGGCTCCAAGAAAGCCCCCGGCAGCGAGATTGCAGGCAAGGCCAACGTTCTGGTCTTCCCCAACCTCGAGGTAGGCAACATCGGCTACAAGCTCGTCCAGAGGCTCGGCGAGGCCGACGCCATCGGCCCTATCCTCCAGGGCATCGCCCGCCCGGTCAACGACCTCAGCCGCGGATGCTCCGTCGACGACATCTACAAGATGGTCGCCATCACCGCCTGCCAGGCAATGGACGCCAAGTAATAGCATAAACATAATCCACAAATCATGAAAAGAGCATTGACAATCCTCCTCGCCGCCGCGCTGTGCCTGTGCGCCTGCGGCGACAAGCAGTTGAAACCCTGGAAGAAAGGCGGTTTCGAGACCCACAAGTACCGTAATGTCTTCGCGGAGATGGGATATTCCAAGAAAGACATCGACGCCAGGCTCGAGAAGATCTTCCAGGAAGTGTTCTACGGCCCGGACAAGGTATACTTCGAGGTCGGGGACGATATGGGATACATGTCCGACGTCAAGAATTACGACGTCCGTACCGAGGGTATGTCCTACGGAATGATGGTGGCGGTGCAGCTGGACAAGAAGGACGTTTTCGACCGTCTGTTCAGGTGGGCAAAGAAGTATATGCAGTACCAGGAAGGTCCTATGAAGGGTTATTTCGCCTGGAGCCTGACCACGGACGGCACCATCCGCGGCGCGGGTCCCGCCTCCGACGGAGAGCTGTATTTCGTGACCGCCCTCATCTTCGCCTCCAACCGCTGGGGCAATGACGGCGAGTTCAACTATCTCGCTGAGGCCCAGAACATTCTGAACTGTTCGTGGGAGAAAGACGGCTCCGAAGGCGGCATCATGCCCTTCATCAACAAGGAGAACCACCTGATCTGCTTCACTCCCGACGGCAGGGGCACGACCTACACCGACCCGTCGTACCACATCCCGGCCTTCTACGAGGTCTGGGCACGCTGGGCCGACGACGGCCGCGCCGACTTCTGGCGCGAATGCGCCAAGGCCAGCCGCGAGTACCTGCACAAGAGCATCGACCCCGAGACCGGTCTCAACCCCGACACCAACAATTTCGACGGCTCTTACATCCAGACCCCTTCCTGGGGCGGCAGGGTCAACAAGCCTGCATTCCGCTTCGACTCCTGGCGCGTGCCCATGAACATAGCCCTCGACTACTCCTGGTGCTGCGCCGACCGTGAGTGGCAGACCAACTATGCCAACACCGTCCAGTCCTTCTTCTACTCCAAGGGCATCGACGACTTCGTCGACCAGTACAATGTCGACGGCACCGACGTCGCTTTCGCGATGTCGGCCGGAATGGGCCCGCTGCAGGGCCGCGGCACCCGCCACTCGGTGGGCCTCGTGGCCACCACTGCCGCGGCCACGCTCGCGGCCGACAACGGGATTTCCCGCGAGTTCGTGCAGCGCCTCTGGGACAGCGAGAACAAGCCCTACGAGGACGGCTACTTCGATGCCTATTACGACGGGCTTCTCAGGCTCTTCGCATTCATGCACCTGAGTGGCCACTACCGCGTTATCGAACCGGCCAAGTAATTATTTCAAAAGCTGTTACGCCATGACACTTGAACAACAGATCCAAAAGGATATCATGGAGGCAATGAAGGCCAAGGACCAGGTCCGGCTCAACGCCGTACGCTCCGTCAAGTCCGCCATCCTCCTCGCCAAGACAGCCGAAGGCGCCAGCGGCGAACTCACCGACGGCGACATCGTGAAGCTCATCCAAAAACTCGCCAAGCAGCGCAAGGAAGCTGCCGAGCAGTACGTCGCCGCTGGCCGCCAGGAGCTCGCCGACAACGAGCTCGCCGAGGCGGACGTGCTCGCGGCATACCTGCCGAAGCAGCTTTCCCCCGCGGAGCTCGAAGCGAAGCTCCGCGAGATCATCGCCGAGGTCGGCGCTTCCGCTCCCTCGGATATGGGTAAGGTTATGGGGGTCGCGACCAAACGCCTCGCCGGCCTCGCGGACGGCAAGGCTATCTCCGCCGTGGTCCGTTCCCTCCTCGGCTGATCCCTGAAGGCTGAACTATTTGAGCGTGACCTTGACGACCTGGTCGACGGTCCCCTCGGGGGCCTGAGGCAGGTAGATGTAGGCTGGGGCGTTCCTCTTCTGGTCGAAGCGCAGTGCGCTTCCGGAAGGGAACGCCTCAGCGCTTTTTATTTTCCGGGGCAGGTCCAGGGTCAGCACATCCGCGGGATTCAGGACGTGGAGGTAGAGCACATCGCCTTTCTGCGTGCTCACGCCCCACTCCCGGGCGCCGGTGCAACCGGCCTCGGTGCCGTAGATGGTCTCGCCGTAGACGTCCATCCAGGCGCCGATGGCGGCGAGGCGCTCGAGCGCCTCCTCCGGCAGCGTGCCGTCGGGGCGCGGCCCTATGTTGAGCAGGAGATTGGCTCCCTTGCCGGCGGTCCGCACCAGGTAGCGGATCAGGTCTTCGGCGGACTTGTAATCCTTGTCCTTAATGTCGTAACCCCATGAACGGTTCATTGTCTGGCAGGTCTCGAGAGGCAGGCGCGAGACTTCCTGGCCGGCGGAATAGCCGGCTTCATTCTCGCCCGGAAGATCGCGCTCGAAGATCTGGATGTCCTCGCCCGCGAACGGGGCTATATGATGGTTGTTGCCTACCAGGCAGCCGGGCTGCAGGCGGTGGATGAGGGAATACTGCTCGTCGAGGTTCCAGATGGCGGGCTGCTCGTCGCGCGGACGGGCGTCCATGTCCCAGAGGCCGTCGAACCAGATGGCTCCAATCGGGCCGTACTGGGTCAGGAGTTCGGTGAGCTGGGCGTTTATGAAGTCGAGATAGTGCCGCCAGTCGCCGTCGGTGCCGTCGGGACGGCCGGTCCCGCGGCCCGTGCGGCCGCGCGGCCAGTAGTCGGTGCGGCCCCAGTCAAGGTGCGAATAGTAGAAATGCAGGCGGATGCCCTCCTCGCGGCAGGCTTCGGCCAGCTCGCCGATGACGTCACGCCCGAAGGGGGTCGCGTCCACGACGTTGTAAGGGCTGGCCGCACTGCGGAACATAGAGAAGCCGTCGTGATGACGCGAGGTGATGGTGATGTACCGTGCTCCGGAGGCCTTGATGGCGCGGACCCATTCCCGGGCATCAAAGCGCGACGGATAGAAGCCATCCGCAAGCCGGGCATACTCCTTATAGTTGAGATTCTGGAGCTGCATGGCCCATTCTCCCTGTCCGAGCATCGAGTAGATGCCCCAGTGGATGAAGATGCCGAAACGGTCGGAAGAGAAAGCCTCGCGGGCGGCGAGGTTTTCGGGAGAAGGGGTATACGAAGACTGTGCCTTTGAAGATACTGAAACCACAGCCAATACAGTAATAAGGAGGATTTTATATGCTTTCATTTGAAGACTTTCTCCAGGATGGTTTCCAAGTACTTGCCGTCTATTTCGTCGAAGGTCGCGAGTTCGCGGCTGTCGATGTCCAGCACGGCGCAGACGCGCCCGTCGCGCCATACCGGGACCACGATCTCGCTGCGGCTCTCCGAACTGCAGGCGATGTGGCCAGGGAACTGCTCGACGTCCGGCACGACCACTGTCGCTCCGCGCTGCCAGGCCGTGCCGCAGACTCCCCTGCCGTACGGGATGTGTATACAGGCCACGGGGCCCTGGAAGGGGCCCAGGACCAGTTCGTCGCCGACAACCCGGTAGAACCCAGTCCACCAGAAACCGAAGGCGCTGTGCAGCAGCGCCGCGAGGTTGGCCATGCAGGCCACCTCGTCAGTCTCATCCTCCAGCAGGGATACCGCCTGCGGAAGGACCTCCTTGTATAAAGCTTCCTTGTCAATCATAACATCGTAAAAATACATATCTTTCTGCTGAAAAACAATTATATTTGTGTCAGTGACACGTGCCATGGCCGCCTACCGCAAATACGACACCTGCTTCTTCGAACGCTATGCCCAGCTCTGCCTCACGGAGCTGCTGGGCGGCAGCTTCGCCGGGCTCGTCAACAGCGACCGTCCGGACCTTCAGAGCCCGGGCGACACCCACGAGGTCGGCATCGAGGTCACCCGCGCCATGGAGCAGAGCAAGGACGCTGCCCGCCATCTGCTCAAGGAGATGGCCGGCGTCGTCGCCACCAGCGAGGACCTCCACAATCTCGAGGACTTGGAGCAGATCATCAACTCAGGTTACGGATATGGCTTGGACAATGGCGATTACATAGGTGTTAAGGAATACGAATACTGGTCCATGGCCCTCCCATTGGAACGCATACTCAAAAGCAAGGTCGCCAAGGTCACGGGAGGGTTCTACGGCGACTTCCAACGCTTCGGCCTCTATGTTTTCTGCAAGGATAACCTCAGCGACTTCGACGTCCTCAAGACCCTGCGCTACGTGCGCTCGCTCCAGCGCGGATGCCAGCGTCACTATAATACCCTGTTCCTCTCGGAGATTAGCACCCTGCACATCTGCCGGCTGGACGACGGCATACCCAAGGACGAGCGCATCATCAGTCTCGACATCGACCCGGAACTCCGCCGCCGCCTCTTCCTCGAGTCCATCAAGTATTGAGAGCGACTGACTTTTTGTCAGCATAAATGACTGATTGTCAGGTGATTAGTGACAATTTGTCAGTTATTTCATGCCAATTTGGCCTTTTCCGGCATTGGTCCCCTGTTTGCAATCCTTCCAGTCGAACCCGCCATGATGACGGGAGACAGAAAGATTGTGAAACATTAAAAATAGGAGATTTAAGTTATGTTACCCGCAAGAAGAAACCAGTATTGGCTGCCCAGCATTTTCAACGACATTTTCGATGACGATTTCATGGGCTACACGCCCGCGAAGCAGTTCGCTTCACCGGCCGTCAACATCATCGAGAACGAAAAGGATTACCAGATCGAGGTCGCCGCTCCCGGCATGAGCAAGGAAGACTTCAAGGTCCGCCTCGAAAATGACAACGAGCTCGTCATCGCCTTAGAAAAGAAGAACGAGGACAAGCACGAGAAGAAGAATTACCTGCGCCGCGAGTTTTCTTACGCGTCGTTCAAGCAGGCCTTCATCATCCCTGACGAGGTCGAAGCCGAAGGCATCGGCGCCGCCATGGTCGACGGAGTCCTCAAGATCACCCTCCCGAAGAAGGAAGTGACCGTCAAGACCCCGGCCAGCCGCCAGATCGAGATCGGCTAAACCCGCAGGGTTGGCCGTTTTTGAGGGTACCCTGCGGGCATTTACCCGCAGGGTACCGCATTTTTTGCCGCACCCTGCGGGTTTTTGCCCGCAGGGTGGGGCGTTTTCGGGCGCTGCCTTCGGGCATTTCCCGAAGGATGTCGTGGTTTCGGGCACTACCTTCGGGCAAGCTCGGATTTTTTCCGTAAATTGGGACGGAAAAAACAGAAGTAAGATGAATCTACGAAGGATAACGGCCATGGCGGCGTTGCTGGGCCTCTGCCTGGCGGCAGGGGCACGCGGATACGATGTCAAATCCCCCGACGGGAAAACGGTCTTCTCCCTGTCGCTGGACGCTTCGGGAAGACCGGTCTACGCCGTCAGGACGGGCGGCACGACGGTCGTCGGCCCGTCCGTGACGGGCTTCGCCGCCGAGCCCGGCGCCGCCCCGGCCTACACGTCGCTGAAGAAGACGGGCGGGCTGAAGAAGGTCCGCACGGAGTGGCGCCCCCTCTGGGGCAAGCGCTCCGTCGTGCCGGACCGTTACAACGCCCGCACGTTCCGCCTGGACGGGGACTCCCCCGCCACGATCGAAGTCAGGGTGTATGACGAGGGCGTGGCCTTCCGCGCTTCGCGCCAGGCCCGGGGCACTTTCTACGAGACCACCGACTTCGCTTTCGCGGGTGACTACACCGCCTGGTACTACAATGGCGAGAGACACAACATCGGCCCGGAGAAACTGTCCGATGCCGACGGCGAGCGTCTTCCCCTGATGACTGTGCAGGTGAATGACGGCCTGTACCTGGCCGTACACGAGGCCGCTCTCAGCCCTGACGGCTGGCCAATGCGGCTCAGTTCCGAAAAGGGTTCCAAAACCCTGTCCATCATTCCGGAACCTATTGAGACTCAAGGCACTTACACATCAGCATGGCGGGTAATAATGTGCTCCGACACCCCCGGCGGCCTGGTGGACTCACACCTTCTCGAACTGCTCAATCCCGAACCGGAAGGCGACTTCGGTTGGGTGAAACCGGGCGTCGCCCTGTGGGACTGGCGCATAGACGGCGCCGTATGGGACGGCTACCACTATGGGATGAACTACGACTCCTGGACGCGCATGATCGACTTCGCCGCGGAGCAGGGGTTCAGCCACCTCGTGCTCGACGCCAACTGGTACGGTCCCGAATTCGCCAAGGATTCCGACCCCACCAAGGGCGACAAGGCACGGGACGTCCAGCGCATAATCCGCTACGGCCGCGACAAGGGGGTGGGCGTATGGCTGTACCTCAACGACGTCGCCGGCACGAACTATCCGATCGAGGAGACCCTCGCCCAATACGAGCAGTGGGGCGCCTCAGGCGTGAAATACGGCTTCATGAACGGCACGCCGCAGGAGAAGAACCGCAAGACCCAGAATATCACCGCTTTATGCGCGAAACACCACCTTATGGTGGACTACCACGACTACCCCGTCCATCCCTTCGGGCAGATGCGAACCTGGCCAAACGCCGTGACGCGCGAGTATTGCAAGGCCCAACTGGACGGGCGCCAGATCTTCTATCCCAAGACCTTCGTGACCTCCGTTTTCGTAAACATGGTTGCTGGACCCGTGGACATGAACAACGGCTTCATGGAACTGCATCAGGGGCGCACCACTCGCAAGGACAATAACCAGGAAGTGCCCTCGACGGCCACGGCGGAGATTGCACGCACCCTCATCACATGGTCCGGCGCCACGGTCATCCCGGACATCCCCGAGTATTATCGCAAATATCCCCGCCTGCTGGAGTTCCTCTCGGCCGAGAAACAGCCCTGGAAGGAGAGCATCACCCTGGACGGCAGGATAGGAGAATACATAGTGATGATGCGGCAGAACGCCGACGGCGACTTCCTGGTGGCAGCCGCCACGGATGAGGACGCCCGAACGCTCGACATCCCGCTCTCCTTCCTCCCGAAGGGCTCCTGGGCGGCAGCGGTCAACACCGACGCCGAGGATACCGACTACCGCACCAACCGCGAGACCTGCGCTTCATACGACACAGTCGTAACCTCAGCCGCCGTGCTCTCCGTACGCCTCGCTCCCGGCGGCGGCGCCTGTATCCTCCTGCGTCCGCAGCGATAGGTTCGGGGAGCGAGGGCAATCGAAACACATATCCGTGATATTCAGTTTTCGCGTCACGGTTCTTTTTCGTATCTTTGTCTAATTATGGCGGAGAGCAAGGACATATTGCTGGAAAAGATACGGAACGGACAGCCGCTCCTGCTTGGACAGCAGGTCAGGCTGACGCTGCTGCTGTGCGGCCCGGCCATCCTCGCGCAACTCGCCTCGGTCCTGCTGCAGTTCATCGATGCGTCGATGGTCGGCAGCCTGGGGGCCGGGCCGTCGGCATCTATCGGCCTCGTCTCCACCACCACCTGGATATTCATGGGCTTCGCGATGGCCGCCTCGCAAGGATTCTCCGTGCAGGTGGCACACCTTATCGGCTCCAACGATTTCGAAGGAGCCCGCAAGGTTCTCCGGCAGGGCCTGACCAGCGTGATAATCTTCAGCCTGTTCCTGTCGCTCGCAGGGCAGGCCATCGCCGACCCGCTCCCCCGCTGGCTGGGCGGCAGCGCTGACATCACTGACGATGCGTCGGCCTATTTCCTGACCTATGTCAGGTTCCTTCCCGCCATGCAACTGAGCTTTTTCGGAAGCACGATGCTGTCCTGCAGCGGCGACACGAAAACGCCTAGTTTGCTGAATATTATGATGTGTGTCCTGGACATCGTCTTCAACTTCCTGCTCATCTTCCCGACACGGGAAATCAGCCTGTTTGGGACGGAGTTCACGATGCCCGGAGCGGGAATGGGAGTACGCGGAGCGGCACTTGGAACCGGCCTTGCCGAACTCATCACCGCCATCGCTCTCCTGTACTTCCTGCTATTTCGCTCGAAGGAGCTGGCCATAGTCCGCGAGCGGGGTTCTTTCAAGCCCACCGCCCTCTGCCTCAGCAATGCCTTCGGCATCACCGGGCCGATGTGGGTGCAGAACGTAATAATGCGCGGTGCGCACATCGCCAGCACGGTCATAGTCGCGCCGCTCGGTCCTATAGCCATCGCCGCCAATTCCTTCGCCATCACCGCCGAGAGCTTCTGCTATATGCCCGGGTACGGTATGGGCGACGCCGCCACCACGCTGGTCGGGCAGAGCCTTGGAGCGAAGCGCCGCGACCTGGTGCGCAGTTTCTCGCGCATCACCCTCGTACTGGGCGTCGGCATGATGTCGGCGCTGGCGGTAGTGATGTACTTCATAGCCCCGCAGATAATGTCGCTGCTGAGCGTCGACCCTGAAGTGGTCGCCCTGGGCGCGCGCGTGCTGCGCATCGAGGCCTTCGCCGAAGCCGGCTACGCCGCCTCGATCGTGGCCTACGGCGCATGCGTCGGCGCCGGCGACACCGCCGTTCCGAGCATGCTCAACCTCGGCAGTATGTGGTTCGTGCGCATTATCCCCGCCATCTTCCTGACCCGCGTCTACGGGCTGGTCGGGTACTGGATCGCCATGTGCGTGGAACTGAATGTCAGGGGCCTGCTCTTCATCTGGCGCATCAGCGGACAGAAATGGATGAAAAACATGATACAAACAACATAAACCAAATGAAAGTTATCAAGAACCAGGAATTCGGCGGCGAGAGGCCGCTCTACTGCGAACACGACCTGTACCTCGAGAACGTGGTCATCCACGCCGGCGAGTCGGCCATCAAGGAGACTTCCGACATCACCGCGGTACGTTGCCGTTTCGAGGGCAAGTACCCCTTCTGGTGCACCGACCGCTTCACGGTCAAGGACTGCATCTTCACCGTCGGCGCCCGCGCCGCGCTGTGGTATTCGCGCGACCTGCTGATGGAGGATACCATCGTCGACGCCCCCAAGATGTTCCGCGAGATGGACCGCCTGACGCTCCGCCGCGTCATCATCGACTCGGCGGCGGAGACCCTCTGGTCCTGCCGCGACATCAAGCTAGAGGACGTACGCGCCGACAGGGCCGACTACATCTTCATGCACTGCGACGGCATCGAGATCGACAATTTCAAACTGAACGGCAACTACTCGTTCCAGTGGACCAGGAACGTGGTCATCCGCAACTCCATCCTCAACACCAAGGACGCCTTCTGGGAGACCGACAACGTCACCGTCTACGACTCCGTAATTGACGGGGAGTTCCTCGGCTGGCACTCCCGCGGCCTGCACCTTGTGCGCTGCCACATCGGCGGCAGCCAGCCGCTGTGCTACGCCGAAGGCCTTGTCCTGGAGGACTGCACCTTCGCCGCGGACGCCGACCTCGCCTTCGAGTACAGCGACGTCAGGGCCATCATCAAGGGCCACATCCCTTCCATCAAGAACCCGAAGACCGGCTTCATCAAGGCTGACAGTTGCGGCGAGGTCATCATCGACGGCAACATCAAGGCCCCCGGCGACTGCGACATTAAAATCGGATAACATGTACGATTTCGACGAGATCATCCCCCGCCGCGGTACCGGCTGCATCAAGTGGGACGCACGTCCCCCTTTCGAGAACTGCCCAGACGACTATATACCCTTATGGGTGGCCGACATGGACTTCAAGGCCACGCCCTTCATCATCGAAGCCCTCCGCAAGAGGGTTGAGCACGGAGTGTTCGGATACGTCAGGGTGCCCGACTCCTACTACGAGACCGTCGTGCGCTGGTTCTCGCGCCGCCACGGCTGGAACATCGAAAAAGACTGGATAATCTACACTATCGGCGTCGTTCCGGCCATCTCCGCCGTCGTAAAGGCCCTTTCCGGGCCCGGAGAGAAGGTTATACTGCAGAGTCCGGTATACAACTGCTTTTTCTCGTCCATACGCAACAACGGCTGCGTAATCCTCGACGTCCCCCTCCTCTACCACGACAGCACCTACAGTTTCGATTACGAGGGGCTGGAGCGGGCTTGCGCCGACCCCCTGGCGAAGGTGATGCTGCTGTGCAATCCCCACAACCCCGCCGGGCGCGTCTGGACCCGCGAGGAACTCGCGAAGGTCGGGCAGATCGCCCGGCGGCACGGCGTCACCGTCGTCAGCGATGAGATACACTGCGAGATAGTGATGCCGGGATGCAGATACACCCCCTTCGCTTCGATGTCGCCTGAGGACCAGGCGTGCTGCATCACCCTCTGCTCCCCCAGCAAGAGTTTCAACATCGCCGGCCTTCAGACAGCCAATATCGTCACCGACAATCCCGAATGGCGCCGCCTGATAGACCGCGCCATCAATGTCAATGAGATCTGCGATATCAACCCCTTCGGCGTCGTCGCACTCGAGGCCGCCTACACCGAGGAGGGAGGAAAGTGGCTTGAAGAACTCAATGAATACATCTATGTCAACTATCTGTTGCTCAAGGAGAAGATGAAGGACTATCCGGTTTGCAAACTGGAGGGGACCTACCTTCCCTGGGTGGATGTCAGCAGCATCGGGCTACCGTCTGAAAAGATAGAGGAAGAGTTGCTCAGGAAAGAGAAAGTCTGGGTGAACGCCGGTACGATGTACGGCACGGAAGGCTTCATCCGTATCAACCTGGCCACTCCCAGGTCGTTGCTCGCCGAAGGGCTGGACCGCGTCAGCCGCGGTCTCGCAGCATTGGCGGCAAGATAATGAAAAGCCCCGCAGTATCGCGGGGCTTGTTTTTTATTTCGGAAGCCCGAACACGTCGGACAGTTCCTTCATCTGTTCCTCCGTCATACCCGCGGGCTCGAAGCCCATGTTCCGAGCGGATATGTAGATCTGGGCCGCCTTGTTCAGGACGTCCACCTGGTCGAATGCATCCATAATGCTCACGTCGACCGCGAAGACGCCGTGCTTTTCCCACATCACGACATCGTAGTCGTCATCAATGGCGCGGATGGTCGCATCCGCCAGTTCCACGCTGGAGGGCAGCATGTACGGGACCATCCCCAGCCCGCGCGGGCAGAATGCCTTGGTCTCAGGGATCATCGACCAGAGCAGACGGGTTGCCACGTCCTTCTCCAGGAACTTTTTCGCGTGGGTCATCGCCACCAGTTCGATGGGATGGGTATGAAGGGAAGCCTTGTACGGCGAACCCGTGGCTATCAAGTAGTTGTGTACACTCAGATGGGACGGGAGTTCGGAGGTCGGCGCTACGGGTGCATCCGCCACTATCTCATAGGAGGCACAGTCGTCAAGGATGCGGATGACCGAGCCGTTGCCCATCGGGTCGCGGGCGAGGTCACGCATCCGCTTCTGGGTGCCCTTGCAGTAGAACCAGCAACCTTTCAGGTGCGGCAGCACGGTCCCGATGGGCCTCGGGGCCTCCAGGGCCGGCAGCGCCCGCAAGGCGTCGTCCACATAATCCGTGATGTTGACGGTGATGTTGCCGCCATTGCGTTCGGCCCAGCCCTTCTGCCAGAGGTAGCCCGCCACTTCCGCGACTTTCCATATCCCGGCTTTCAAGGCCGGTCTGTTATCCAGGATACTATTCATTGTCAGTCATTTTACAGCAGCTGCGGCAGGAATGAAGAAACGATCAGGACGGCAAGGCCGCACACTAGCACGGCGATGGTCTTGCGGGAGCAGCCCTTCCACTCTTTCAAGATGATGCCCCAGACATTGCTGAAAGTCACGTTCAGCGACTGCAGGATGCACCAGGAGAATGCCAGGAGCACGGCGGAGCCGGTCAGGAAGCCCTTGCCGAGCGCCAGTCCGAAGAACTGGCTGTACCATAGCAGACCCGCCAGGCAGCAGAACAGAATATTGTTGACATACAAGTCTTTGCGTCTGTAATCGCCCCAGGTCTTGTTGCGGCTGTTCTGGTAGAAACAATAGCAGGCATTGGTCAGGAAACCGCCCAGTGTAACCAGGAAGGTCGCCGGCAGGGTCTTGAAGATGTCAGGGGTCGAAGCCCAGGAGAGCGGCTCGCCGAAGCCAAGGCCGATGGCGAAGCAGGCGCTCATGAAACCGGCCAGCAGGGCCACGAGGATGCCCTTGCCGAAATTGAAATCCTTTACGGCCGCCTTGGCGCCCTCGCCGACCTCGCGGGTCTTCATGGCGCCCGCCCAGCCTATGATGGCGATACCGGCCAGGGTAACTGCCACGCCGACGATCACCGGGGCGGTCAGGTCACCGGTCTTGCCGGTAAAGATCGGTGTCAGAAGTGTACCCAGGCCAGCACAGGTGCCAAGTGCGATGCTCTGGCCCAGAGCCACGCCCAGGTAGCGCATGCTCAGGCCGAAAGTCAGTCCGCCGACGCCCCAGAGGACGCCGAAGAGCATGGTCAGCAGGCTCTCCTTGGGGTGGGCGGCGAACATGCCGAAAAGCGACTCCCCTGCCGGGACGGCAAGAAGGGCGCCAAGCAGCGGGAAAAGGAGCCACGCGAAGACGCCCTGGACGATCCAGTAGCTCTCCCAGCTCCAGTCGCGGATCTTGTTGATGGGCACGTAACTGCTTGACTGGCAGAACGCGCCGACCGCTATGATCAAAAGCCCGATAAAGATTTCCATGGGAGGCTAGCGTTTGGAAGTGACATCCTTCTCGTACCGTTCTATGACCGGGATGAATTCCTCACCCACAGGCACGCCGTTCTTGAAGTTGAAATAATCGAACACTGCGCCGAACGGCAGGGTCTTCGCTTCCTCCAGCAGCGCCAGGCGCTGGAAGCCCCGGCCGTCGGCCTCGTACTCGCGCAGCTTGGCCAGAGGCTCGAGCAGGGCGCTCAACACGCACTTCTGGGTGGCGCGGGTGCCAATGACGTAGGCTCCTATGCGGTTGATGGAGGCGTCAAAATAGTCCAGGCCGATGTGCGCACGGTCCAGTGCGTCAGCCCTCACCAACTCCTTGAAAAGGTCCAGGGTCTGGTCGTTCATTATTGTCACGTGGTCGGAGTCCCAGCGGACGGGGCGGCTGACGTGCAGCATGAGTTCGGGGACGTACAGCAGCAGGGATGCGATCTTGTCCGCCACGTTCTCGGTCTGCTCGTAGTGGCCGGTATCGAGGGTGTACATCACCTTGCGGGTGGCGCAATAGCCCTCGAAGAAGTCCATGGAACCCACCGTATAGCTCTCCAGGCCGATGCCGAAGAGCTTGGCCTCCACGCAGCTCTTCATGTCCGGAAGTTCCTCCGCGAGGATCTCATCAAGCGCCGCGGCGAGCAGTTCGCGATAGTACTTGCGGTTGACCGTAAGGTCCTTGGAGCCGTCGTGCACCCAGATGTTCATTATACAGGGATCGCCCTGGGCCTTGCCCATGGCATCGGCGATACGGCGGCAGCGCTTGGTATGCTCGATCCAGAATCCACGGATGGCCGGGTCGGGGTTGGACAACGACAGATCCCCGCTCTTGGGATGTCCGAACGAGGTAGAGTTGAAATCCAGTTTGAAGCCGTTGTCCTTCGCCCATTCGATCCAGCTCCGGAAATGCTCGACGCCGCACTGGTCCCGGTCTACGAACTTCCCGCCGAAATCCCCGTAGATCTCGTGCAGGTTCACACGGTGGTTGCCTGCCAGAAGGGTTTTGACAAACTCGAGGTCGCTACGCACCTCGTCGATGTTGCGCGCACGGCCAGGATAGTTGCCGGTCGTCTGGATGCCGCCGGAAAGCCCGGCGGCGCTCTCGAAACCGATCACATCGTCGGTCTGCCAGCAATGCAGCGAGACCTGGGTCTTCTCAAGGGTTTCGACGGCCTTGTCGGTATCGACGCCGATGGCGGCATACCGTTCCTTCGCTATCTCATAAGCCTTCAAAATCTGCGATTCTTTCATATCTGTTTGGAGTTTAATTATTTATTTCTTGGATAAAATGTCTTTACGGCGAAAGACGAGGAAATCAGGCGACGCATCTCCCAACGGTCGTGGACAAGGCCGGCAGCCTTCGCCTGCACCATAACGTTCCCGATGGCGGTAGCCTCGGTGGGGCCGGCGACCACCGGGATCCCCAATGCATCTGCAGTAAGTTGGTTCAGGTACTCATTCGCTGAGCCTCCGCCGATGATGTGCAGTTTCCCGATACGGAAAGGGGCAAAGCCCTGCAGCATCCCGAGCACCTCCTTATAGCGGCAAGCGAGCGAGTAATAGATGCAGCGGACCATCTCTCCGTCATTCTGCGGTACCGCGTGGCCGGAGTCCGCCAGGGCACGGCGGATCTCACTGTCCATGTCGGCAGGATTCGCAAAGCGCGGATCATCCGGGTCGATGCGGCCAGTATAGGACTCCGAAGCCCTGGCCATATCGACCAACCCAGCGTACGTATACGTCCGGCCTGCGACCTTCCAGGCCTTGCGGCACTGCTCCAGCAGCCACATGCCGGTGATGTTCTTCAGGAAACGTGTCGTTCCCTCGATGCCTCCTTCGTTGGTGAAGTTCAGCCGTGCCGAGTCCGCGTTTATAATAGGCTGCGGCACCTCTATCCCCATAAGGCTCCAGGTGCCGCTGCTCAGATAGGCAAATTTCTCATCCACAGCCGGTACGGCGGCAATGGCCGAAGCCGTATCGTGTCCTGCGACCGCCACCACCGGGACCTCGCCGATACCGGTCGCCTCCGCTATGCTGCGCCGAAGCGTACCTACCACCGTACCGGGCTGCACGATAGGGAGCAGGATATCCTTCCGGACTCCGATCCGCTCCAGCAACTCAGGTGCAAATGCCCGCTTAGCCTGGTCCATCATCCCGGAAGTGGATGCATCAGTGTACTCGCAGACACTGTTTCCCGTCAACAGACAGGACAGCAGGTCGGGCATGAAAAGGATGTGCCGGGCGTGTTCGAGCGGAGCGAATCCCTCGCGCGTCTGTGCATACAGTTGGAAGATGGTGTTGAAATCCATTATCTGGATGCCCGTCACATCATAGAGTTCCTCCCGTGGCAGCACCTTGAAAACCTCTTCGGGCACACCGGCGGTATACGGGTCACGGTACGCCCGCGGCAGGCCCAGCAGGCTGCCGTCGGAGGCGATGCAGCCGAAGTCGACCCCCCAGGTATCGATGCCTATCGAGTCTATCGCAGTACCCTTGGCTGCCAGGTCGGACAGGCATTTCAGGATATTCTCATAGATGGAATATACATTCCAATGGAACTTCCCGCCGAGTTCCAGAAGCTGGTTCGGGAAGCGGCAGACCTCCTCAATCCGGAAGCCGCCGTCCTCGAAAACCGCCAGTACCCCACGCCCCGAAGTGGCGCCACAGTCGAAAGCAAGGAAACGATAGGTTTGTTTCATATGCGGTCAGTTGTTTATCCTCGAGAAAATAGCATCTCAAATTTAAACAATAATAACCACAATCGCAACGGCCGGGAATCAGTCGCGTTCTCTCAGCAACGGCAGCCGCTGCCTGTAAGTAAGCATGCGCCAGACCCATTCCACGGGCCCGAAATAGAAGCGTTTCAGCCAAAAGTGGCTGAAGATCATCTGAAAGACATAGACGCCAAGGGCGATCAGTTCCGTGGTGAGAAGGTCGACGCCGGCGCCCCACCCCAGGCCTATACCGTAGAAAAGAAGGATGCCGAAGACGGATTGGCCCAAGTAATTGCTGCACGCCATGCGGCCGGTGGCGCCGAACAGGCGCCAGGCCGGCGCACCGGCGCGCCGCTCGAAGAGCAGGCAGAAGCCGGCAGCATAGGCCAGGCCCATCGGATACACGCTGAAAAGATAGAAAACGTCCCGGAGTACAGTGGAACCGCCCGCCATATTGCTCCAGGTATAGAGCAGGGAAACAGGCAAACCTACTGCCAATCCCCAGGCCATGACCTTCCGCATGAGCCCTCTGAAAGCGGGCAGGTCTGCGAACATGCGCTCGTTTCCGATGGCGAAGCCAATCAGGAAAAGCCCCAGGACCTTGAAGTAGCGGTGGCTGCTCACGAACTCCCACATACGCTCCACGGCGCCCATGCGGAGGAAACGGTTCAAGCCGCCGTATCCGTCGATATCCCGCAGCCATGCGGCGAAACCGACCTCGGATATGCCGTATCTGTCGGACAGGCCCATATACCCGGCCTCAAGCGGATCGGCAAGGTGCGGGAACAGGGCGTCGCTTATTACGGGCAGGACGAGGAAGGCTCCGGCGGCCGCCAGCAGCCCTTTCGTGGGCAGGCGGCGGAAGAGCGGCAGCAGCATTCCCATCGCGGCATAGAGCATCAGGATGTCACCGCTCCATAGGAAGAGAAGATGAAGGAGGCCGATGACGAACAGGACCGTCATCCTGCGGTAGAACTTCCCCGTCCTCTGTCCGGCATTGGCCAGCTGTATGCTGAAGCCGATGCCGAACAGGATTGAGAACAGGGTATAGAATTTTCCGTCAATGAAGAAATACTGGAATGACCGGACTACCCTGTCAAGGGGAGTATGGGATGCAGGATCGGCGAAAGTCCAGAGGGAAAACTCCGGGAAATTGGCCAGGATTATGCCCAGCAGCGCAAATCCGCGCAAGGCATCCAAAACCAGGTATCTCTTCTTGGGAACCATTGATAAGCAGCGAAAGAAACAAATTTGTTTATTTCTATAACAAAAATGTTAATACTCCACGAAGCTTATTTTTGACAGGTCGCGGGGCTTCGCGGCAGGATCCTCGTCGGGATATCCGACCGCGATCAGGTAGAGGATCTCGTAGTCGGGATTGAAGCCGAGTTTCTCGATGTACGGGGCGGCTTCGGGAGAGGTCTGGAGGAAGCGGAGAGGTCCGCCGAGGCAGCAGGTTCCGAGGCCGAGCGAATGGGCGGCGAGCATGATGTTTTCACCGAGCAGGCCGGCGTTCACGCCGTTGTAGGTGTCGTTGGGAGCGGCAACGGCTATCACTGCCGGGGCGTTCACGAACATGTTCTTGAATCCGGGACGGGAAGCAGCCTGGGGATTGGCGGCCTTATATATCTCGGTAAGCCCGTCTATGAATTTCGGGCTGTCAACGATGCGGACTTCCCAAGCCTGGGCATTCATGCCGTTGGGGGCATTGACGCCGCATTCGGCGATGAGCTGGAGTTTCTCCCTCTCGACGGGAGTGTCCTTGTACTGGCGGATGGAACGCCGGGCCATGATGGCGTCGATGACGGCGTTGCCGTCCCCTGCCTGTGCCTGGGCGGGAGTGTTGGCGCAGCCCGCGGCTGCGAGCAGTCCTGCTGCGAGGACCGCGATGAATGTCTTCTTCATTTTTCCAATAATCGATAAAAAGCCCCGCTGCAATGCGGCGGGGCCTGTTGTTATTTCAAACGGGGTCTATTTGCTGAGCTTGAGGGCATCGCTGATCTGCATGGCTATGGCCTGCCAGTGAGCCTTGGTCAGGGAGTCGGAGGATTTGGCCTTGGAGGCCTTCTTCTCGATGTCCATGAGGGTGGCCATGAGCATGGGGCGGACGTCGGAAGTAGCGGCGTTGGTGCTGTTCATCACCTCGATGGCGGAAGTGACGAAGCGGCGCTGCAGGTAACGGCGGTAGCTGTCGACCGCGCGGCCCTTGTCAAGTTCGGTGAAGATCATGCCGGTCAGGTCGGCCAGGTACTCCTCGGGCTTGTAGTTGGAAGGATCGTTCTGGGCGAACTGTCCCAGGCGGTTCAGCTTGGCGACGCTGAGGAGGTTGGACGAGCTGACGACGCCGTTGATGAGCGTGTACAGGCCGTTCTCCGGCGAGTCGGTGAGCTCGAAGATGTAAGGTACGTCGATGAGCCAGGCAGGCTTGGTGAAGAGATGCTGGTTCAGGAAGTTGAGGGCATCCTTCTGCTTGGCCTTGGGCACGGGGGCATATTTGACGAGGTCGGGCTGCTCGATGTTGTGGTTGGTCAGGTAACGGCCGCCGATGTTGGCGGAGACATGGCCGAGGTAGCGGTTGAACTGGCTGACGACAGCGTCATACATACGGCTGACATTGGTGTACATGTCGGCTTCCTCGACGTTCCAGGCAGGGATCTGGCCGATGGTGCGCTTGAGGTTCAGGATACCGTAGTTGCTGGCAGCGACGGCATCGTCGCTGAGGTCCTCACGCTGGGCGCGCGGGTCGGAGTCGCTGCCCTCGCCGCCGAACCAGAGGCGCGGGTCGGCCGAGAGGCGCTCGATGATGACCTTGTTCCAGTAGAGGTGGTCCTCCTTGGGGGTCTTGAACTCGGTCGGCTTGTAGCCGTACTCGATGGCCCACTTGTCGTAGTCATTGATGCGGGGGTACAGACCGGCCTTGGTGATATTGTCCTCGGGCTGGGCGACATAGTTGAAACGGGCATAGTCCATGATGCTGACGGTGTGGCCGTGCTCCTCCACCCAAGCCTTGTCGCGGAGTTTCTCGACGGGGGTCTGGCTGCTGGAGCCCATGTTGTGACGCAGGCCGAGGGTATGTCCCACCTCATGCGAGGAGACGAAGCGGATGAGGTCTCCCATCAGTTCATCGTCGTATTTGATCTTGCGTGCGCGCGGGTCGACGGCACCTGCCTGTACCTGATACCAGTCGTGGACCAGGGTCATGACGTTGTGGTACCAGCCGATGTGGCTCTCGATGATCTCGCCGGAACGAGGGTCGTGGACGTTCGGGCCGTAGGCATTGGCCGTAGGCGAAGCGAGGTAGCGGATGACCGAGAAACGGGCATCCTCGAGACTCATGTCGGGATTGTCCTCAGGCCATTCCTCGGCATGGATGGCGTTCTTCCAGCCGGCCTGCTCGAAGGCGACCTGCCAGTCGTTCACGCCGGCGATGAGGTACTTGCGCCACTGCTTGGGCGTAGCGGGATCGATGTAATAGACGATGGGCTTTATAGGCTCCACGAGCTCTCCCCTCTTCTGCTTCTCGACGTCCTCGGGACGGGCCTCGAGACGCCAGCGGGTGATGAAGCGCACTGTCTCGACCTCCTGCTGGTCATCGGTGAACTTGCTGTAGCCGTCGGCGAAGTATCCGACGCGGGGGTCGAACAGACGCTGCTGCATCGGGACCTCCGGCAGAAGCACCATGGAGGTGTTGAGCACCAGGGTCACTGCACCAGCCTGGGATCCTGCCGGGAGGGGACGGGAGGCCGGGGCGCTGCCACCGGCCGGGGCGGCGCTCTGCGCGCTGGCGGTATAGGTCTTGGTGACCGTCACCTCGGTGTTGATGGGATATGTGCGGATGCTGTTGATGAAGCTGGCGTCGGACTTGATGTTGGCAAGGTTGTAGGAACGCTTGCTGCGGGAGTCGAGCGAGAACACCTGGGTGTCGCCCTCGAAGAGGCTGGTCACCTTGATGCGGGTCGTACCCGCATTGGAGGAGGACTCGGGCTTGAAGGAGGCGACGATAGGATTCTCGGAACTCACCTTGACAGCCTTATAGATGTCCTGGTCCTCATCGGCGGCGATGCTGAGCACGTCGGCACGGAGCAGGAGATTGCCGTTGGGGGCCTTCTCCCAGTAAACCATGGCCTCGTTGACCTCCTCTCCGCCATATTCACTGGCGCCCGGAGTATTGCTTACGAAACGGGTGACGGCAAGGATGCGGCGTCCGAGAAGGTCGTCCGGAATCTCGAAATACCAGTCCCTGTCATTCTGTGCCACGCCGAACATTCCGGACTTGAACTCCATCTCCGGAGCCTTTTCCTTCTCCTGTTCAGTGTTGGCACCCGGGGCGCCTGCGGCCCCCTGGCCGGAGGCCGGCCTGCCGGCGCCCCTGCCCTGCGCACCAGCTGTAAGGCTTATGGCCAGAAGCATGGTCGCAATCAGATAAAATGTTCTTTTCATGTTTGTTAAGTTTGCTTATCTCAAGTTTAACAATTAATTCCGGATAAGATAAAAGAAGCGCTGAAGATGTGAAGTTAAGACTTTTTTTCGGAATAAAGAAATCAAAGGCCGAGCAGTTCCCTGGCAGCAGGGGTCAGGAAAGGTTCGATATCGGCGTAAGGTACGGTGAACGAGGGCATGCCCTCCGCGTAACTGGCTATCTCATACTGGTGGTATACGAAGTTCAGGCCTTGATCCGAAGGATACAGCGGCCAGGATGGAAGCGGGATGAAACCGTCTTCGATGAACAGGCTCTCTTTCAATTCGTCCCAAGTGGTGTCATAGCCGTTTTCTGAATAATAGCGCAGCAGGCCGGCTATCAATAGCGGCTGCATTTCAGCGGCGCGGGAAGCGTCGACGAAGTCCGTGACGCGGCTGCCGTCCTTCTTGGAGAAGGTCAGGCAGCCTTCGCCGGTGATGCCGCCGTGCGCGCCGCCCATATAGATATAGTCCATCGACTGGAACACGACATAACGCTCGTTATCGTCGATCTTCTTCATCGAGAAGTCATACTCCCATCTGGGGAAGTCGGCCAGGATCTGCTCCTTCTGCTCGTCGGTAAGGTCGCTGTCCTCGATGATATAGGTCGCACGCTCGTCGGCGTCTTCCTGCGCCTTCCGGGCGATGATCCCGAAGGCGCCGTCGCGGTAGTAGTCCAGCAGGGCGCCGGTATCATCGGCATCGCCATCAAAGGGTGGGAAGAAACGCTCGTCCTCATAGGATGTCACATAGCCCAGCACGCGGTCTATCACTTCGGACAGCCCGCTGCGGACTTCCGAAGCGACCTTTCCGCTGCCGGAGGGCAGTTCCGCATCCATCGTCATAAAAGCGAACGCCGTGGAGTCAGCCCTGTGATAGAGTTCCGTTTCCATCAATTCTCCGTTCCTGTCGCAGGACACGGCCAGCATCGTCATAGCTGCAGCCGCGAGGACATAAGTTTTGATTCTCATTTAAAAACACTAATTTTGTTCCTTGACACAAAGATAACACAATCCGGCCTTTTTTGAAAGTATGAAACGCTTGTTGATATCTGTCATGCTCCTTCTTCCACTGGGTGCCAGGGCACAGGTCACCATCGATGCGGACTACTTCACCCGCGGCGAGGTGCGTCGCGGCGGAATCTCGAAGAGCAGCGAAGATGTGGACAAGAATTATGGTTTCGACCACGCCAACTTCATCGTGGAGCGCACGAAACTGAGCCTGGACTATGCCGCAGACAACATCCAGGGCCGCCTGACCGCCCAGCACAGCGGCACCTGGGGCAGCAAGGAAGGAGGCGACTTCAATGTCCACGAGGCCTGGATGAAGTTCGTCTCGGACAAAGGCTTCTTCGCCCAGATAGGACGCCAGAACCTTTCGTATGACGACCAGCGCATCTTCGGATCGGACGACTGGTCGATGACCGGCATCACGCACGATGTCCTCAAACTCGGCTTCGAGGGCCACGGGCACAGATTGCATATCTTTGCGGGCTACAACCAGAACCCCGAGAACATAACGGAAGGCACATTCTATTCCGGCGGTCTTCAGCCCTACAAGACCATCGAAGCGGCGTGGTACCACTGGGACATCCCACGCACCAACCTCGGGCTTTCGCTGCTCTTCGCCGACATCGGCATGCAAAGCGGAGAGAAAGGTTCGACGGACGAATACACCCTGCCAAGGGTGCGCCGCCAGCAAGTCTACGGCACGTTCGTGACATGGAAACCCGGGAGACTGGCCGCGGAAGCGGCTTATTACCGCCAGGGCGGAGTGGAAGAGCACGGGCTGCCCATCGACGCATGGATGGCCAGCGGCAAGCTTTCATACAGTCCCAGCGCCCATCTAACTCTCTACGGCGGCTACGACCATCTGAGCGGAGACGACCAGTACGCCACTCCCCCGATGGGGCAGATAGGGATGATCCAGCACGACAAGGCCAGGGGATTCTCCTCGGTCTACGGCTCGCACCATAAATTCTACGGGGCAATGGACTTCTTCTATGTCACCACATACTACGGCGGGTTCACTCCCGGCCTTCAGAACGCATACGGAGGCATCACGTGGAAACCCGGCAACAAGACATCCTTGGACCTTGCGTACCACTTCCTTGCGACGGCTACCCAACTGCAGAATGCCGACAAGCCCCTTGGCCACGAATTGGAATTCTCAGGCTCCTATTCCTTCCGCAGCAACATCAAGATGAGCATAGGCTACTCCTATATGCGCGGCACCGAGACGATGGTCGTACTCAAGCGGTCCACCGACAACCGCCAGCTCCGGTGGGCCTGGCTGATGCTCACCGTCACCCCCACGATATTCTCGTCGAGATAATTTTCGCACGCTTTTTGAAATAAGGATTTTTATTATAACTAAAAAGAATTTGAATATGAAACGTCTTATCATTGCTTCAGTGGCCGCGATAATTGCGGCATTGGCGTTCTGCTCCTGTGAGGAACTCGGCCCTGATAACGAGTATAGCGGCACCCCGTACGGATTCTGGGTGGTAGACAGTCTCCAGGTCAAGGCTTCCATCACTATAAACGGCAACACCCACAACAGTTTCAATTCGACTGATTTCACGAGGGATTATTGCAGGCTTGTGGTCGATAAAAACCTTAAAGTCGCATCCGTCTGGTACAATCTCGACGCCGGGACGGAAGATTTCTCCTATGACGAAGCGGCAAAACGCTTTACGGTCAAAGGCGAAGATCTCCATGCAGGTAGCGGCGCCAAGGCCATCGTTCTTTTCGGCATCTACGATGTCGAACTAAGCGGTGACAGGATGATCATGAGGCAGGAAAGCAGCCTGCTGGGCGTCAGCGAGAGCAACACCTACTTCTTCCACCGCGCTCCGAAGTCCGAGAAACCGAAGGAAGTAGAGCAGTAACAAGGCCCGGCCTTGCGCAGGACCATCTTCCATATCGACGTAAACTCCGCCTTCCTCAGCTGGACGGCGGTCAAGATGCTGCGCGAGGGTCAGCCGGACCTGCGGCTCGTACCGTCAGTGGTGTCCGGCGACCCGTCGGACCGCCGCAGCATCGTCACCGCCGCCTCCATTCCAGCCAAAAAGCTGGGCGTCAAGACGGCCGCACCCGTGTCCATGGCCCTTCGCATCTGCCCGAACCTCGTAATCGTCCGAGGCGACTGGGATTGGTACAAGGAGTGTTCGGACGGTTTCATCGATATCTGCCATCGCTACTCCCCCGTCCTGCAGCAGTTCTCGATAGATGAATGTTTCATAGACATGACCTCCTTCCTCGAGGGCCGCGACCCGGTCGAGACCGCCACGGCCTTGAAGGACGAGATACGCGACGCCCTCGGGTTTACCGTAAACGTGGGCGTCGGCTCCAACAAGTTGCTGGCCAAGATGGCGTCGGATTTTGAGAAGCCCGACAAGGTGCACACGCTCTGGACCGAGGAAGTTCCGGAAAAGATGTGGCCGCTGGGCGTACGCGACCTGCTCTGGGTCGGGAAGAAAACCGAGGAAAGACTCCTGCAGAACGGCATCAGGACCATCGGCGAACTCGCATCGCTGGGAATGGGCTCGCTCACGCAGATCGTCGGGCAGAAATTCGCCCTTCAACTGCACGAGAACGCAAACGGCAGGGACGACTCCCCCGTCGCGACGGAAGTGCCCGAGGCCAAGAGCATCAGCGCGGAGCGCACTTTCCCGCAAGACATCGCCGACCCCAAGGCCCTGGACCGCGCGCTGTTCAAGGTCGCGGGCATTGTCGCCCACCGCGCCCGCAAGCACGGTTTCCGTGCCTCCTGCGTGTCGGTATTCATCAAATACAAGGATTTCACCGTGATGCAGCGCCAGTGCACGCTGCCGGAGCCGACCGACGTCACCGCACTGATACTCAACGAGGCCCGGCGCCTGCTCGGAGAGATATGGAACGGCGAGACTCCGGTACGCCAGGTCGGGCTCGGAGTCTCGAAACTCACGCACGATCCATACGTGCAGATGTCCCTGTTCGA
Organism: Bacteroidales bacterium; assembly: GCA_017519865.1. Classification (GTDB taxonomy): domain Bacteria; phylum Bacteroidota; class Bacteroidia; order Bacteroidales; family UBA932; genus Cryptobacteroides. Next base: position 16,467 of record JAFWRQ010000034.1, on the reverse strand, counting down.
AGATCCGCGGATGGAATACTACCGCGAATGGGACCGCGCCTACGACGAGCAGGCCTCACGTCCCGAAGACGCCCGCCTGCGTGCCTATGAGCACAAAGGCTAGTCGTCGTCGGGGAGAGGCTCGGCGGGCGTTTCCGGCTGCTCGTAACTGAGCGCCGTGAGGCGGGCGGTCTCGCGTATGACGGCGTCGTAGCCGGTGAGCGCGGCGAAGGGCGAGAACTGGGCCGCCCGCTCCGCCAAAGGCATCCGTGAGAACCTCTTCGAGGTCGGATGCGGCAGGTTGATTATGTCGTCATACTTCCCTTTCATGCCTTGTGCCCTCCTATCTGTTTGTTGCGTTCCATGGCCGTGGCCCCATCCTCGAAGTTCATACCCTTGAGAATGGCATTCTTGCCGAACTTGCGGCGGATCTCCAGGATGGCCTCCTGCTGGCGGCGCTCCTTCTCGGTATCGAAAGGCTCCCCGAACAGTTCCAGCTGCTCTCCTGCCCTGTCTTCTGGTGTAACGTTCGCCGCCGTCACATTGAGCCGGCGGACGTACAGTTCCGGGTCCACGATGCGGTCGAAGAGGCCGAGGACGGCCTCGGAGATGAGCCTCGTGGAGGAAGTCCGGCGCCCGAGGTTCACCGAACCGTGCGCCGGCTTCGGCACCGTCCTCCCGTACCAGTCCCTCGCCATCTCCCTGTCGTTCCTGCCGGATTCCATCCGTTCGTAATTGACATCTATGACAATCTGGTCCGTTACCAGACGCTTCTCAACCAGGTCCATGACCAGGGAGTCTATCATCTCCCCCATCACCACCCGCGCCTTCTCGAAGGAGTAAGGTTCCATCAGCACCTGCCCGGAGCCTATGCTGTTTGCCGAAGGCCGGTAATTCTTGATCAATTCCATCGTGCATGGCTCCCAACCCCATGCGTGGTCGATCAGGAGTTCGGCATTGATGCCGAAAAGCTTGTACAGATAGGCCTCCCAGGCAGGGTCGAGCGAACGCCGGGCCAGCTCGCCCATCGTGTGGATGCCTGCCGCCTCCAGTTTCGCGGCGATGCCCCTGCCCACGCGCCAGAAGTCAGTGAGCGGCTTATGGTCCCAGAGGAGGAGGCGGTATGACATCTCGTCCAGTTCCGCAATCCTCACACCGTCCCTGTCCGCTTCGGTATGCTTCGCGACGATGTCCATGGCGACTTTAGCCAGATACAGGTTGGTGCCTATGCCGGCCGTGGCGGTAATGCCGGTGGTAGCAAGGACATCGCGTATCATCCTCATAGCCAGTTCGTGGGCAGTGCAGGAATAGGTGACCAGGTAGTCCGTGGCATCGATGAACACCTCGTCGATCGAATAGACATGCACGTCCTCCGGGGCCACATATTTCAGATAGACACCATATATCCGGCTGCTGACCTCCATGTAGAGAGCCATCCGCGGAGTGGCGACGATATACTCCAGCCGCGGCCGCTGCGTCCTGTTGATCTGTGCGACCTTCTGCACCACTTCGAAGAGCCGCGGTCGCCCCGGGATGCCGTAGGCCTTCAGCGAAGGCGACACCGCCAAGCAGATGGTCTTGTCGGTACGGGACTCGTCCGCGACGACGAGATTCGTCGTCAGCGGATCCAAGCCCCGTTCCACGCACTCCACCGAGGCATAGAACGACTTCAGGTCTATGGCTATGTAAGTCCTGGATTTCATCTCCCACAAAGTTAGCAAAAACCCGACATCCTTCGGTAGTTTTCCCTCCCTCTCTTTTGCTCTTTCCCACATTCTCCTTCCTCCAGCCCTTCACCACACTCCCCATGGCCCCCTACCGTCTCTGCAATTTCACTCGGGCACATTATCGGCCTCTCAGGGCAGTAAATGCGCCTAATGCCACATTACAATCCCGCCTTAGGCGCACTTTTGCCCCTCAAAGGGCGTTTTTGCTCCTGATTGATATTCCCCTTCCCTCTCCCCCGACATCCTTCGGCAAAACTCCGAAGGATATGACACTCTCCCCGACATCCTTCGGCAAATCTCCGAAGGATACGCCACCTCCCCTGACATCCTTCGGCAAATCTCCGAAGGATACGCCACCTACCCTGACATCCTTCGGCAAATCTCCGAAGGATACGCCACCTACCCTGACATCCTTCGGCAAAACTCCGAAGGATACGCCACCTACCTTGACATCCTTCGGCAAAACTCCGAAGGATATGACACTCTCCCCGACATCCTTCGGCGTTTTGCCGAAGGATGCGGCCGGCGCACGGGGAGAGGACATCGCCGCCTCGCAATACGAGACTCGGCGGCTGGCCGGAGCGGCGGGCCTTGAGGGCTCGCCGCCCGCCCTGCCCTGCCCGTGCAGAGAAACGGCCGAACCCTCGACCGGAGGTTGAGGGTTGCGAGGGGCTTTGCGGAAAAGAGGAGTAACCCTCGACTGGAGGTTGAGGGTTGTGAGGGGTTTTGCGGTAAAGCAGGGTAACCCTCGACCGAAAGTTGAGGGTTAATAGGGCCCTGCGGGAGTTTGCCCGCAGGGTGGGCTGATGCTATAGGGAAATGGCTATTCCACCCAGGACGGTGATGCCGGGCTCGGGATAGCCGAGCATCGTGGCATAGTCCTGGTTCAGGAGGTTAAGGCCTCGGGCGAAGACCTGGAGCCAGTCGTTGACCTGATAGCCGAGACGGGCCTTGAGGTCGACATAGTCGCTGGTGACTGCACCGTCCCCCGTACTGAGATAGAGGTCGCGGATGCACATCGCGCCAAGGCTGGCGCTGAAGCGTCCGGGCTTCCAGTCCGCGCCGGCATAGGCCTTATGCACGGGCGCTCCCGTATAGATGGTGTCCATGTGCAGGAAGCTGTAGTTGGCGTTGAGACTGAAAGTGCGGCTAACACGCCAGTCGGCGGCGAACTCGACGCCCTTGTTGGCGAAGGCGCCGACGTTGCGGTTCTGTGGCTTGCCGTTCTCACGGACTACTTCGATGATGTTGGAACCCTTGGTATAGAACACGCTCAGTTCTGTGTTGAGGGCTCCGTCGAGGAAATGGTGGCCGAAGGTAAGGTCGTAGCTCCAGGCCTCTTCGGGAAGGAGTTCGGCATTGGCGGAAGCGTACATGTAGAGTTCACGCATGTTCGGCATGCGGAAGCCCTTAGAGGCAGAAGCCTTGATGGTGGTGTTCGCACCCGGCATATACGAGATGCCGACCTGCGGGATCCACTCCGCGCCATAGGCGCTGTGGTAGTCGAAACGGATGCCGGCGTTGAACATGAACTTGCCGAAGACCTGCTGGTCAAATACATACACGGCTTCCTCGTTGAGTTTCTTATGGTCTGCATATATCTCATTGACAGGATCGCGGTAGGCGTTTCCACCGTAATAGATCAGGTCGGTGCCGAGGGTCAGCGTGTTGCCGGTGAACAGGGGGACGGTCTGATAGGCGGACAGTCCGGCGGTGTAGTCAGTACCGTGGAAGAGGAACTCGCGGGGCTTGCCTCCCTCGGTGTATCCATCGTTGATCGTATGGTCGCCGTAGTTGAAATAGAGGTCGATGTTGCCGGAGGTATTATCATACTTGTTCGAGAAGGAGATGCCCGCCATGCTGCGGACGATGTCCGACCAGCCGTCGAACATGGGCTGTGCAACCGTACCGGGGTTCTCGGAGTAGGCCCTCATGAGGCTGACGTTGGCGCCGGCTTTCCAGGCGTCGCTGAGCTGGTAGCCGAGCTTGACCATTCCGTTGGTGGAGTGGTATGCTGAGTTCTCGCGATGACCATCCGTACGGTCGTGTCCCAGAGTGACGGAAGAGGTGAAACGGCCCTTTTTGTAATTGTCCGACAGACTTGCGCGATAGGTTCCGAACGAACCTCCCATAGCCTTGAAATCCAAGTGATTGCCGTCAGTGAGAGGCTGGCGGGTGATGATGTTGATGGCACCGCCCATGGCGTTGGAGCCGTAGAGGACGGAAGCGGCTCCGCGCGAGACTTCCACGCGCTGCGCATTGGCCGCCATATACTCGTCTGCAACGGGATGGCCGTAGATGGACTCGAACTGGGGATGGCCGTCGATGAGGATGATGACGCGGCCGGCGGCGGCGCCGAATCCGCGCAGCGAGATGGCGCCGGCGGCGCCGTTGGATACGCCGTAGCCGGTGACGCCGCGCGAAGTTACGAAGAGGCCGGGGACCTGTTCCATAAGGACAGGCATCACGGCCGTTTCGTCACTGGCGGCGATGGCAAGGCGACCGACCACCGACACGGGAGCCGGGAGGGCGTCACGAAGGACGGACATCCTCGTACCAGTGATGACGGATGTAGCGAGTGTATCTGTAGTCTGATGGTTGTCTCCGGCAGCCGAAAGGGAGGTTGCGGTTATAACGGCGGCAAGGAAAGAAAGCGCCGTATGTCTGAAAAAGATCTTCATACTCAATAGGATGATTATTTGTACAAAGTTAATCCCGGGTACTGAATCATTCCCTTTTTTTAAGGATTATTTGATTATTGTACAATTAATTGCTACCTTTAACAGACTAAAAATCAATCCTTTGTTTTTTACGATCAAAGGATAGCAGGATATAATTGTACAATTTATCATGGCAAGGACAACCAATCCGGACAGCATATACAGGGTTTCGATCCACAGGAACGGCGGATACACTTATGCCGCAACGCACCCGTTCACCATAGATGCATCCGGCAGAAGGAAATATAGCATCCTCCACTGGGGGACCGTGACGGAAGACCTCCGCTTCATACCGGGAAAACGCTGGATGGAAGCCCCTGAAGAGGTCAGGAAGAGACTGGTGTTCCCGGAAGGGTGGGACCTGTCAGCGGCGGGCGCGCCAGGGGCGGGAGCCGGAGGCTCCTGGGCCCCGCCGCGCCCGCTCCCCTACACCGCCGCGGACGCCGGCAAGGCGTACGGCGACGTGTGGCTGCTGGAGCGTATCGTCGGCTGTTTCGGCGTCCGCGAAGACCTCTGCGAGGTCCTCGGCGACGCCTCCCGCGCCGACGCTCTCCTCACCCTCGCCTATTATCCCGTCCTGACCGGGACCTCTTTCCTCCGCTTCCCCCGCTGGCAGTCAACCACCAAGGTCCCGTCCAACCGGCCGCTGGAAGCCCTGGTCGGCGAATCGCTTGCGGCTGTCAGCCGCGGCGCGTTCCACCGTTTCATGGACCTGCGGCTCAAGCGGCACGACGGAGAACGGCTTGTAGCCGTCGACTCCGTCGTACGCATCTCCTCGGGCTACGCCGTATCCGACCGCAAATGGGGCCAGAAAACCGGGCGCATCCACTTCCAGTCCACCGTCGAAGCCGTCGCTTACTCCCTGGATTCACACATCCCGGTGGTCTATTCTTCTTTCCCTGAAGCGGTTACAGATGCCAGAGGCATGGGCGTCTTTCGCGCCGAACTGAAAAAGGCCGGTCTGGAAGGCATCACCGTCGTCACAGACCGTGGCTACGACTCCCTTCAGGGTCTGGATAAATACTTCCAGGACGGACCGATGGTAATGTGCGTGGACGTCAAGCAGCCGGCCGTGCTGGAGCGGATCAAGGCCTTCGGCCGTTTCCGCGAACACCCGGCCGGGATGCGGTACGACGCGGCGTCCCGCCGCTGGTACCGCCAGTACCCCCTCTCCGCTCCCGCCGGCTCTTCCACTCCTTTGGATCTTCGCCTCAACCTCTTCTTCAATCCCGAGCGCCGCGCCGCAGAACTCGCCCAGATCGACGCCGAGATCGCATCCCAGCAGAATGCTCTCCGCGAACTCGCAGACTACGCCATCACCATCGACGACCAGCGTGCCCTGCGCCGCGACCAATACTTCTTCAAAACCACATACGACCCTGGCAGCAAGACAGTTACTTCATTCGCCCCCGACAAGTCCCGCATCCTCTCCACCCGAGTCGCCTCCGGTTTCTATGCCAACATCACCTCCGGCCTCGACGCCACTCCTCTCGAAGCCGTAGCCATTTACGGACTCAAATACGACCAGGAGAAGTTCCTCCGCGGTTTCCGCTCATTGCTGGACTTCCCCCAGCGCCCTCCCCTTCCGGAAAGGCTCCACTACGGCATCCAACTCCTCCAATACATCGGCCTCATTCTGAACACCTTCCTCCGTCACTCTCTTTCAAACGGGCTCGTTTCCGGCTCATTGCAGCCCCCCGTCCCCGCCGTCCACAGCATCACAGAGGCTCTCGACGAACTTCACAACGTCGCCTGCCGCGACGCCGGCGACGGCACCTGCGCCCTCGCACCCCTCACCCCCCTCCAGCAAGCCATCCTCGACCTCCTCGCCCCCGCAGGGTAACCCACCAAACCGCCTACCCTGCGGGTAAACTCCCGCAGGGTACCCACAAAAACGCACTACCCTGCGGGCAGTGTCAAACAAAAAGCCTATATTCGGCTCTTGGATTAAAAAGAAAAAATGGTAACCGTCGTCATAATAGTTTTCATCTGCCTGGTGAGCATCCTTTGCTTCTACGGGAAACTCAACGGCAACAGACTCGTTTTCAACGCCTATGATATATGGCACCGGAAGGAGTGGCACAGGATGCTGAGCTACGGCCTGGTACACGGAAGCTGGGGACACCTGTTCTTCAACATGCTCACCCTGTTCTTCTTCGGCAGAGTGGTGGAAGAATACTTCCCGATGGTCTTCGGTGAAAGACTCGGTATCGTATTGTACGTCGTATTCTACGTGAGCGCCATCGCCATCTCCACGGTCGGCGACCTGATCAAATATCGCAATGACGTGAGCTACAATGCCGTAGGAGCCTCCGGGGCCGTATCGGCCATCCTGTTCGCATCCATCCTGTTCGAGCCCAGGATGGGCATATACATCTATCTGATACCCATTCCGGTGCCCGGCTACATCTTCGCGCCGCTATATCTTCTGTACTGTTGGTATATGGCCAGGCGGAATATCGACAACATAGGTCACACCGCCCATTTCTGGGGCGCGCTCTACGGCCTGGTATTCCCTCTGCTCTGCGCTCCCTATATGCTGCTGTATTTCCTCGACCAGTTGAAAGGCTGACCGTTCCGGTCAGCGGAGCCAGCGATAAAGGAGCTCGACGGGATGGACGGCGCGGGCGCCGGTACCGTCGAGTATCTGCTGGCGGCAGGACGTGCCCGGCGCGACGACGACCGCAGGCGTCCCGGACGGGGCAAGGGCGCGGCGGACGGCGGGGAAAAGGACCATCTCGCCGATCTCGAGAGAGCGGCGGTAATGCTCCTTTTCGTAGCCGAAGGAGCCGGCCATGCCGCAGCAGCCGCTGGGAATTACGTGGACGGTGGCGCCGGGCAGCAACCGCAGGGCCGCTGCCGTCTTTTCGACGCCTACAAGGGCCTTCTGGTGACAGTGCCCGTGCAGCCAGACCTCGACAGGGGCGTCACGGAACGCATCGGAGGCGATATGTCCGGCGGCGACCTCCCGCATTATGAACTCGTCAAAGAGCAGGCAGTTCGCTGCAAGTGCCTTGGCAGCGGGCCGCATTTCCGGGGGCACGAGGTCGGGATACTCGTCACGGAAACTGAGGATGCACGAGGGCTCGATGCCGACAAGCGGCGCGTCTGCCGTGACAATGTCGGTCAGGAGCCTGACATTGCGCACGGCGAAGCGGCGGGCCAATTTCAAACAGCCCTTGGAGATGGCTGCGCGGCCGCTTTCGACGTGACGGGGCACGACGACGTCGTAACCGAGCCGCCGCAGGAGCCGGGCGAAAGTCAGCCCGAGCTCCGCCTCATGGTAGTTCGTGAACTCGTCGGCGAACAGGTACACCCGCCGCCCAGGGGCGGGAGCATATCCTTCGGCATTTTGCCGAAGGATGCGACTGCGCCCGTCGCGGCGGAGGAGCTGACAGAGCGTGCGGCGGCTGAGAGCGGGGATCTGCCGCTCGGCGGCGAAGCGCAGAATGCGCTTCAGCAGCGCCGCCGACGGGCCCCAGCCCGCGAAGAAGTTGTAGAGCGGGCGCACAACATGGCCGAGCCGCTCGACGGCGGCCATCCGTGCGACCGCGAACGAGCGCAGCGGAGTTCCCTCGCGCTCGTGGATCTGCTGCAGGACTTCGGCGCGGATGCGGGTCATATCGACATTGGAGGGGCACTCGGCACGGCAGCCCTTGCATGCCAGGCAGCTGTTGAGGATCTCCCTGACCTCCGGAGAAGTGAATCCACCGCCCCGCGTCAGGCATTCGCGGAGCACATTGGCGCGGGCACGCGTAGTGTTCAGTTCGTCGCGGGTAGCCTTGAAAGCCGGGCACATGGTGCCGCCAATGAGGTTGGACTTGCGGCAGTCGCCGGCGCCGTTGCACTGCTCTATCGAGCACATGAGGGCGTGCGCCTGGCTGCGCACACCGCTCGCGCCTTCGACCTTGCATTCGTCGAAGGCTGCGCGCCAGTTGAAGACAGTCCGTGCATCCTCTACGACATAGGGCTGGCCAGGCTCGAAGCGAAGCCATTCATCCATGCCGGGAGCATCGACTATCTTATTCATATTGAAGACGTTGTATGGATCCCAGCAGCGCTTCACCTCCTGCATCAGGCGGTAGCACTCCTCACCGTACATCAGGGGGATGAACTCTCCGCGCAGACGGCCGTCGCCGTGCTCGCCGCTGAGACTGCCGCGGTGCTTACGCACCAGCCGGGCAGTCTCCTCGGCCACGGCACGGAAAAGCCGCCGCCCTTCCTCGGTTTTAAGGTTGAGTATAGGACGCAGGTGAAGCTCACCCGTACTTATATGTCCGTAAAAGACGCAGTCCAGGCCGAGACGGTCGAGCATTGCCCGGAAATCCGCCATATACGCCGGCAGACGCTCCGGCGCTACGGCCGTGTCTTCGATGACACCGACAGGCTTTGCGTCGCCCTTCATACCGCTCAGAACGCCTAGACCGGCCTTGCGCAGAGCCCAGACGCGGGACACTTCAGAGCCGTAAACCCGCGTGCAGGCATACGCAAGGCCGAGAGCGCGAAGCTCCGCTTCCAGCGCGTCGGCCGCCGCATCCATCTCCTGCCCGCGGAACTCCGCAATCAGCAACGCGGCAGGGTCCCCTTCGACGAAGAAGCGATTGCGCTGAGCCTCGAGGTTATCCTTGCCGAGTTCGAGGATGCGCCCGTCCATCAGTTCGACGGCGACAGGCCCGTGGCGCAAAGCCACGAGATTGGCCTCGAAACTCGCTTCGAGCGAGGGGCAATGGGCACAAAGCACCATCCCCTCAGCAGGGGGCAAAGGGTCAAGGGATACCTTTATCTCGGTAATGAAGGCAAGCGTTCCTTCGCTGCCGCAGAGGAGTTTGCAGAGGTCGACGGCCCCGCCGTCTCCCAGCGCCTCGTCTATGGCGTAGCCGCAACTGCGGCGGCGAAGCGACCGGTCAGGGTAGTTCGCCTCTATGAGGCGCACTGCCTCCGGGTCGTCGCGCCAGCCCTCGAGCTGCGCATAGATGCTGCGCTCGAGGTCTCCGCTCCCCCGCTCCGCGGTGTCGAACTCCGACCCGTCGGCCATCAAGCCCTTGAGCTGCAGCACGTGGTGCCTGGTGGAACCATACACCAGCGAGTGTGTTCCACACGAATTGTTGCCCACCATTCCGCCTATGCAGCAGCGGTTGCTCGTAGAAGTCTCCGGGCTGAAGAACAGCCCGTAAGGCTTAAGCGCCAGGTTCAACTCGTCGCGGACCACGCCCGGCTCCACCCTCGCCCAACGCTCCTCAGCGTTGATTTCCAATATATGGTTGAAGTGCCTGCTGATGTCCACCACTATGCCGTTACCGACCACCTGCCCCGCTATGGACGTGCCGCCAGCGCGCGGGATGAGGCAGGTGCCCTTCTCCCGGGCCAAGAGGATGAGCTCGCGGATTTCCCCGATGCTCTCGGGATACGCAACCCCGGCAGGCACCTCGCGGTAAATGCTGGCGTCTGTCGAATAGGCAATCTTGTGGATCGAATCGGTAAAAACCTTCATGGAAGAGACAACATTTGTTACAAAGATACCTTTTTTCCTCGGAAAAGGCTATCTTTGTAAGAGAACCTGTAAAGGACACACTAAAACAACCGAATTATGAGAAAAACACTCTTTGTTTCAGTCTTAGCTCTGCTGTGCTGCGGTGCTTTCGCGCAGCCTCAGGTGGGACCCGGAGGCGAGCCCCTAAGGCCGCGGATGGGCGCTGCCCCCCAGCCCCAGGAGGTCTTCACCGGTGTAGTCATCAATCCCGACTACAGCGTCACTTTCCGTTACAAGAACCCCAAGGCCAAGAAAGTCGAGGTATCCGGCGAGTTCATGGAAGGCACTGCCGAACTCACCGAGCGTGACGGCGTCTGGACCTACACCTCCAAGCCGCTTGAGCCCGAACTGTACTTCTACAGCCTTACCGTAGACGGTTCACCCATCGTCGACCTCTATTATTCAGTCGTAAAGGACATCCCCCGCTGGATGAACTACTTCATCATCAGCAAGGAAAAGGGCGACAAGGGCGACATATACGGCGTCAACGACGTACCCCACGGCACCGTTGCCTCGCGCTGGTATGACAGCGCGACCTTCGGCAACCGCCGCCGCGTCAACATCTACACCCCTCCGGGGTACGAAGCCAACAGCAAGCAGAAATACCCTGTCTTCTATCTGCTCCACGGCAACGCATGCGACGAGAACTCCTGGCTTGACCTCGGCCGCGCCGCCCAGGTACTCGACAACCTCATCGCCCAGGGCAAGGCCAAACCGATGATCCTCGTTATGACCAACGGCAATCCCGCCCAGCAGGCCGCCCCGGCCTACTACGGCGACACCTACACAAACGGCAATACCCTTCCCGGCAAGGCCAACTTCACGGATTCATTCCCCGAGATCATCAAGTTCATCGACAGCAACTACCGCACTGTCGCCAAGAAGGAAGGCCGCGCCATAGCCGGCTTCTCGATGGGCGGCGGCCACACCTTCACCATTTCCAAGGATTATCCTAACACCTTCGATTATGTCGGTCTCTTCTCCGCCGCAGGCAGCAACATCAGCGACCCGGCCCAGAAGCAGAAGCTCCTGGATATGAAGAAGAACGGTGTCAAGCTGTATTATATCGGCTGCGGTACCGAAGACTTCCTCTATCGCAGCGTACTGGCCTACAACAAGCAGCTCGATGACATCGACTTCAAGTATCACTTCCGCGAGACCCCCGGAGGCCACACCTGGGGCCCCTGGCGCATCTATCTCACGGAGATGGCGCAGATGATATTCAAATGATTTCCAGGTCCAGGACTATGGGCCAGTGGTCGCTGATGCGTGACACACCGTAACCTTCAGTGACCATCCTATAAGCCACGGGCGTGACGCCGTTTACGAAGAAATGGTCGATCGCACCGTGGCTTTCCATTTTCGTAAGGTTGGCGAACGTGTCGTCTTCTGGGACGGAGAGCATCGTCCGTGCGGACTGCATCTGCAGGCCGGCGTTGACGATGGCGTTCAGGCCGGTGTTCCAGTCGCCGCAGGCAACGTCACAGCCGGTCAGTTGCTTATTGACTTGACGTACAGTCCTTTCCACGATCCATTGCTCCCAGCGTGAATGCACGTTGACGATACGGACACCCTCGACGGTACAGGCCTCGTAGAAGATGGCGAAGGAATGCTTGCCGGCCTTCAGGGACTTCCGTACGTAGATGGGGTGGCTGACGCCGATGCCGACGCGGCGGTACCCCTCGGGTACGTAGCGTCCTGCAGGCGGCAGCACCTCCTGGAGGCAGATCACGTCAGGGTCCATATCCTCCAGCATCCTTGTCATAGCCTCCATCCTGTCGCGCCAGTAGTACTCCCCCTTTGCGTCAAGGTCACGCGTCCACTCGCGGATATTGAAGGACAATATCCGCAGGGTCCGGGCGTTGGAAACAGGAATCATCGCCATAAGGATAAGGATTGACAGGAGGATGCGGCGCATAAAGGCTAATCGCGCTTGAAGATGTCGCGGGTGTAGACTTTGTCCGCGACATCGTCCAGCACCGGATCATAGCGGTTGGCTATGATGGCATCGCTCATAGCCTTGAAGCGGCCCAGGTCGCCGACGACCAGGCTGCCGAAGAAGGTGCTGCCGTCGGGCAACGAAGGCTCGAAGACCACGACCTTGGCGCCCTTGGCCTTGATGCGTTTCATAATGCCCTGGATGGCGCTCTGCCGGAAATTGTCAGAGCCGGCCTTCATGGTCAGGCGGTATACGCCCACGGTCACGTCGCGCTCGCGCGCCGAGTCGTAGGCACTCGAAGCGGTGTAGTATCCTGCCTTGTCAAGTACCCTGTCGGCTATGTAATCCTTGCGGGTGCGGTTGCTCTCGACTATGGCCTTGATGAGGTTCTCCGGCACGTCGTTGAAGTTGGCCAGAAGCTGCTTGGTGTCCTTGGGAAGGCAGTATCCGCCGTAGCCGAAGGAGGGGTTGTTGTAATGGGTACCGATGCGGGGGTCGCCGCATACACCTTCGATAATAGCCTGTGTATCAAGCCCTTTCATTTCAGCATAAGTGTCCAGCTCATTGAAATAGCTGACGCGGAGGGCAAGGTAGGTATTGGCGAACAACTTGACGGCTTCAGCCTCGGTGCTGCCCATGAATAGGACGGGGACATCGGCGCGGAGCGCCCCCTCCTGCAGGAGGGCGGCGAAGCACCGCGCCTCTTCCGCGAGTGCGGGCTCGTCGAAGCCGACGATGATGCGCGAAGGGTAGAGATTGTCGTAAAGCGCCTTGCTCTCGCGGAGGAACTCGGGTGCGAAGATGATTCTGGGGGTCACGACGCGCATCGTCCCGTCGGCGAGACGCTCGCGGTACGAGAAGCGCTCGCGAGCACCCTTGGTGTAGCCCACCGGTACGGTCGATTTGATGACCATCACAGCGTCGGGATTGACCTCCAGTACCATTTCGATCACCTCCTCCACGTGGGAGGTGTCGAAGAAATTCTTCTTGGGATCGTAGTTGGTCGGAGCGGCGATGACGACGAAATCGGCACCGCGGTATGCGGCGCGGCCGTCGAGCGTGGCCTGAAGGCTCAGCTCGACCGGCCTCCCGGCCGCATCCTCACCGGCAAGGTATTTCTCAATATAGTCGTCCTGGATCGGGGAAATCCTGTTGTTGACCTTCTCGACTTTCTCGGGAACCACGTCCACGGCCACCACATCGTTGTGCTGCGCCAGCAGGGTAGCTATGCTCATTCCCACATATCCCGTTCCTGCAACTGCAATCTTCATATCCTTAACTATTAAACAGTCCTGTCCAAATTCCGGACAACTCACAAAAATACTCATAACCTCCCTAATATCCAAGCCCCTCACCTTCACCCCTCACCTCTCTGCTCCCAACACTCCTTCGGGAAATGCCCGAAGGTTATGGCACTTTCACCGCTAACCTTCGGAAAAGCATCATCTCTCGGCGAGAGGGCGAGGGATGTGAGGGAATGACGAGGTTTTTTCGTAAATTGCGGAGGATAAACGAGCTATTATGAGACGGGCAGCAGTTTTGGCAGTTATAGGCGCAGTCGCCGGGGCGTTGATCGGAGCAGGAATCGCAGCCTGCTGGACGGAGGGACGGAAGAGCGCCCCGGAGGCGATCGGGCCGGTGCCTACGGCGGAGCAGATCGCGTGGCAGGAGGACGAGGTCTGGGCTTTCGTACACTTCGGGCCGAATACTTTTACCGACAGTGAATGGGGGTACGGGGACGCCGATCCGGCGGTCTTCAACCCGACGGCACTGGACTGCCGGCAGTGGGTCAGGACCTTCAAGGCCGCAGGCATCAAGGGCGTGATCCTGACCGCAAAGCATCACGACGGCTTCTGCCTGTGGCCGTCGGCTTATACGGACTACAGCGTCGCCGCTTCGCCCTTCAGGGACGGCGGCGGCGACGTTGTCGGCGAACTTGCCCGGGCCTGCAAGGAGCACGGGCTCAAGTTCGGCGTTTACCTGTCCCCCTGGGACCGCCACCAGGCCAGTTACGGTACGTCCGATTACGTAAGGTACTACCAGAACCAGCTGCGGGAACTGTTGACCAATTACGGAACCATCTCCGAGGTATGGCTGGACGGGGCCAACGGAGGGGACGGATGGTACGGCGGTGCGCGCGAGACGCGCACTATCGACCGCCGCACCTACTACCACTTCCCCGCCATCCATGCCATCATACATGAACTCCAGCCGGGAGCACTCATCTTTTCCGATGGAGGTCCTGGCTGCCGCTGGGTAGGCAATGAGCGCGGCGCGGCATCCGAGACCAACTGGTCTTTCCTACGGGACGGCGTGGTCTATCCCGGCTACCCCTTTGAACGTGAACTCGGCCCGGGGCACGAGGACGGGGACGTATGGATCCCGGCCGAATGCGACGTCTCCATCCGGAAGGGATGGTTCTACCATCCCGGGGAGGACGGCGCCGTCAAGACGCCGGAACAGTTGGCAGAGCTTTATTACCGCAGCGTCGGCCGCAACGGCAAGCTGCTCATCAACTTCCCCGTTGACCGGGAAGGCCTGGTCCACCCCATCGACTCCGCAAACGCCGTCGAGGCGCACAGGATCGTCTCCGGGCAGCTCGGGAACGACCTGCTGTCCGGAGCCCGCGTGCGGGCCAGCGAGACCCGGGGGCTGCGCTACCGCGCAAGCCGGGTCTCCGACGCCCGCCCCGCCACCTTCTGGGCCCCCAAAGACAGCACCCGCGAAGCCTCCCTCGTCTTCACATTGAAAAAGAAAAAGACCCTTGACAGGGTCCTTCTTCAGGAAAACATCGCCCTAGGGCAAAGGGTGAAAAGTTTCACCATAGAGTATTCTGACGGATCGGACTGGCATCCTGTCCCGACGCAGGAACAGATGACGACAATAGGTTACAAGCGCATAGTCCGCTTCGACCCCGTCGAAGCCACCGCGCTCCGCATAAGCATCACGGATGCCCGTGCGTGTCCGTGCATAAGCTCGGTCCAGGCCTTCCTGGCGGACGCCGGTCTATAGCCTGGCGTCGACAATATCCCGCGGGAGCACTCCCTTGACGTCGTACACGACGCCTCCGGGAGCGACCAGCGCGGCCACGTCCAGATCCAGGAACTCCTTGTGCGCCACGGCGAGTATCACTGCGTCGAAGCAGCCTGCAGGGAGGGAGTTGGTGACTTCGATGCCATACTCGTGGCGGACCATCTCCACATCGGCCCAAGGGTCATATACAGTAATGTTCGGAGTATACTCCTCCAAAGTATGGTAGATGTCCACGACCTTCGTATTGCGGATATCGGGGCAGTTTTCCTTGAAGGTGACGCCCAGGATCAGGATCCTGGCATCCTTGACCATGACTCCGGCCTTGTTCATGCACTTGACGGCCTGATTGGCGACATAGGCCCCCATGCCGTCGTTCAGACGCCGCGCATTGTACATCACGCGCGGCAGGACTCCATATACCTGAGCCTTCTGGATCAGGTAGTAAGGGTCCACGCTGATGCAGTGGCCACCCACAAGTCCGGGGCTCATCTTGATGAAATTCCACTTGCTGGAAGCCGCTTCGATGACATCGTGCGTGTCGATGCCCATCGCATTGAATATCTTCGCAAGCTCATTCATGAAAGCGATGTTCACGTCGCGCTGCGAATTCTCGATGATCTTCGAGGCTTCGGCAACCTTGATGGACGGTGCCTTGTGCGTGCCGTTGACGAGCACGGAATTGTACACTCCGTCAACGATGTCCGCGATCTCGGGCGTCGAGCCCGAAGTGACCTTGCGGATCTTCTCGACCGTATGCTGTTTGTCGCCGGGGTTGATGCGCTCCGGGCTGTAGCCTGCGAAGAAATCTTCGTTGAACTTGAGGCCTGAGACTCTCTCCACCACCGGCAGACACTCCTCCTCGGTCACGCCGGGGTAGACAGTGGACTCATAAACGACAATGTCTCCTTTGCTTATAACCTTGCCGACGGTTTCGCTGGCGCCCCACAGGGGCTTCAGGTCCGGCCGGTTGTTTTCGTCGACCGGCGTAGGCACCGCAACGACATAGAAATTGCAATCCTTTATACGCTCCAGGTCCGTCGTACAGACGAAACCGTGGTTCTCAATCGCGTCCTGCAACAGTTCGTCCGGAACTTCCAGCGTAGCGTCATGCCCTGCCATCAGCGCTTCGACGCGCTTCTTGTTCAGGTCAAATCCTATCGTGGGGTACTTCGTGGAAAAAAGCCTTGCCAGCGGCAGGCCGACATAGCCCAGCCCAATGACGCAAATCCTGATGTCTTTCATCTTTCGTTATCCTCTCTGTTCGAGCCCACAAAGATACTCAATTATTGATTAAGCACAAGCAGATGGGGATGATAAAAAAAGAGCGGCAGAAATGATTTCTGCCGCTCTGTGCTCCCTTAGGGGCTCGAACCCTAGACACCCTGATTAAGAGTCAGGTGCTCTACCAACTGAGCTAAGGAAGCTTGTATATCTTGAAAGAACTGTATAATCCTCTTGTGACCCGTTCGGGGCTCGAACCCGAGACCCCAACATTAAAAGTGTTGTGCTCTACCAACTGAGCTAACGAGTCCTCCGTTT
>JAFWRQ010000033.1 GCA_017519865.1 Bacteroidales bacterium | reverse complement strand
CGTTCGGAAGACCTCCAGAACCGTTCCACCACCGATGCCGCCGCCGCCCTCCAGGGCAAGGCCGCAGGTGTGCAGATCCTCAACAACTCCGGTGCTCCGGGTTCCAAGGCGGAGATCCGCGTCCGCGGTTATTCCTCCAACTCCGGCAACCTCGGACCCCTCCTCATCGTCGATGGTCTGAAGGTTGACAACATCCAGTACCTCGACCCTTCCATGATCGAGTCCATGGAGGTCCTGAAGGACGCCGCTTCCGCAGCTATCTACGGTGCACAGGCCGGTAACGGTGTCGTGCTCATCACCACCAAGCAGGGCAAGGATGGCCACTCTTCCATTACCTACGACCTCAAGATGACGAGACAGATGCTGGGCAAGAGGGGCGAACTCCTGAATGCGACCAGTTATATCGAAATGCAGAAGGCTCTCGGCAACCTTACCGACGAAATCATCGCCAGCAGGAACTGGGACGGCCAGGACCACAACTGGTATGACGCCGTGTTTGCCCCCAGCTGGAGCAAGCAGCACGCCATCACCTTCCAGGGCGGCAACAAGGACGGTCACTTCTTCACTTCCCTCAACTACCTCGACGACGACGGTATGGTGATAGGGAAATATGATGTGTACCAGCGCCTGTCCGCTCAGGTGAACGCCGACTATATGATAAAGAAATGGCTGCAGGTCGGTACCAACAACTCCATCGAGAGGTGGTCCTCCAAGAGCGTTTCCAGCGGCTACGGCTCCGTGCTGAACTCCGTGGTCTCCCTTGACCCGTTGACCCCTGCCTACGTCAGCAGCGTCGATAAGCTGACCGGTAAGATGCAGGCCAGATATGCCACGAATCCGGATCATATCCTCCGCGATCCGGGCCACAACAACGACTTCTACAACGGTTCCGCTTTCTATGAGGAGTCTACCGGAAACCCGCTGCTCCAGCGTGCCCGCACGGAAAGCAGCAACGCCGGTATCAACATCCGCGGTACCATGTTCGCCAACTTCATGCCGTTCAACGGTTTCACCTTCACGTCACGCTTCGGTTACCGTATCAACCAGAACTCCTCGCACAGCTACAGCGCTCCGTACTACATCAACGATATGGCCAAGGGCGACCAGTACAGCCTTTCCGCCGGTGTGAATACGGGCTACTACTATCAGTGGGAGAACTTCGCCAACTACAACCGCACGTTCGGCAAGCACGCAATCGGCCTCATGGCCGGTATGTCCTATACCGAGAACAATTCGGACAATGCCAGCATCAGCGTTCAGGACAATGATATCCTGAAGTCCTACGAGCCGAACTTCCGCTACCTCTATAACAGTTACCTCCTTGACGATCCGACGCGCAGCGTAGACAATCGTCCGAGTAAATCGGTCAACATGTCCTACTTCGGCCGTCTGACCTATAGCTATGACAACCGCTACAGCATCCAGGCCAACTTCCGTGCCGATGCATTCGACTCCTCCAAGCTTTCCAAGGATGTACGCTGGGGTTACTTCCCTTCCGTTTCCGCAGGCTGGACCGTCAGCAATGAGCCGTTCTTCAAGGACAATGTCAACCGTGACCTCATCAGCTTCCTGAAGTTCCGCGGCTCCTGGGGCCGCAACGGTAACGTGAATGTCCTGAACGGTTATCCTTACATGGAAACCATCTCCAAGGGATCCGAGTGGTATCAGTATGATGAGACGGGTGCACGCACCTATGGTTCCGGCCCCTCCGGCCTGGCCAACCCGGGTCTGCACTGGGAGATTTCCGAGCAATATGATGCAGGTTTCGACCTGCGCATGTTCGACGACCGCCTGACCTTCGGTTTCGACTGGTACAAGAAGAACACCAGGGACCTCCTCATCAGCATCAAGCCGCGTCCGGAGCAGGGCGTTAAGAATACCTACCAGAACGCCGGTAACGTGCTGAACACCGGCCTCGAGTTCGAACTCGGCTGGAAGGACAGCATCGGCGACTTCAGCTACGGCATCAACGCCAACCTCTCCACCCTTAAGAACAAGGTCACCGACCTCCACTTCACCGTGGACCGTCTGGAGGTTGACCCCGTGAGCGGTCTGAACGAGCAGAACCGTTCCGCTTTCGAGGTCGGTTATCCGCTGTGGTACTTCATGGGTTACGACTACCTGGGCGTGAATCCTGAGACCGGTAAGGCCCGTTATCGTACAAACAATACCACTCTGTATCCTGACGGCGTGATCGAAGGATCTCCGGAGGATAACGATAAGTATTTCTACATGGGCAAGGCCATTCCTGACGTCACTTACGGCCTCACTGCCAATCTCGCCTGGCGCAACTTCGACTTCATCGTATACGGCGCCGGAACTGCCGGCAACGATATCTTCACCATCATGTGGAGTGCCGACCGTACCTATGGCAACACGCTGTCCTATTTCTGGGATAACTCCTGGAAACAGACCAACAAGAATGCCATGTTCCCGGATATGGGCGTCGTCGCAAAGGACTGGAAGTTCTGGAGCTCCGATGCCATGATCTTCGACGGTTCCTACTTCAAGATCAAGCAGATCCAGCTCGGCTACACCATGCCGAAGAATCTGACCCGCCGCGTGGCTATCGACAACATGCGTCTCTATGTATCCCTCGACGATTTCTTCACATTCACGAGCTACCCGGGCGCCGATCCTGAAACTGCCACGACCGGCCGTACCGACGCCATGGGATACGACTCCGGTACCTACCCGACCATGAAGAAGGTTGTCTTCGGTCTTAACCTTACGTTCTAACTAATTTAGCATGATTGATATGAAAAAAATATTGATTCCCGCTGTCCTTATCCTTGTTGCGGCTTTCATCTCGGCCTGCAGTGCAGACCGTCTCGAGATCCCTCAGAAGGGTGTCTTGCTTACGCAGGATTTCTATAATACAGATGAAGACTGCGAAGCTGCTATGGTGGCCGCCTACAGAGGGTTGATCGCCAATGTATGTAACGAGGAAGGTGGTTCCATCTACGCTCCTTTCCGCGCTTGCTTCGACCTCCCCGGCGATGACATGTACGCCGCCGGTTCCAACTACGGTGACAACGACTTCATGCGTGAGATGAACGAGTTCACCTTCGGTCCCAACACCGCCGTGCTGGTCAACTGCTACAACAACCTCTTCTACGCGATGTACTATTCCAACATCGTGATCGACAAGTTCAAGGACGGTCTCCCTGATGGTGGCCAGACGCCCACGACCAAGCGCTGCGTCGCCGAGGCCCGCGTCCTGCGTGCCTGGATGCAGTTGATGCTCACCGCCGGCTGGGGCTGCCCGCCGCTGGTGGACCACGTGCTGGAGTACTTCCCGCTGGAGGAAATCTATCGTTGCGACGAAAGCCCGACCAACCCGATGTCGCACGAGCAGATGTTCGAGTGGTGCGCCAAGGAGTGCGAGGCCGCACGCGCCGACCTCGACGAGCGTCAGGGCGCTGGCGACAAGGCAGGAACCTGGAAGGTTACCAAGGGCTTCGCGGACGCGGTAGCCGGTAAGGCTTACCTCTTCGCCGGCAATTACGCCGCCGCCAAGACGGCTCTCAAGAGAGTCATTGATTCCGGCAACTACGAGCTTGTCCCTACCGCCCGCTGGAATGAGAACTTCCACGCCAGCGGTGACGGTAACGAGGAGAAGATCTTCGAGGCCAACCTGGTCAACGGTGGTGGCCTGGACTGGGGTGCCATCACCTTCAGCGGCACCTGGATGGAAGCCAACATCTGGGGATGGCGTGGCGACCACTTCGTTTACGGCAACGAGGGCGAGGTCAAGAACAATCCCTGGTCCATCAAGACCAGCATCGACGGTTGGGGCGGCCTCGGCGTTCCGAAGGATTTCGCAGATGAGTGGATCGCGTTCGACGGTAAAGAGTCCGTCCGCTTCAGCAACTCCCTCATCCATATTGATGACGTCATTTACAATACGCACTACGACCACGAGGTCGACAACATGACCCTCGAGCAGAAGAAGGCCAGCAAGGCGTTCGGTATCAAGGTCGACGGTCTGTACGGCCAGTCCTTCTACCTGGCCCAGAAGCAGGCGATCAAGCCTTTCGAGGATGCCTGGTATCCCGGTGCCAACCAGCGTTTCAACAACTTCGTGATCATGCGTTACGCCGAGGTGCTCCTCATGTATGCCGAGGCTGCCCTGCAGACCGGCGACGCCGCCCAGGCAACCTGGGCGTTCAATAAGGTGCACGAGCGTGCCGGCGCCAAGCCTCTCAACGGCGCTGTCGACATGAACGCGATCAAGAAGGAGAAGAAGTTCGAGCTCTGGCTCGAGATGTGCCGCTGGCCGGACCAGGTCCGCTGGGGCGACTTCGAGAAGTCCAAGCTCGCCGGCACCAACGTGCCTATCCTGTACGACAAACTCTTCCGTGCTCCTCAGGGATCGGACGAGGATGTCATCTGGGAGAACGGCTCCGAGGCCAACAGCCGCTTCTACACCGTCAGGACCCACGAGGCGAAGGACAACGGTCTTTCCGTCGGATATGTCGCGGGCAAGGAGTTCTTCCCGTTCCCCAGCGTCTCCGACCGTCAGAACCCTACGCTCAACCAGCTTCCTTTCTGGTCTTCCGGTTCTGCTGAATAGAGCTGAATCATGGATAAAGAGGGGCCTTCGGGCTCCTCTTTTTCATTTTGGGTGAATCAATGTTAAAGGATTTGACTGAATATTGTTATTCCTTTTGGGCAATAAGGATTATATTTGTGATATAGGTTTATAACCTGTTTTAAACACACATTCAAACCGACAACCCAAAGCACCATGAAAGTATCCGGAATGATCCTTCTGGCATCGATGTCCATTGCGATGCTTTACGCCTGTACGCAGAACGCCCCTGCGCCGGTTCCCGAGAAAAAAGTCATCCAGCCCGTTGAGCAGGCCCCGCCTGCGGACCCCGGCCAGCGCAATTTCGGCGGCTCCATATCTTCAGCACCTGCCGGTCCTATCGACACCACCGGCATGGCTGAACGCATGCGCCGCATGCGCGAGGAGCAGAACCGCATCCGCACCGTGCATTTCAACGACCTCTCGATGAGCGACCCGTACATCCTCGCGGACGAGGCCACCAAAACCTATTATCTCACCAGTTCCGGCGGACGCCAGTACCGCAGCAAGGACCTCGTAATGTGGGAAGGCCCCTACAACGTCATCGATCTCAGCGGCACATGGTGCGAGAAGGCCGGTTTCGCTGCCGCGGCCGAGATCCACAAGATCGGCAACTATTATTATTATGCCGGTACCTGGAGCGACCACAGCGAGATCATCCAGGCCATTCCGAGACGCTACAATGTGCCTCACAACCAGACCTATCTCCTCCGTTCGGAGAGTCCTGAAGGCCCCTTCGTGCCCTTCTCCGTCACACCCGGCTATGACTATGAGCCCTATGAGTGGGACTGCATCGACGGTACTCTCTACGAGGAAGACGGCCACATCTATATGATCTTCGTCCATGAGTGGACCCAGCTCATCGACGGTACCATGGATTATATCGAGCTGTCCAAGGACCTCACCGAGACCATCTCCGAGTGGCCGGTCACCATGTTCCGCGCCTCCGAGTGCCCGCCTTGCGGCGAGATGAACGGCCTTGGCGAAGCCACCTTCGGCCTCAAGATGCCCGGCTGGGTCACCGATGGCCCCCAGATGTTCCGCACGCAGACCGGCAAGCTCGGAATGCTCTGGTCCACATGGGGCAAAGAGCGCTATCTCCAGGTGGTCTGCTATTCCGAGTCCGGCACCATCGCCGGACCCTGGATCCAGGAGCCGGAGCCGTTCCTGGGCAACAATTCCGGTCACGGAATGCTCTTCCGCACCTTTGACGGCGAGCTCCGCTATGTCGTGCATCACTCCGAAGGCAACGGACCGCGCAAGCCGCAGTACTGGACCGTCGACGACTCCGGCGACAAACTCAAGCTCGGCAAGCAGATCATACTTTAAATATGAAACTTTTCGGACAGTTTGGCCTGGCCGCCGGACTTGCACTGTGCATCGTACTGTCGTGCCGGTGTACCGGAAGCGGAAAAGCCTTGACGATAGAGACTGGGGATGGAACTCTCATCCTCAGTCCTTTGCGTTCAGATGCCATCCGCGTGCAGGTAGTTCCGGAAGGATCTGTCCTTCCCCAGGAACTGGTTTACACAGAGAGAGTTAAGACTCCGGGATACAAGGTCCATAAGGATGATGCGACCATCGAGTTGAGTACCAGGGCGATGACCGTCCGCTATTCCCGCGCAGACGATGCCCTCAGCTTCTATGACGCAGAGGGCAACGTGCTGCTCGCTGAAGTCCCCGGCGGCCGCAGCCTCGGCAGCACATCCGTCCAGGGCAGTCCTGCGTATTCTGTCAGACAGGCCTTCTGTTCTCCCGAAGACGAGCACCTGTACGGTACCGGACAGTTCCAGGACGGGTATCTCGACATCAGGGGTCTTACGCGGCGCCTGACACAGGTGAATACGCAGATATCCATACCCTTTATCCTCTCGAGCAAGGGCTATGGTCTTCTCTGGAACAATTACGGACTTACGGATTTCAACCCTGCGGACAATATGGTCGCTCTGGCGGAGGAACAGGATGACGGGCAGGTGACGACCGTCAATGCCACCGGTACCTCCGGCAACCGCCGCGAGATGCGCTGGTCCAGGACCTTCTCCGCTTCGCTCGACATTCCTGAGGAGGGTGAGTATGCACTTATGCTGGACGTGGGCCAGAAGATGGCCAGAAGGCATTTCCTGGCCATTGACGGCCAGACTGTTGCCGATGTGTCCAATACCTGGCTTCCTCCCACTACATCCGTCATAGTACATCTCGATGCCGGCTTGCATCGGGTTAATTCCGAGGGAGTCCGTGGAGACAGCCCGGTGCTTTACTGGCGCAGGGTCACGGACGAGACCGTATTGGGTTCTCCCGTTGCAGCGGCTCTGGACTATACCGTCTTCGCCGGCGGGGCTGACGAGGTTGTCTCGTCCTACCGGACGCTTACCGGCCACGTCCCCCAAATGCCGGACTGGATGTTCGGATACATCCATTGCCGCGAGCGTTATCACTCCCAGGATGAGATCATTGCCAATGCCGAAGGGTTCAAGTCCCGAGGACTGCCGCTGGATGTCATCGTGCAGGACTGGCAGTGGTGGGGCAATACCGGCTGGAACTCCATGGAGTTCGATCCGGTTAACTATCCCGACCCTGCAGCGCTCACTTCGAAACTGCACGATATGGACGTCCGCTTCATGATCTCGGTCTGGTCCAAGGTGGACAAGCCGAGTTCCCTGGGGCAGAAACTGCAGGAGCGCGGCTACTATATCGACGGCACCGACTGGATCGACTTCTTCAACCCGGAGGCGGCGAACTTCTATGTCAGGAGTTTCCGTGACAGCCTGGCCGTCCCTTACGGCATCGATGCCTGGTGGTTCGATGCCACCGAACCTGAGAATGACGACCTTGCGGGGCGTCTCGTCGGTAAGGACAAGGTCCCCGGAGAGTTCTACCGCAACGTCTATCCGCTCATGGTCAACCGCACCATGTACGAGGGACTTAAGGATCTCACGGACCACGAGCCCGTCATCCTTACCCGCAGTGCATTCACGGGCATACAGCGCTACGGTGTCGTCACCTGGTCTGGAGACGTAGGCAATGATCTGGAGACGCTCCGGAGGCAGATCGCCGGCGGACTCGGCCAGATGGCCGCCGGCCTGCCGTGGTGGACCTTCGATGCAGGCGGATTCTTCCGTCCCGGAGACCAGTACACCTCGCCCGAGTATCAGGAGAGGCTCATCCGCTGGGTCCAGGCCTCTGTGTTCCTGCCCTTCATGCGCGTCCACGGCTATATGAGCGAGACTGAGCCCTGGCGCTATGGCGAGGAGACGCTGGCCATCATCTCCGAGTCGATGTACCTCCGAAAGAAACTGGAGCCATATATCCTCGAGTGCGCCCGCATGGTCTCGGAGGAGGATTATACGATGATGCGTCCGCTGGTCTTCGACTTCGCGAACGATCCTGAAGCCCTCAGGCAGGACTGCGAATTCATGTTCGGCCCCTCGCTTCTCGTGAGTCCCGTAACAGAGATGGGAGTCTCGACGTGGAAGACCTATCTCCCTGAGAATGAGGATGGATGGACCGACTTCCGCACCGGACAGTGGTACAGGGGAGGACAGTATGTCGAGACCCCTGTAGACCTCCGTTCCATCCCGGTGTTCGTCCGGACCACCGGACTCGACCATTATTTGATATTCAACAATTTCAACAGACAATGATGAAGCGTTCGATTCTTGTCCCGATTCTCGCGGCAGCGTTGGCTGCAGCGGCCGTTTCCTGCAGCGGGAACAAGCAGGTGGGAGTGCTGACCAAGCCCACTCCCGCGACCTCCAATCTTCCCGGAAAGGAGTATCCCAAGATCAATCCCGACCTTAGCGTGGTGTTCCGCGTCGAGGCTCCGGAAGCGCAGTCCGTGTCGGTCAACGTCGGCAAGCCATATACTATGACCAAAGGCGAGGACGGAGTCTGGGAAGTGACCACGGACCCTCTCGTACCGGGCTTCCATTACTATATGCTGAACATAGACGGCAAGAGGGTGGCAGACCCGAACACGAAACTGTTCTTCGGCTCCGGCTATTGGTCCAGCGGCATTGAAGTGCCCGAGGCGGGCGTGGATTTCTATCTGGAGAAGAAGGTCCCGCACGGCGAGATACGGATAGAGAAATACGACTCCGCCCTTACCGGCGAGACCCGTACGCACTACATCTATCTCCCGCCGGGGTATGACAAGTCTTCCGAGCGCTATCCCGTGCTGTACCTGTTCCACGGAGCAGGCGAGGACGAGACCGGATGGAGCACCCAGGGAATGCTGAGGGACATCATGGACAATATGATCGCTGCCAAGGAGGCCGTCCCGATGATCATCGTGATGGAGCGCGGCACCGCCACGCTCGTCGACACGACTGAACACAAGCCGGCCAGCATGTTCGACTTCTACGCATTCGAGAAGGTGATGATGGAAGAGGTCGTCCCTCTCGTCGACTCCAAATACAGGACCCTCAGTGACCGCGACCACAGGGCCATCAGCGGCTTGTCGCTGGGCGGTTTCCAGGCATATACCATAGGCCTGGACCACAAGGACATGTTCGCCTGGATAGGTGGCTTCAGCGGCTCCGGAAGGGGCCCCGGTGCTGCAGGGCGGAGCGATGACCTCACTCCCGCCCTCAATGACGAAGTGAGCCTGCTGTACATCAGCATCGGTACCGATGAGCCGGCAGGTATGTACCAGGGTATCTACGACCTCCACAAACTCCTCGAGGAGCGCGGCGTGAACCACGTCTATTATGAGTCGCCCGGTACCGGCCACGAGTGGCTGACCTGGAGGCGCTCCCTGCACCAGTTTGCCGGGATGATATTCAAATAATACCTTCAAGCTATGAGAATACTTCTGTTGGCAATGGCCCTTGCAGCCTCGGCACCCCAGGTGAAGGTAACCTTCTTCACCCCGTCGCTGGTGCGCATCCAGAAAGCGCCCGATGCTTCCGGCTTCCATGACGGGAGTGTCGCCGTCGTCTCGCGACCCGATAATGTCAAGGTGACGGAAAAGCAGTCCAACGGTTCGTCCGTTTACACAACTTCCGCGTTGAGGGTGACGGTCGCTCCGGACGGCTCTGTGAGTTTCGCTACGGCTTCCGGCAAGGAACTCCTGAAGGAGGGGGAATCCTCATTCACAGAGCGTTCAGAAGGCCTTGACAAGGGCTCATTCGTCACGAAGCAGTCCTTCCGTCTCGAGACCGGCGAGCCGTGGTACGGCCTGGGTATCCTTCAGGACGGACAACTCAGCCTGAGCGGCAAGACGCGTTACCTGAGGCAGGACAATACCGAAGACTTCGTCCCCATCGTCCAGTCAGTCAAGGGTTACGGCATTTTCTGGGACAATCCCTCCACCGGCACTTTCACCGACAAGGACGATGTCGCATCCTTCGAATCGGAGGTGGGCAAGCAGATCGACTATTACTTCATCTATGGCGGAAACGCGGACGGAGTGATCGCCGGCATACGGCACCTGACCGGCCACGTTCCCATGCTCCCGCTATGGAGTTACGGCTATATGCAGAGCCGCGAGCGCTACAAGAGCTCGGCCGAGTACCTCGGCGTGCTCCGCGGCTACCGCGAGCGGGGGATTCCCATCGACTGCGTCATACAGGACTGGCAGTACTGGGGCAACAACTACCAGTGGAATGCCATGGAGTTCCTGAGCGACGATTTCCGCGATGCTCAGAAGATGATAGACGAGACTCACGACCGCAACGCGCATATGCTCATCTCCATCTGGGCATCCTTCGGGCCTATGACCAAGCCTTTCCGTGAGCTGCAGGCCAAGGGACATCTCCTGGACTTCGCGACGTGGCCGCAAAGCGGCCTTACTGACTGGCCGCCGCGCAGGGACTATCCTTCAGGCGTACTGCCTTATGACGCTTTCAGCGCCGAAGCGCGCGACATTTACTGGGACAACCTTCTCCGTCTTGAGAAGATGGGCATAGACGGGTGGTGGATGGACTCCACCGAGCCGGACCACCTCGACTACAAGGACTCCGACCTCGAGCAAATGACCGGGATGGGATCCTACCGCAGCGTCCTGAATGCGTACCCGCTGCTCTCCGTAGAAGGTGTGACGCAGAAGCAGCTGACCGTCTCGGACCGCCGTCCGATGGTGCTTACCCGCTCGGCGTATGCCGGGCAGCAGCGCACCGGCGCGAACACCTGGAGCGGTGACGTGCAGTCCACATGGGACGACTTCCGTCACCAGATTTCCGCCGGCCTGGGCTTCACCCTGACTGGCAATCCCAATTTCAACTCCGACATAGGAGGCTTCTTCCCGGGTGGCTACAACAAGCCTGGGGAGAGTGCCACCTGCTCCCAGAACCCTCTGTTCCAGGAACTTTACGTGCGCTGGCTGCAGTTCGGACTCTTCAATCCCATGATGCGCAGCCACGGAGAAAGTTCGAGGCGCGAGATATGGGAGTTCGGCAGTCCCGGCGAACCCGTGTATGATGCCATCGAGAAATCCATCCGCATGCGTTACGCCCTCCTGCCGTATATCTACTCCACTTCGTGGCAGGTTTCGTCTGCGGACGACAGTTTCATGCGCGCACTGGTGATGGACTTCCCGGAAGACCGGAGTGTGTGGAACCTTGGCAGCGAGTTCATGTTCGGCCGTTCTTTACTCGTGGCTCCCGTAGGGAAGGCCCTTTTCACCGAAGAGACAAGGAAATACTCCGATGCTCCCGTTGACTGGACTGCTCCCAAGACATACGACGTGTATCTTCCTTCCGGTACCGACTGGTACGATTGGTGGACAGGGGAGAGGATAAAGGGGGGCAGGACGGTGTCGGCGGCAGCGCCGCTGGGCCGCTGTCCGCTCTATGCCCGTGCCGGGTCCATCGTCCCGCTCGGCCCGGACGACGTGCAGTACTGTGACGAGAAGCCTTGGGACGAACTGGAGATCCGTGTCTACCTCGGTGCCGACGGACATTTCACCTTGTACGAGGATGGGTTCGACGGGCAGGCCTACAAGGAAGGGGAGTTCAGCACAATAGATTTCTCCCTGCATGGCCGCAATTTGACTATCGGTGCCCGCAAGGGTTCATATCCCGGATTCCTCGAAACCAGACGCTTCCGCGTGGTCATCATCGGCGGCAAGGCTCCGTCGGGCATGAGCGTGCTTTATACCGGCAAACCATTGACAATCAAACTTTGATGAATATGAAAAAGCTTTCCTTGATCCTTCTTATGGCCATTCTTGCCCCGACTCTCCGTGCGCAGGATGTCCTATGGTACGACACCCCTGCGGAGACTTGGCTCCAGGCGCTGCCTTTGGGCAATTCCCACATGGGCGCGATGGTGTTCGGAGGCACGGCACACGAAGAGATACAGCTCAACGACGAGACTTTCTGGAGCGGAGGTCCCCACGACAACAACAGCCCCCGCTCTCTCGGACGGCTGCAGGAGGTCAGGGACTTGATCTTTGCCGGAAGGGAAGAGGAGGCTGCGCAGATTGTCGGAGAGGACTTCATCGTGGGACCTCACGGCATGAAATACCTCACTCTGGGCAGTCTTATGCTGGATTTCGAGGGCGTCGGGGAGACACAGGATTTCTACCGTGACCTTGATCTGCGCAACGCTACGGCTGGCGTATCATTCATCTCCGGCGGCGTGAAATACACCCGAAAGGCATTCGCCTCGCTTGCGGACGACGTCATAGTCGTCCGGCTTGAGGCGGACCGCAAGGGTGCGCTTTCATTCCGTCTCTCGCACTCCTGCCCGCTTCCCTCAAAAGCGGAATACGATGGTGCTGCATTGACGGCGCATATCGATCCTGTGGATCACGAAGGCATTGAAGGAAAGGTGTTTGCAGAACTGAAGGCAGAGGTGAAGACAGACGGTAAAGTCAGTTCGGATGCAGAGGGAGTGCACGTCAGCGGCGCATCTTATGCGACGGTCTTTATCTCCAGCGCGACCAATTATGTCAATTATCACGACATCTCCGGTGACCCCTCGGCGATGATTTCCAATGCCCTGGCTGCCGCAGAGAAGAAGTCCTTCAAAAAACTTATGAAGCGCCATGTCAAGGTGTATGCGCCTCAGTATGAGCGCGTACGCCTTGAACTCGCATCCGGAGAGAACTCCAGGCTCAGGACTGACGAGCGCCTGGATGCCTTCTACGGGAGCGACGACATGGGAATGGTGTCGCTGCTGTTCAACTACGGCAGGTATCTGCTCATCAGTTCCTCGCAGCCAGGCGGCCAGCCTGCGAACCTGCAGGGCATCTGGAACAACAGCGTGGATGCTCCCTGGGACAGTAAGTATACTATAAACATCAATGCCGAGATGAACTATTGGCCGGCCGAGGTCACGAATCTCCGAGAGACCGCAGAGCCGCTCTTCGCATTCATCCGTGAACTGAGCGAAACCGGAGCCATCACAGCCCGCGAGATGTACGACTGCGGTGGCTGGATGGCCCATCATAACACTGACCTTTGGCGTGTCGCCGGCCCGGTCGACGGGCCGGAGTGGGGTATGTTCCCCAACGGCGGAGCCTGGCTAGCCACCCATCTGTGGCAGCATTATCTCTTTACGGGCGACAAGGATTTCCTCCGTGAATGGTATCCTGTCATAAAGGGAGCCGCGGACTTCTATCTCGACTATATGCAGCCGCATCCGGAGTACGGATGGCTGGTCGTCGTGCCGTCGGTCAGCCCCGAGCATGGCCCGATGGGCAAGAACACTGCCATGACGGCCGGATGTACGATGGACAACCAGATAGTGTTCGACGCCCTCTCGCAGGCGCGCGACGCTGCGAAAGCGCTCGGAGTAGATGCTGATTATGTGGCTAGACTTGAGGGTGTTATCTCGCAGATTCCTCCTATGCAGGTTGGCCAGTATGGCCAGTTGCAGGAGTGGATCCAGGACGGTGACGACCCCAACGACGAGCACCGTCACATCTCTCATTTGTACGGCCTGTATCCTTCCAACCAGATCAGTCCGTTCTCCCATCCTGAACTCTTCAATGCCGCCCGCAGGACGCTGGAGCAGCGTGGAGACATGGCTACCGGATGGAGCCTGGGATGGAAGACCAATTTCTGGGCGCGCATGCTTGACGGAGACCACGCTTTCACCATCATTTCCAATATGTTGAGGCTCCTGCCCGCAGGCGGCGGAGGTTTCGGCGGATTCGGAGGTTTCGGCGGGAGTGATGCCGACAGGGCACGCTACCGGAACGGAAGGACTTATCCCAACCTGTTCGATGCCCATCCTCCGTTCCAGATCGACGGCAATTTCGGCGTAACCGCTGGAATCGCAGAGATGCTGCTGCAGAGCCACGACGGTGCCGTGCACCTGCTGCCCGCCCTGCCTTCGGCCTGGGCTGCGGGCAGCGTCAGCGGGCTTTGCGCCCGTGGCGGCTTCACCGTGTCGATGTCCTGGGCGGACGGCGCCCTGAAGGATGCGAAGGTGAAATCCGCCATAGGCGGAGTGCTCCGCATCCGCTCTGCCGTGCCGCTCAAGGGCCGCGGGCTGAAGCCTGCATCCGGGCCTTGCCCGAATGCGCTCTACGCCCCGGCCGAGGTCCGCTCTGCGGCCTCAGGAGATGGCCTTGCCACTCCGGAAGTGTATGAATACGACATAGTTACCAAACCTGGAAAGACTTACAAGATAACTAAAATATGAAACGTCTCATTTTAACCATGTTCGCTGTCGCGATCGCCTTGTCAGCCGGCGCGCAAGACAGGAACTTCCACATTTTCATCTGCATAGGACAGTCCAACATGGAGGGCAACGCCCGCGTTGAGGACGTTGACCGCGATGGCATCAGCCCCAACTATCTCATGATGGCTGCCGTCGATTTTCCTGGCATGGGCAGGACGAAAGGGGAGTGGTATCCCGCCGTTCCGCCGCTCTGCCGCGAGAATACCGGCCTGACACCTGCCGACTATTTCGGCCGTACGCTCCTGGAGTATCTTCCCGAAGGTCACAAGGTAGGCATCATCAACGTTTCCGTCGCCGGCTGCAAGATCGACGCCTTCATCAAGAACAAGGCCGAAGAGTATGGCAAGACCGGAGCCGACTGGCTCCAGAACATAATGAAGATCTACGACGGCAATCCTTACGAATATGTTGTCAAACTTGCGAAGCGGGCCCAGAAGGACGGAGTCATCTCCGGTATCCTCCTGCATCAGGGAGAGTCCGATCCCGACGACTGGACCTGGCCCGAAAAAGTGAAGGGCATCTATGAGGATTTCCTCAAGGACCTGAACCTCAAGGCTGAAGAGTGCCCGCTGCTGGCCGGCGAGGTCGTCAACAGCGACCGTGGCGGAGTCTGCGGGCCGATGAACCGCATCATCGGCAGCCTCCCTGAGATAATCCCCACTGCCCACGTCGTTTCCTCCAGCGGATGCGCCGAGAACTTCGACCGCCTGCATTTCAGCGCTGCCGGCTACCGCCAGCTGGGCCGCAACTATGCGATGGCGATGATCCCGCTGATGCACGTCGGCGTGCAGTCTCCCGTTATCGCCAGCATGCCGCGCTTCCCGGGTATGGGCGGAGGCCCGGTGCCAGGTGGCGCGCCGGCCCGCGTAATGATGCCCAACGTCACTTTCAACGTAGTGGCTCCCGATGCCCACGAGGTATTCTTCACCTCCGATTTCACAGAGGATAAGATGCCCATGACGAAGAACAACAGCGGCGTCTGGAGCGTTACCCTCCAGCCCAAGGAGGCAGGCTCCTTCAAGTATTCCTTCATCGTGGACGGCGCCACCATCGCCGATCCTCTCAATCCCGACTCCGAAGGCGGTCAGAGCACTTTGACCATTTCAAATGATTGATTGACTGAATGGAACTTAGAAAACTTCTCCCCGCAGCCTCACTGCTTCTGCTCCCTGTCCTCGGACAGGCGCAGAACCCGGTGATCTCAACGTCCTATACCCCCGACCCGGCCCCGTACGTGCACGACGGCAAGGTGTATCTCTTCGTTGACCACGACGAGGACGACGCCACCTATTTCCTGATGAAGGACTGGCTCCTGTACTCTACGGCGGACATGGTCAACTGGACCTACCTGGGTGCGCAGGTGTCCACCGCTACCTTCGGATGGGCCTTTCAGGGCGACCGCGCCTGGGCCTCCCAGGCAGTGGAGAGAAACGGCAAATGGTACTGGTACGTCTGCCTGACAGAGGCAGAGACGCGCAGCGACGCCCTTGCCGTGGCCATAGCCGACGACCCGCAGGGTCCCTGGCGGGACGCCATCGGCGGGCCCCTGGCCACGGGCTTCTCATTCATCGACCCGACTGTCTTCATCGACAATGACGGCATACCGTATCTCTTCTGGGGCAACAAGGGCTGCTGGTACGGCCGCCTGAACGACGACATGATATCGTTTGCCGACGGCTGGAAGGAGGTTCCCGGCTTCCATGATCCCGCCTGCTTCGGTCCCGAGTCCGTCAAGATGAACTGGGCCAAGGGCAAGGAGGAGATGATGGTGGGCTACGAGGAAGGCCCCTGGGTCACCCGCAAGGGCGATACATATTACATGACTTATCCCGCCGGGGGTGTGCCGGAGCATATGGCATATTCAACCGCCCCCACGATTGACGGCCCCTGGACCTACCGCGGCCGCATAATGGACGAGGCAGAGAACAGTTTCACCATACATGGCGGCGAGATTTACTACAAAGGGCAGTGGTATATGTTCTACCACAACGGAGCACTGCCCAACGGCGGAGGCTTCCACCGTTCTACCTGCGTCGAGGAGTTCGAACTGGGTCCCGACGGCTCCATCCCTTTCATTCCCTTCACCAAAGAGGGACCGTCCCCTGTGGGAACCATCAATCCCTATGAGCGCGTAGAGGCCGAGACCATGGCCTCCTCATGGGGCGTAAAGACCGACCGCAAGGACGGTAAGGACCACTATGTCACGCAGATACACAACGGGGACTGGATCAAGGTCCGCGAGGTGGATTTCGGCGATAAAGCGGCGGAAATGGTATCTGTCGAAACGCTCAACTTCATGAGCGAAGGCCGTATCGAGTTCTATCTGGACGAGCTTGGCGGCAATCCCATAGCCGGGCTTGACATCCGGGACGGGCAAACGGCCAATACTTCCCGCATCCGCGGTAACGTTACTGGCAGGCACGATCTCTACATCCTTTTCCGTGGAGGAGACGAGCAGCTCTTCGATTTCGACTGGTGGAAAATGAATTAAATGATTGACAATAACTTGAATATGAAACTTAGAATCACACTCCTGGCCCTGCTTCTTGCAGCGTTCTCATCCGGCCTTCAGGCACAAAGCCTGAAGGTCAACGACCTCGAGTATCTCGAGGACACCGGCGTCAACTTCTTGGTTTACAGCAACAATTACACGGGAATGTTCTGCGACGAGAAGACAGCAGCCATTGAAATCATACTCCGCGGAGTGCGCATCGCCACCGGCGGAGGCATCCGTCTGATGAACACTCCCGAGCAGTGGGACATCTATCCCGTGCTTGAGTCCCGTACGGTCGACAAGTCGGACAACTCCATCTCCTGCGTGCTCGACTATGCCGATTACGGCTTCAAATCCACGGTCAAGGTTGCTGCGAAGGACAAAGGCGTGACTATGGCCGTCTATCTCGACAAGCCGCTCCCGGAGAGCCTCGTGGGCAAGGCAGGAATGAACATAGAGTTCTTCCCCGCGACCTACTTTGACCATACCTATCTGATGGACGGTATGCCCGACATCCTCCCGAAGCACCCGGCGGGGGAGACTGAGATGCGCCCTGCATCCGAGAAGATTACCCAGATTTTCGGCCTTTCGACTTTCAATGACCGCGGTCGCGGCGAATTCATTGTCCCTCATCCGATTGCGACTGGACACACCCTTGTCCTCGCCCCCGAGGACGACGACCTCCGCGTGACTTTCAAGTCGGATGACGAGATCAATCTCTTCGACGGCCGCAACCTGTCGCCGAACGGCACCTTCGTGGTGCGCACGTTCATCCCCGGAGGGAAGACCGGCAAGGTGGCTGAGTGGTATATCGAGACCTCCTATGACCCGAACTGGATCCGCAAGCCTAACATCGGCTTCTCCCAGGTCGGCTATACTCCCGCCCAGAAGAAGGTTGCGGTCGTCGAACTCGACCGCAACGACAAGGTTCCCGCTTCCGCGAAGATTATCCGTGTGGCTCCGGACGGCAGCCGTTCCGTGGCTCTGGAGCCCAAGGTGAAGGAATGGGGCGTGTACAACAACCGCTACAACTACGCCACGGTCGATTTCTCGGCCGTGAAGGCTCCAGGCCTCTATTGCATCGAGTTCGGCGGCGAGACGACAAACATCTTCCCCGTAGCCGACAATGTCTATGGTGGCAAGTGGCACACCACGATGGACGTATGGCTCCCTGTTCAGATGGACCACATGGAGGTCAAGGAGGGCTACCGCATCTGGCACGGCCGCTCCAATATGGACGATGCCCTGCAGGCTCCGCTCAATTACGAGCAGCAGGACGGCTACCGCCAGGGTCCCGTGACCAACACCAGGTACGCCCCCCTGGAGCACATCCCCGGCCTGACCGTCGGCGCCTGGTATGATGCCGGCGATTTCGACATCCAGTCCGGTACGGTGATCGGCCTTACGCAGCAGTTCGCGTTTCTCTGGGACCTCTTCCACGAGGACCGCGACCAGACATACATCGACCAGAAAACGCAGTTTGTGGACATCCACCGTCCCGACGGGCTTCCCGACGTGCTGCAGCAGTGCGAGCACGGCCTGCTTAACGTCATCGCCCAGGTCGAAAACATCGGTTTCGTGGCCCAGGGCATCGTCCAGGGCAATATGTGGCAGTATGCACACATTGGTGACGGTGTGACACAGACCGACGGACTTGTGTACAATCCCGCCCTGCGACCTTATGATGTCGTTGGCGGCACTTCAGGCACCCGTGACGACCGCGTGGCCTTCACTTCCAATTATTCGCCTGCCGGCCAGATGTCCACCATCGCCGCCATGGCTGCCGCGGCCCGTGCGCTGAAGGACTACAATCCTGATCTGTCTGCCAAGGCTCTCAAACTGGCTGTCAAGCTTTGGGACGAGAATTTCGAGGCTGCAGATCCCGCCAATGCCGCAGCAAATCCCAATGCCCGCCGCTTCAGCATGGGCGACCAAAGGACGGGCGCGGCCGTTCAGCTCTGGCGGGCCACGGGCGAGCAGAAGTACAAGGATTTCTTCCTCCCCAAGGTACTCGAGCAGCTTAAGCCTGTGGATGTCCCTGCCGGGGCGATGAACTACCGCAGTTCCAACCTCAGTACCGCCCTTGAGCTTTATCCATTGATGGACAAGGATTTCCAGAAAGCCGTCAAGGCCGCCGTCCCTGACTACGTCAAGGGAGTGGAGGCCGCGGCCGCCGAGAACCCTTACGGGGTTCCGGTGTCCGGACGCGGCTGGGGCGGCACGGAGATAGCCCTTGGATGGGCATACAACAATTACCTGGTATGGAAGTATTTCCCTGACATGATCGACCCCGAACTCGTGTTGAACGGAATGCATTTCATATTCGGACGGCATCCTTATTCCAATGTCTCCTTCATCACATCCGTCGGAGTGAACACCAAGAAGGTGGCCTACGGCACCAACCGTGGCGATTATACCGTCATCCCCGGCGGCATCGTCCCGGGACTTATGCTTATGAATCCCGACTATATGGAGCATAAGGACGACTATCCTTTCCACTGGGGCGAGAACGAGTGCTGCACCCGCAACGTGCCGCAGTTCGTGATGCTTACCCTTGGTGCCGAAGAGATTACAGAGTATCTTAACAAAAAGAAATGATATGATTATGAAGAGGTTCAGTGTATTGCTCGTCGCATGCCTGGCGCTGCTTTCTGCTGCGTGCAAGCCTGCCGTGCCCGGCCAGGTCAAGGTGACCGGCGGTATCATCCAAGGTGAGGTGACCGAGGATATGTGTATCTACAAGGGCATTCCTTTCGCAGCACCGCCTGTGGGCGACCTGCGCTGGAAAGAGCCTCAGCCAGTCATTCCCTGGGAGGGCGTGCGTGACTGTCTCGAGTTCGGCCCCGGTCCTGTCCAAGGTATGAATTTCCCCGGCTCGAAGAATGGCGAAGACTGCCTTTATCTGAATGTATGGACTCCTGCCAAAACCCCGAAGGATAAACTTCCCGTGCTCGTCTGGATCTACGGCGGAGGTTTTTCCATGGGCTCGTCATCCCTGTATGATGGAAGGCCTTTGGCCGAGAAGGGTGTAGTTCTCGTGACGATCAACTACCGCGTGGGGCAGCTCGGATACTTCGTGCATCCTGAACTCACCGCTGAAAGTCCTCACCACGTATCGGGCAATTACGGAATAATGGACCAGATCGCAGCCCTGCAGTGGGTACACGACAATATCGCCGCTTTCGGCGGCGATCCCTCGAAGGTGACGATCTTCGGTGAATCCGCAGGTGGCATTTCCGTAAGCATGCTGTGTGCTTCGCCTCTGGTGAAGGGCCTCATCAGCGGAGCCATCTCGCAGAGCGGCGGCTCCTTCGGTCCCGTTCGGCATCATTCGTATCCCGGTGAGAACATGAAGACCCTTGCGATGGCCGAACAGGACGGTATTGAATATGCCGAAGGACTTGGCGCCTCGACGCTTGCAGAACTGCGCGCCATGGACGCCAGCGCCTTTGCGCGCCAGATGGTCGTGACAGGCGGCGCCTGGCCTATCGTCGACGGATATGTCATCCCCGACGACCAGTACCGTATGTACGAGAACGGCAATTTCAACGACGTGGACGTGCTTATAGGATACAATTCCGACGAGGGAGCGAGTTTCAACAACGGCGACGATCCTGCATCGCATATAGCCAATGTCGAAGAGCGTTACGGCCCTTATGCCGAGGCTCTTCTGGAAGCCTATCCGCTCGGCGAGGGCCCCGGGGTTCCGAAATCGGCCCGCGACCTGGGCCGCGACGCCTCTTTCGGCTGGCACACCTGGAGTTGGGCCCGCCTTCAGTCGGAGAAGGGCAAGTCCAACGTATATATGTACTATTTCGACCAGCATCCGGACTATCCCGAAGGCTCTCCGCAGTACGGACACGGGTCACCTCACGGCCAGGACGTCGATTATGTCTTCAAGAGCCTGAGGCGTGAGACCGTCTCCACGGATTTCGCCCTCTCTGAGATGATGGCCACCTATTGGACCAATTTCGCCAAGTACGGCGATCCTAACGGCGAGGGCCTTCCCGAGTGGCCCAAGTTCACCAGTGACAATCACGTGACTATGGTCCTTACCGGCTCAGGACCTCATCCTGAAGCGGTTCCGGACGAAGACGCCATGTGGGTCCTGAACAAGTATTTCGAGTGGCGCAGGTCTCCTGAAGGTGCTGCCTGGGCCGCATCCCAGCCATAAAAACAATGTTTCCAGATATGAAAAGATCAGTATTAGTCATTCTGCTTGCTTTGGTCGCGGTAGCCGCATCGGGACAGGCTAAGAAGGTCTCCATCCTTGGAGACTCCTATTCTACCTTCAAGGGGATTATCCCTGACGGGTATGCCACGTTCTATCCTGACGCAAACAATGACGTGAAAGAAGTGGAACAGACCTGGTGGAGCCTCTATATCGAGGCTAAGGGCTATCAGCTCGAGAAGAATGACTCGTGGGGCGGAACCACCATCTGCGGTACCGGATATTTCGGAATGGATTCTTCCCGTTCGGCATTCACCACGCGCGTGGACCTGCTGGGCGATCCCGACATTATCTTCGTGTTCGGAGGTACCAATGATGCCTGGGCAAACTCACCCATGGGGGAGTACCAGTACTCCGATTGGACGAAGGATGACTGCAAGAACTTCAGGCCGGCCTATGCCTGTCTGCTGGACGCACTCCAGAAGCGGTATCCGGATGCTCAGATCTATTCGATCCTGAACTCCGAACTCCGCGAAGAGGTCAACGAGTCAAGCCGGGAGGTGTGTAAACACTACGGCGTGCAGCTCATCGAACTGCACGACATAGACAAGCAGAACGGACATCCGTCCATTGCCGGAATGAAAAGCATCTGCGAGCAGCTGCTGGAAGCTATCGATTGACCGTCGGTTGTCCGAAAGCGGATAGTTTACACCATAAGTGCGCCGACGAGGCCGAGGATGGCGTAGAACTCCGGGAGAGCGGCATAGATGAGGGTGTTGACCATGACGTTGTGGCCCTGGCTGACACCTACTATACCGTTGGCGCAGACCTTGCCCTGACGGATGGCCGAGAGCATGCAGACGAGGCCGACACAGAGGCCGATGCCGAATACCACTCCGCCGTCATAACGTCCGGCGTTGAGGCGGTTGAGCATCATGAAGAATGCCACGAAACCGTAGATACCCTGGGTTGCGGGAAGGGCGGAGAGCACCATGAAGGTTCCG
The DNA here is from genome assembly GCA_017519865.1 of Bacteroidales bacterium. Lineage (GTDB taxonomy): Bacteria > Bacteroidota > Bacteroidia > Bacteroidales > UBA932 > Cryptobacteroides. The sequence goes on along the minus strand of JAFWRQ010000033.1, from coordinate 49,513 downwards.
GATTTCTCCGGAGCTTTCTTGAGGCCGCCTTCAGCGGCGTTTCCGGCTATGGTAGTACCGAAAGCACTGCCGATACCAGCGAGGGCGAGTACGAGACCAAGCCCGAGATAAGCTAAAACCGTGTTGAGCATATTATTGTAGTTTTTTATTGTTATTATATTCTATTTCAGGGGGTTGAATGTGCGCCCAGAGCCTTCGTAGCCGGAGTTCTTGAAGAACTCCAGGAAGTTGAGACGCAGGGGATGCACGAAAGCGCCCAGGGCACACATCGCTATGTTCAAGGTGTGTCCTATGACGACTATGATAATGAAAAACACCCACGAACTGATGGAGTGACCGTCGCCGAGGACCATCTTGCCAAGGTCGTTGAAGGCGAAACCGAGCATGGCTCCGGCAAGGCCGAGGGCATAGAGGCGGAGGTAACTGAGTACGTCGCCGAGGAGGCCGGTAGCGGTATTGTATGTCTCCCAAAGACCGCTTCCGATGTTGAGCAGGGGATTGCGGTGGATGTTGTTGAAGACGAATATTCCAAGGGCGGAAAGCACTCCCAGTACGATGACGATCCATTTTGTCACTGTTGCATCGATGACTCCGGCCAGGGCGATGCCTGCGACGATGACTCCGCCTACGATCAGCAGTGTCCATCCCCAGGTGCCCAGGGACTCCAGGAAGCCGTTGTTGCGGGTAGCGATGTATGTCTTCACTATCATCGCGAGGCACAGATGAAGGATACCGATCACCAGCGAAAGTACCATGGCTCCGTCATAGCCGGCTATCTCGGCGGGAAGGAAGATGCCCTTGATGGGTTCGAATACCTTCCACTGCGAGATGTCGATGCTGAAGAATGTGTGCATGAAGAATCCGACCACGAGCGTACCAATGCCGAGCGTAACCACCAGCGGTGCCATGTCCTTGAAACTCTTGACCTTCTTCATCAGCAGGCCGACGATGATGAGTACCATGCCGTAGCCGGCGTCTCCCATGCAGAGTGCGAAAAAGAGCAGGAAGAAAATGGACAGGAACGGAGTCGGGTCGAACCCGTCATAAGACGGACGACCATACATGTCGGTGAGGACCTCGAACATATTCACGAACCTGTTGTTCTTCAACTTGATAGGAGGATTGTCCGCCGTAGCGGCGGCATCCTTGAGCCAAAGGGCTTCGGAAGAGTCGAGAACCTCGGAGAGTCTGGCGTCGGAATCGGAAGGCGCGAAGCCTTCGTAGACCGTAAGCCTGTCCTCGACCGCGGATTCTCCTGCAAGGGATGCGAGATAGATGTTGAGCTCGTTCTTGAGCGCTGCGCCCCTGGCCTCGAGGTCCGGAATCTCGGACTTCCTGTCTTCCAGGTGCTTGCGGTAACGCTCAATCTCCTTGTCCTTGGCGGCGATCGCCGCCTTGAGTTCGTGGATGGCGTACATGGGAGAGTCCATTTCCCTGACGGGGAATCCTTCGACGTCGCCCGGAATCACGAAATGCACTTTCTTGCCTTCGTCACAGATGACCTGGACAGGATAATCCGCAGCCCAGTCGGGCTTGAAATCCTTCTTCCGTACGCAGTAGAAGTGCATGGGTACGCCTGCGCGTCCCAGGGCCTCGGCCTTGTCACGGTCGTATTCGCCCCAGGGGGCGATGACTTCCGCCGCCTCGGCCAGGCTGTCACGGAGTGCGAGCTGCTCGGTCAGATGCGCGTCAATTCCCCTTTCCAGGGCTCCGATTTCGTTCTTTACCTGGCCGATGCGTTCAACGAGGTTCGTGGAATGCTCGTCCACGGGAACTGAGGAGCGCTTGATGTCGACGACTCCGAGTCCCTGGAGCTGCTCCAGGAACTTCTCCTCCTCACCCTTGAGCAGGATGAAGGAATACTTGGTCATTTTCTCAATCATTGCATTTCCTCCTCTTCTTCCAGTGCGTGGCGTTCCTTCACGATCTTGGAAGACGCCTTGGAGAGATTCTCCTCGTCTTCCATATATCTCTTGATCTTCCTGATGGCCTCCTGATAGCCTGGAATCTGTACCTTCTCGTAGAGATTGACCTTCTGGGTGGTCTTCTTGCGCTGGTAGTCCAGGATACGGCATTTGTACTGGTATACCTCTGATTCGATGCCCAGGCGCGTGAGTTCCTCAAGTATCCTCACTCCGTCGGCATACCATGCCGGTTTGGCGAATGCGTTGAACTCGTGTATCTCGTAGTGTATGTCCTTGAGTTCCGGCACTTTGACTCCCGCTACCTTGGCAGTTATCAAGTCCACGTCAGTGATGCTGATGAGACTTGGCTCGAACTCGTTCCAGAGGGCTGCGAGATAGTCGTACTCCCGCATGGAGGCTTCCAGGTCCGCAACAAGCTTTTCGGAATAGTCCTTGGCCTTGCGCACCTCGATCCGAAGGGCAGACTCCTTGTTCTGCAGGGTAGGGAGTGCCTTCTGACGGACCTTCAGCTGCTTGCCGAGGTTATTCAGCGATGTCTTATTGTATTGGAACTTGATAGCCATAGTTATTCAGCAGGCCAGTATTTGTCGATCAAAGCTTGCTTGATACCTGTCTCTGCCTTGGTAAAATACTTGGCGAAAAGCTCCCATGCGGTATCCAGCATCTCGTCGATCTTGATGTTTACGTCGATGCTGAGGAGCCTGACCGCATATTCCTTTGCATAGTCCAGGCAGCGGAGGTCGTAGTCGGAGAGGTCGAAACCGTTCTCCATCTTTGTCTTTGCGTTCTGCGCATCGGCATACAGGCGGACGCCGGCGTTCATGACCTGGCTGTGGTCCTCGCGCGTTTTCTTGCCTTGGACGAGCTGTTTGAGTCGCGAGAGCGAACGGAACGGGTCGACTATGACCTTGCCCGTGTCGGTGTCCGCGCGCAGGAACAACTGTCCTTCAGTGATGTAACCGGTATTGTCCGGAATGGCGTGCGTGATGTCTCCGTCGTTGAGCGTAGTGACGGCGATGATGGTGATGGAGCCGCCATCCGGGAACTGCACCGCCTTCTCGTAGATCTTGGCGAGGTCGGAATAGAGCGAACCGGGCATGGAATCCTTGGAAGGGATCTGGTCCATACGGTTGGAAACGATGGACAGCGCGTCGGCATACAGGGTCATGTCCGTCAGCAGGACAAGCACTTTCTCGTTCTTGTCTGCGGCGAAATACTCGGCGGCGGTGAGGGCCATATATGGAATCAGGAGGCGCTCCACGGGAGGCTCCTCGGTGGTGTTGACGAAAGAGACGATCTTCTCAAGGGCACCGGCATCCTCGAAGGCGTGGCGGTAATAGAGATAGTCGTCGTTGCTGAGGCCCATGCCGCCGAGGATGATCTTGTCGACGTCCGCCCTCAGGGCGACGTCGGCCATGACCTGGTTGTAAGGCTGGTCAGGGTCGGCAAAGAACGGAATCTTCTGGCCTGACACCAGGGTGTTGTTCAGGTCGATGCCGGCAATGCCGGTCGGGATAAGCTCTGAAGGCTGCTTGCGCTTGTAGGGGTTGACGGAGGGACCGCCGATCTGGCGGACTTCGCCGTCCACCTCTGGGCCTCCGTCAATGGGATCTCCGTATGCGTTGAAGAAGCGTCCGGCGAGTTGTTCGCTTACGCGGAGGACGGGAGGATTGCCCATGAATGCAACCTCGGCATTCGTAGGAATGCCTTCGGTGCCGGCAAACACCTGCAACGTGACGATGTCTCCCTTGGTCTTGACCACCTGGGCCAGACGGCCCGCCACGACTGCCAGCTCGTCATTGGTCACACCTTTGGCCTTGAGGGAGACCGTAGCCTTGGTGATGGCATCGAGCTGGGTGTAGACTTTCTGATATGCTTTAGTTGACATTGCTTTCGAGGTGTTTGTTGATTTGTGACTGGTAGTCGAGGAAAGCTTCGCTCATGAATTGATTGTAGTTCATCTGGCGCAGGAGGTTGATGAGCTCCTTGAACCAGTCGCGGCACTGCTCGTAGTCATCGAAGATGAACTCTCTCTCGCAGATGCTCTCGACGAGGTCGGCCATATACTTCTGCCGCTCCATCGGGCAGAGGCTGTCGACAGGGTCGAAGCCGTCCTGCTGGAGCAGTGCGAAGTCTATGAGTTCGGACTTCCAGAAGGTCTCGTGGTAACTCATAGGGACTCCGTCGTCGCCGAGGATATTGATCTGGTCATTGGCTTCCTTGCCGCGACGGACAAGCACTTTCAGATGGTTGACCTTCTCGACCCATCCTTTCTCGACCGTCCGGTCGAGGAACTCCCGGATCTCAGGATATTCGAGATACTTGGAGTATGAGTCGATAGGGTTGACGGCGGGGTAGCGTTTCTGGTCGGCACGGTTCTGCTCGAGGGCGTAGAAGCAGCGGGCGGCTTTCTTGGTGGACTCCGTAACCGGCTCCTTCAGGTTACCTCCGGCAGGGGAGACGGTACCGATGAAGGTCACCGCTCCGGTCTGGCCGTTGTTCAGGACAACCACGCCTGCACGAGCGTAGAAATTTGAAATGATCGACGAGAGGTCCACCGGGAAGGCATCTGCACCCGGGAGTTCCTCCATGCGGTTGGACATTTCCCTGAGGGCCTGTGCCCAGCGGGAGGTCGAGTCGGCCAGCAGCAGGCACCTGAGACCCATGGCGCGGTAATACTCGCAGATGGTCATGGCCGTGTACACCGATGCTTCACGCGCGGCGACAGGCATGTTGGAGGTGGTGCAGATGATGGTGGTACGCTCCATAAGGTGGCGTCCGGTGTGGGGGTCGATGAGTTCGGGGAACTCGGTGAAGATCTCCACCACCTCGTTGGCTCGTTCGCCGCAGGCGGCCATCACGATGATGTCGGCCTCGCCCTGCTTGGCGATGGCGTGCTGGAGGACGGTCTTGCCGCAGCCGAAAGGCCCGGGGATGAAACCGGTGCCGCCTTCGGCGATGGGGTTGAAAGTGTCGATTACACGTACTCCCGTTTCCATGATCTTGAACGGGCGGGGCTTTTCCCTGTATCCCTTGACGGCTACCTTGACGGGCCATTTCTGGGTCATTGTGACGTCGACGTCCTCTCCGTCCTCGCCGGTGAGGACCGCTATGACGGTGTCGACGTTGTACTGGCCTTCACCCACGATGGACTTGACGGTGTATTCGCCCTTGAAGGCGAAGGGAACCATGATCTTGTGGGGCAGCCAGCCTTCCTTTACCTCTCCCAGCCAGTCGGCGGCGACGACTTTGTCGCCGGGCTTTGCTATGGGGACGAAGTCCCAGAGTCTTTCACGATCGAGCGGGTCGGTATACTCGCCTCGCTGGAGGAAGACCTCTTTCATAGTGGTGAGGTCGTTCTGGAGGCCGTCGTACACGCTGGAAAGCAAGCCCGGACCGAGGGTCGCCTCGAGCATCTTGCCGAGGAACTCGACGGTGTCGCCGTTCTTGAGGCCGCGGGTGCTCTCGAAAACCTGCACGGAAGCCCTGCCCTTGTTGACCTTGATGACCTCGGCAAGGAGCTGAGTGCCGTCAAGGTTGATGAAGCAGAGTTCGTTCTCCGCCACAGGGCCGTCCACCTGCACGGTCACCAGGTTGGAAACGATACCCGTAACTTTTCCGGTTGTATTCATATTGGTGTATTAATTATGTTTCATTGAAATCGACTCCCTTGAAGGTCCCGCGGATCTCCTCCACGAGTTTCCTGAACATTTCGCGGCCCGTCTGCTCGTCGAGCGAGAGCCACCTGTCGACAATCTTGAGCTTGGCAATGTAGCCCAGCAGTGCGGAAACGTTGAAATAGTCGAAGGTGTTCAGATCCCCGATCTTTTTCCACATGAGCCTGTCGAGGCCCTTCTCGCGTTCCAGCAGGTCGTTGCCGTATAGTACCATACGTACCTCACCTGCCTCCTCGAACTCCTCCTCGTCCTCGAGGAAGATGTCCTTGTCGGCCGGCCTGCCAAGTCTTTGGTTGAGGTAGCGGACCTTGGCGTTGCGGACGTTGAGGTCGAAACGGAAGAATTCGCGCAGGAATGTATTGGGGTGCGACAGCATGGACTTGTAGAACTCCGGCGTTAAGTTCTCTTCCTTGTACCCGTCAAGCAGTTTGTCGAATAGAACGTTGTCCCTGTCCGAACTAAGCGAACGGATCTCATGGATCAGCGCAGATGCGGACAGTTGCGGTTGGGCGGACCAGTCGCTTGAGAGGACGGGAAGCCCCGCTATCAAGTACTCGTAGTTGTCCATGACCCTAACCGAAAAGGAGCTTCTTAGTTACGGGACGCAGATACTCTGTGATGAGTTCGTTGAAAGTGTCGTCGGTCATGCTGATGAAGTAACCTCCATCCTTGGGCCCGATGTTGAAGCCGCCGTTGATCTTTTTGGAGAAGGTGGCATCAATACCCTTGCCCAGCAGTTTTGCAAGCTCGCCCTTGACGAAGGGCTCGAGCTCCGACTGTAGCGAGGCCGGAAGCACGAGAGCGAGGTCCGAGGACTCCTCGGACGTGAACTTCTGTGCGACGGTCTTGAGGATCTCCTTGATGAAATCGGCGGACGAGAGGGACTTCTTGACCTCTTCGCCGGCAAATCTGCCGATGATGAGGTTTTCGATGTCCTTCTTGGTGGCCTGGAGACTCTGCGACGCCGCCATCTTCAGGTCGGAAGTGACCTTCTGGGTGTAGTCGTCGGCTTGCCTGTGCGCCTCCGAGACGATGTCCTCTGCCTGCCTGCGCGCCTGGGCGACTATCTCCTCTGCCTGCTTGCGAGCTTCTTCGAGAAGCCTCTCGCCTTCTTCCCTGCCTTTTGACAGCCCGTCGTTGTAGAGCTTTTCAGTCAGTTCTTGCAGTTTGTCCATATAAAAAGTGTTATTGATTACGTTGGTTATTCAGTCCGCCCAGCTGGTAATTATCCCAGGAAGCTGAGGAGGATACCGGCCGCTACGGCCGAACCGATAACGCCGGCCACATTGGGAGCCATGGCGTGCATCAGCAGGTGGTTCTTGGGGTTGGCCTCGCGGCCTGCCACCTCGGAAACGCGTGCGCTGTCAGGTACGGCAGACACGCCGGCGTTGCCGATGAGGGGATTGATCTTGCGGCCTTCCTTCAGGAAGAGATTCCAGAACTTCACGAAAAGCACGCCCATCGTCGTGGCGATGATGAACGAGGTGAGTCCGAGTGCGAAGATCTTAAGTGAATTACCGGTCAGGAACTTGTCGGCCTGGGTGGAGGCTCCTACGGTGAGACCGATGAGGATGGTGGTCACATCGACAAGCGGTCCGCGTGCGGTTTCGGCCAGACGGCGGGTGACGCCGCTTTCCTTCAGGAGATTGCCGAAGAAAAGCATTCCGAGCAGCGGAAGACCTGAGGGGACGATGAAAGCGGTCATGATGAAGCCGACGATGGGGAAGATGATCTTCTCCTTCTGGCTGACTACGCGCGGGGCGGGCATCTCGATGAGGCGCTCCTTCTTGGTGGTCAGCAGCAGCATGATGGGCTTCTGGATGACCGGAACGAGGGCCATGTAGGAGTATGCACACACGGCGATGGCACCCATAAGGTCCGGTGCAAGCTTGGATGACAGGAAGATGGCGGTAGGGCCGTCGGCGCCGCCGATGATGCCGATGGCACCGGCTTCATTGGGGGCGAAGCCGAAGGCTATGGAAAGGAGGTAGGCCCCAAAAATGCCGATCTGTGCGGCTGCGCCGATGAGCATCAGCCGCGGTTGCGAGATCAGGGCCGAGAAGTCGGTCATGGCCCCGATGCCCAGGAAGATAAGCGGCGGATACCAGCCCATGCGGACACCCTGGTATAGGGTGTTCAGCACCGAACCGTCCTCGTAGACGCCGATGTTGAGTCCGGGGAACATGGGGATGTTGCCGATGATGATGCCGAAGCCGATCGGGACGAGCAGCAGCGGCTCCCACTCCTTGACGATACCCAGGGTGATGAAGATGATGCCGATGCATATCATGATGATATGCGACACGGTCATGTTGGCGAACCCCGTGTATTGCCAGAATTGAACAAGATTTTCGATAATGTGGCCCATCGCGCGCTTATGCTATGGTGACGATCTTGGCTCCTTCGAGTACGGAGTCTCCCTTGTGGACGTGGATGGCGGTGACGGTACCGTCTTTCTCGGCCTGGATGTCGTTCTCCATCTTCATGGCCTCGAGTACGGCGACCTTCTGTCCGGCCTTGACGGCCTGGCCTTCCTTGACGGACACCTCGATGATGACGCCCGGGAGAGGGGAGTTGATGTCCGTGCCTGCGCCGGCGGGAACTGCAGCGGGTGTTGCGGCGGGCGCAGGAGCCGCGGCTGCGGGAGCGGCTGCCGCTGCAGGGGCGGCGACGGGCGCTACGGCCGGGGCGTTCTCCATTTCTACCTTGTAGGCATTGCCGTTGACGGTGACGTCCGCGATGTTTCCTTCGATGGAGTTGATGGCAACCTGATAGTCGTTGCCGTTGATCTTGAATTTATATTCTTTCATGGTATGGATGTTATCTGGGTTGTTTTCTGAAGTTCTGTGTCTTGTCGTTCCAGGCGCTGTTGCGTGGTGCGATGGTGATGACGAAGGATTCGGCATCGTGGGTGCACTCGGAGAGGAAACGGTGAAGGGCCAGGGCAATGGCCGCTTCGGTCTCGCCTCCGCATTCGGCCTGCAGGGCCATGGCGATTGCGAGGGCGATCTCCTCCTCGCGGCCTCCCGCAGGCAGCGAAGCCGCCTTCAGGGCCTTGCCTTCACGTTTGAAGGGGTTGCCGAACTTGACCTTGCCGGTGAAGATGTTGCCCAGGAAGCTGTAGATGAGGAAGAGCAGGAATAGGGCGAAGAACACTACCGAAATGCTCACGATCGTGAGGGTGGTACCGTGAGGGTCCCTCTCCTTGATGATCTCAGCCTTGCTCTTCTGGTTGTGCTTGCCGTTCAACGAGCGGGGGGAGGGGGCTGCGGCGCGGATGTCGTCGAAGACCATCTCCTTGTTGTCCGTGGCGAACTTGCTGATGCTCTGTCCGGCAGGTATGCCGACAGGAATGTCTATGCTGTCGATGACGGTCCGCCCGTCATTGCTGACGAGATAGAGCGTGGAACCTTCCCGCAGGGGGAAGTTAAGATAGAAAGTGCCCTTTGAGGCATTGCCGTCGGCAAAGAACAGGGCAACCTGGCGCGGACCTATCTTGGTGCGGAGGTCTCCCTTGACGATCTGGCTCTTGGTGAGGTTGTCCGGGTCGTCGGAGAAGAAGCATCCGGCGATGTTGACCGTGCCCTGGGAGGTGTTGAGCACCTCTATCCATGGCGTGTGCTCACCGAAATCGTCCGTCACCGATGAGACATTGTCCACCATGACCTCGGAGATGATGAGGTCGATGACGTTCTGGGCATGCAGTGACGCGACGGCCAGTATGAGGATGGATACTGCTAGTATTCTTTTCATCATAAGCCTGCTGCTACAAGGGGAGGTTGTCGTGTTTCTTGGCGGGGACTTCCTGGTGTTTGCCTGCAAGGGTCTCGAGGGCGCGGATGACACGGAAACGGGTGTTGCGCGGCTCGATGATGTCCTCGATATAGCCTTTCTGGGCTGCCTGGTAAGGGTTGCAGAAGAGATCGTTGTACTCCTGCTCCTCGACGTCCTTCAGGACCTCGACGGCTCCCTTGGCGCCCATAACCGCGATTTCGGCCGAAGGCCATGCGTAGTTGATGTCGCCGCGGAGCTGCTTGCAGCTCATCACGATGTGCGCGCCGCCATAAGACTTGCGAAGGGTGACCGTGACCTTGGGGACTGTGGCCTCGCCGTATGCATAAAGCAACTTGGCTCCGTTGGTGATGATGGCACCATACTCCTGCTGCGTGCCGCAAAGGAAGCCCGGGACGTCAACGAGGGTGACGAGCGGGATGTTGAAGGCATCGCAGAAGCGGACGAAACGTGCCGCCTTGCGTGAGGCGTTGATGTCGAGCACTCCAGCTAGGACCTGGGGCTGGTTGGCCACGACGCCGACGCTGCGTCCGTTCATGTGCGCGAAGCCGACGATGATATTCCTTGCGAAGTCCTTGTGCACTTCGAAAAAGCGGCCGTCATCCACGATGCCTGCTATCACGCGGTACATGTCGTATGACTTGTTGGGATTGTCGGGGACAATCTCGTTAAGGGCGTCGTCTACGCGGGACACAGGGTCGTTGGTGGGGAGGAAAGGAGCTTCCTCACGGTTGTTCTGAGGGAGAAAGCCCAGCAGCTCGCGGATGGTCGCGATGCCTTCATCCTCGGAGGCGGCGGCAAAATGCGCTACGCCGCTCTTGGAGGCGTGGACGGCTGCTCCGCCGAGCTCCTCCTGGGTGACTTCCTCGCCGGTGACGCTCTTGACGACGGAAGGACCGGTCAGGAACATGTAGGACGTGTTCTTAACCATCAGGGTGAAGTCGGTGAGGGCGGGGGAGTACACTGCTCCGCCGGCGCAGGGACCGAAGATACCGCTGATCTGCGGCACGACGCCGGAGGCGAGGATGTTGCGCTCGAAGATGTCACCGTAGCCTGCAAGCGCATCAATGCCTTCCTGGATGCGTGCACCGCCGGAATCGTTCAGCCCGATGAGCGGGGCTCCGCTGCGGACTGCGAGGTCCATGACCTTGCAGATCTTCTCCGACATTGTCTTGGAGAGCGAGCCTCCCGATACGGTGAAATCCTGTGCGAATACGTACACGAGGCGGCCGTCGATGGTGCCCTGTCCGGTTACGACGCCGTCACCGTCGACGTGCTTGGCGTCCATTCCGAAATTGGTGCAACGATGCTGGACGAACATGTCGAACTCCTCGAAGCTGCCTGCGTCAAGGAGTCGCTCGAGGCGCTCCCTCGCAGTGAGTTTACCTTTCTGGTGCTGGGCGTCGATACGCTTCTGTCCGCCGCCGAGCTTGGCCGCAGCCCTGCGTTCCACAAGTTCGTTGATTCTGTTCTGCTGTATGCTCATAGAATATGGATTTACTTATATTCCTTCAAATATATGAAAAAAACTTAAAAATGGCAACGCTGCATATACGAAAAGAGACATCCTCAACTGAAGATGTCTCTTTTATGCTGCTGAAATGTGGTTTCAGGCTATTCTTCGGCCGGTTTCATGGTCGTGTAGACGTTGGTTACGTCCTCGTCGTCCTCGAGAAGGTTGGTGAGTTTCTCGAGCGTCGCACGCTGCTCCGGAGTGACATCCTTGAGGTCGACGTTCGGGATACGCTCGAATCCTCCGGAAATGAGGTCGTAGCCGTTCTCCTCGATGAACTTCTGGATGGCTCCGTAGGCGGTATAGTCGCCGTAGATGCTGATCTCGACGGTGACGTTCTCGTCCTCGTCCTCGACCTCCTGCTTGAAGACCTCCTCGGCGCCGTAGTCGATCAGTTCAAGTTCAAGCTCTTCGATGTCGACGGGCTTGGCGGGATCCTCCTTGATGCGGAAGACGCACTTGTGGTCGAACATGAAACTCACGGAGCCGGTGGTGCCGAGCGAGCCGCCGCATTTGTTGAAATAGCTGCGGACGTTGGCGACGGTGCGGGTATTGTTGTCGGTGGCGGCCTCCACGAGGTATGCTATACCATGAGGGCCATAGCCTTCGTAGACGATCTCCTTGAAGTCGCCGAGGGTCTTGTCGGTGGCCTTCTTGATGGCGCGCTCGATATTCTCCTTCGGCATCTGCTCGGAACGGGCCTCGGCCAGAAGGGCGCGGAGGCGGGGGTTGCCGGTCACGTCAGGTCCGCCGTTCTTGACGGCGATGGTGATCTCCTTGCCAAGCTTGGTGAAGACGCGGGCCATGTGGCCCCAGCGCTTCAACTTCCTTTCCTTGCGGAATTCAAACGCTCTTCCCATGGTACAGACTATTTGTATTCGATTCTGGAAATGTACTTGTCGATGTCGTAGCCTTCGACGGACTGCGGCCAGGTGTCCTTGATCCTCTTGTAGCAGGCGAGGGCCTTGTCGTTGTTGCCGAGTTCCTCATAGGTAATGCCGGCCTTGAGCAGATAGGAGGCGGAGAACATGTCGTCGGAGAGGTCTGCAGCCTTCTCGAAATAGCTGACGGCGGTGGTGTAATCCTCCAGTCCGGTGTAAGCGTCACCTATGCATGCGAGAGCGCGGGCGGAGAGGATGTGGTCCTTGCCTTTGTATTTCTTGAGGTACTTGATGGCGTCGTCAAAGTTGCCGAGCTGGAGTTCGCTGACACCGGCGTAGAAGTAGATGTCCTTGCCGCCCTTGGTGCCGTAGTTGTCGATGATGTCCTTGAAACCGAGGACGTTGCCGTCACCGTTGAGGGCGAGTTCGTACTCGCCGGCGGCGAATGCAGCCTCGGCAGGGAACTTCTGTTCCATGGCCTCGGCCTGCTTGGGCTTGAGGATCCACTGGTTGTATGCGAGGATGCCGAAACCGATCACCAGGATGGCGATGAGGGCACCATAGATTGTCTTTTTGTTTTCGTTGAAGAACTGCTCGGTCTTGGAGACAGTCTCGTTGATTTTCTCCTGCTGGAGTGCTTCCTTCTTCTTGAGGTTTTCCTTTGCCATATCGTTACAATTTTATATTTCCGGGATATCAGTCCTGCCATTTAGGCAAAACAGAACGCAAAAATAGAAAAAAATGATAACTTTGCAAAGAAGAAAGCCTTTTTATGCCTGTACTCAAGAAAATAGTCGTCCAGGATTTCAGGAACATAGCCCTGCAGGAACTGGTCTTTTCCCCCAACATAAACTGTATCTCCGGCAACAACGGAGAGGGTAAGACCAACCTGATCGACGCCATCTATTACCTCTCGATGACCAAAAGCGCGTTCGGGTCTTCCGACCGCTTCAATTTCCGCTATGGTACGGGCGCTTTCACCATCGCAGGCTCCTACCTTATGCCGGGAGGGCTCGAGTCGCGCTTCTCGATCTCCGTCAGTTCCGATGGAGAGAAGAAGGTCAAGCGTGACGACAAGCCCTGCAAGAGGATTTCCGAGCACATCGGCGTGCTGCCCATAGTTCTGGTCTCTCCCTCCGACATCTCGATGGTAAGCGATTCCGGCGAGGAGCGCCGCAAGTTCGTCAACGCCGTGCTCTCGCAGATGGACAGGACCTATCTCGACAATGTCCAGCAGTATAACCGTTACCTCCTGCAGCGCAACCGCCTCCTGAAAGGAGGGGAGCCGGATGAGGTCCTGATGGACACCTTCGACGCACGGCTGTCAGCGCTGGCCGCCCCCATCGCGGCAAGCCGCCGCGAACTGGCGGAATCGCTTGCGCCCGTGGTCCAGGCGTATTACACCGAACTCTCCGGCGGCCGCGAGGAAGTGGGCATCGAGTACCGCACCGATGCGGACCGCGGCCCCCTGGACGCCCAGCTCCGTGCCTGCCGTGAGCGCGACCGGGCATTGAAATATACGTCCGTGGGCGTGCAGAGGGACGATTTCCTTTTCACGATGAACGGGTATCCCATACGCAAGTGCGGCTCCCAGGGACAGCAGAAGTCTTTCCTTGTCTCTCTCAAGTTCGCCCAGTACGAGATAATGAGGGAGTCTTACGGATTCGCCCCCATCCTGCTCCTGGACGACCTGTTTGACAAACTGGACATGAACCGCGTGTCGAACCTTCTCTCCATGGTAGCAGGTTCGGATTTCGGGCAGATATTCCTGACCGACAGCAACAAGGTGCGGCTCGCCCGCATCGTCGACGCGCTGACCGAGGACCGCAGTTACTTCGAGACGGAAGACGGAGTTTTCACCAGGGTGGAGGAATAGGCATGGAGAAGCGAGGTTCGGTCCGAATGGCCAGGAAGAAGGCCCTCTCGATGAACGAGGTGGTCTCCATGTACATCAAGTCCATGAAACTCACGGCAGGGCTCAACACCCATCGCATCTTCGCTGCCTGGGACGAAGCCTCGGGTGCGGCCCCTTATACTCTCAAGCGCTTTTTCCGTGACGGCCGGCTGTACATCACCCTGAGTTCCTCCGTGGTCCGCAACCAACTGTCCTTCCAGGCGGAAGCGCTCGTGGAGAAGATGAATTCGATACTGGCCGGGGACGGCCTGTTTACCAAGGACGACCCCCGTGTGTCCTACGTCAAGGAACTGATATTGAAATGACTATATGAAAATCGTTATCGACAGGATGATCCCGTTCCTCGAGGGCGTGTTCGAACCGTATGCGGAAGTGGTCTACCTCAAGGGCGAGGACATAAGCCACGACGACATCATCGACGCGGACGCGCTGGTTTTACGCTCCAGGACGCGCTGCAATGCCACGATGCTCGCAGGCACTCAGGTAAAGCTCATTTCCACGGCTACCATAGGCATGGACAACATCGATCTCGACTATTGCCGCGAACGCGGCATCTTCGTCAGCAATGCTTCAGGGTCCAATGCAGGAGGCGTGATGAACTACGTCCTTTCAGCGCTTTACGGAGTGGCTTCGCGCAAATCCATCAAGATGGACGGCTTTACGATAGGAGTCATCGGCGTCGGCCATGTCGGAAGCCGGGTCGAGGCAAGTGCCCGTGAACTGGGCTTCAAGGTCCTCCGATACGACCCTCCCCGCGCAGCCGAAGAGGGCAACTACGATTTCTGTTCACTCGAGTACCTGCTGGAGAACTCCAACATCGTCAGCATGCACCTGCCCCTGAACGACTTCACCAGGGGGATGGCGGACGAGGATTTCTTCGCCAGGATACGTCCGGGCACCATTTTCATTAATGCCGCCAACGGCGAACTGGTCGTGGACCAGGCCCTGAAGGCAGCCATCCCCAAACTCGGGGCTGTCATCATCGACGCCTGGAACAACGAACCTGACGTGGACAGGGAACTCATCTCGATGGTCGATATCGCCACGCCCCATATCGCCGGCTATTCCTATCAGGGAAAGCAGCGAAGCACTGCGGCTGCAGTCCGCACGGTAGCGCGCTTCTTTGACATCAGGCCGCTGCTGGAGTTCTTCCCGGAAACAAGCGTCAAGGAACTGGAGGCGGTCAAACTCGACGTGAGAGGAAAGAGTCAGGGACAGATAGCTTCGCTTTTTCAATATAATTATCCTATCTTTATAGACGATTTCATGTTCCGCGTCAACCCCGACGGCTTCGTCGCGCTGCGCGAGGACTACAGTTACAGAAGGGAATTCTTTATAGACTAACACACATAATTGATTGACTATGTTTACACAGGATGATGTAAAGCAGATTTCTGACAGAGGTGCCTCCCTCGAGGCAGTAGAGTCTCAGGTAGAAAGGTTCAGGAAAGGTTTCCCCTGGATGGACATCGTAGCCCCGGCCACGCCGGAGCGCGGCATCGAGGTCCTTGATGACGATGAGATCCAGGATGTCATCGACTATATCGACGAGACCGACGTGGCCGGAACCTGCAAGTTCGTGCCGGCTTCCGGCGCCGCGTCGCGCATGTTCAAGGACATATTCGCCGGCATGGCCGTGCTCGAGTCCGGCGAGGACGTCCCCGCTGACGCCGCCGCAGCCAGGCTCGCCGCCGCCGTCGACCGTTTCGCGTTCTATACCGAAGAACTTTTCGGCAAGGTCGAGGACAGCAGGGAGTTCCGCCTGGCGGTCACCGAGAAGGTCCTCACCGACAAGGGGCTCGGCTACGGTTCCAAGCCCAAGGGAGTGATCCGTTTCCACAAGTATCCCGATGGCGAAGCACGCACCGCCTTTGCCGAGCATCTCGTTGAGGGACAGGACTATATGCGCGACGACGATGGGACCGTCCATCTCGTCGTGACCATTTCTCCCGAGCATCGTTCCCTGTTCGAGGCCGCTCTCGAGGAGGTCCGCGCTGCTTACGAGGAGCGTTACGGAGTCAAGTACGACGTGCGTTTCACGTATCAGGACAAGGCCACCGATACCATAGCCGTGGACAAGGACAACAAACCTTTCCGCAAGGAGGACGGATCCCTGCTGTTCCGCCCCGCCGGCCACGGTGCACTTATATATAATCTTAATGAAGTGAAGGAGGAACTCGTCTCCATCAAGAATATCGACAATGTCGCCGTGGAGCGCCTGCTGCCCGTCACTTCGAAATACAAGAAAGCCCTCATCGGCCGCGCACTCCAGTTGCGTGACACCATATTCGGCTTCCTCGTCGAACTCGACATGGTCACGGGGGAGGGACTTGGCGAAGGTATCTACAGGCCTCTCACCGGTCTGATTCCTGGCATCGACAACATGCCCGAGGATCGTTATGCCACCAACGAATGCCAGATGCTCTGCAACGAGATAGAGGAGTTCCTCCGCGAGGAACTGTGCATCGAGATGCCCGAGGCCAGGGACTGCAAGGCCCGCGCCCTCGCGCTCAAGGCCAAGCTCAACCGCCCCATCCGCGTCTGCGGAATGGTACGCAACCAGGGCGAACCCGGCGGCGGACCTTTCATCATCCGCGGCAAGGACGGCTCGACCTCCCTCCAGATCCTCGAGAGCGTCCAGATCGACAAGGAGAATCCCTCTGCGGTCGAAGCGCTCAAGAATGCCACGCATTTCAATCCCGTCGACCTCGTCTGCTGCCTGCGCGACTATCGCGGCGAGAAGTTCAACCTCCCCGACTTCGTAGACGAGGATGCAGGCTTCATCAGCTCCAAGAGCTACCAGGGCAGGGAACTCAAGGCCCTTGAACTCCCCGGGCTTTGGAACGGCTCGATGAGCGACTGGAACACCCTTTTCGTAGAGGTACCGGTCGAGACCTTCAATCCCGTAAAGGTGGTTCTCGACCTTCTCCGTCCCGCCCACCAGGCATAGCAGAAACATTTTTCGTAAAAAACCTCCAAAAAAATCAAAAAAGTTTTGGAGGTTTCATTTTTGTGTGTACCTTTGCAGTGTAATAGCAAACTAATACACTAAATTAATATGGTAGACATCAAGAATCTGAGCTTCAGCTACGGCACCAACGCCGTACTGGAAAACATCTCCCTCCACTTGGAGGAAGGCCGCATCTACGGCCTCCTGGGGGAGAACGGTGTGGGTAAGACCACGCTCCTGACCCTGCTCTGCGGCCTGAAGAATGCCGGACAGGGATCCGTCTGCATCGACGGGTACGATCCTTACAAGCGCCAGCCTTCGCTGCTGCAGTCTGTATACTACCTTCCTGACGAGGTGATGCCGTACAACCAGACCGGGACCCGTTTCGCCCGCTATGCCGGCAGTTTCTGGCCCGGGTTTGACTATGACAAGTTCGTCAATATCATGAAAGAGTTCGAGACCGATCCCGAAAAGAAGATGAACAAGATGTCTGCCGGCCAGCTGAAGAAGACTTATATTGCCTTCGCGCTCGCCTGCAACACCAAATACCTCTTCATGGATGAGCCTACCAACGGCCTGGACATACCGTCCAAGGCCCAGTTCCGCAAGGCTGTCGGCCTCTATACGAGCGAGGACTCCACCATCGTCATCTCGACCCACCAGGTGCGTGACCTGGAGAACATCATCGATCCCATCATCATCCTCGACCGCTGCGACGTCCTGATGAACGCCACCATCGAAGAAATCACCGAAAAGCTGTACTTCGACTATGGTACCACGCTTCGTCAGGAAGCCCTGTATTCGGAGCAGCTTCCCGGAGGCTTCATACAGGTCTTGATGAACACGGAAGGCCTGGAGAGCAAGGTCAACATCGAGGCCCTTTTCAATGCCGTACACAGGCACAAGGACCTCATCAAGAGAATGTTCAACAAATAGGAAAAGGAGGAATGATCATGAACAACGTATTCGATATCAAGAGGTTCGGACGCTATCTCGCCTATGACCTCAACAACGCCCGGAACACTTTCGGCGTGTCGGCGCTGACCATCGGCCTTCTGCCCCTCATCGTACTTTTATTCAATACTCTTTTCGGACTGGTCTTCACCGGCAGTGTTCCTGAAGTCGCGTTCCCTGTGAAAGTAGCCATCCTCGTATTCTCTTTCATCATCGTCGCCATTTCCGGACCGGTAAAACTCTACGGACATATTACCGAACGCAGGAGCGGTTCCGACTGGCTGATGATCCCGGCATCTTCGTTCGAGAAGTTCCTTTCCATGGCCATCATGCTGTGCATCGTGCTTCCTGTCGTCGTTCTCGGGCTCTTTTCTGTCTGTGACATCCTGTTGGATTGGATCGTCCCCATTTACGGTGATTCTGTCGTCCGTCAGCTCGGCGGTGGCTTATCCCAGTTCCTGACAAACGGCAATGACCTCGGTCTCCTTTACTTCACGAAGGGAGGGACCATCGCCAGCACCTGGATGAGCTGGTGCACGAGCGTTCTTCCGTTCGCGCTGGGAGCCATAATTTTCAAGCGGGGAAAAGCCGCAAAGACCATCCTCTGCCTGATCGGCTTCAACATGCTGCTTTCCCTTATCGCTGCAGTCGTGTTCAAGAGCTTTGATTTCAGCGGTTTCGAGTCGTTCCTGGAAAACCTGACGTCGGAGAAAGCCGCCTTCTGGGCCAATTTCCTGATCAATACCTTATTCCTTGTCGTGGTAGGCGGCCTGCTTACAGGACTGTACTTTAGGGTCAGGACCATCAAACATTAGTACTATGGAATTCGATCCCAACAAACCAATCTATCTCCAGATCTGCGACGCCATCTGCGAGCAGATACTGAGCGGGGTGCTCGCCCCGGAGAGCCGTATCCTCTCCGTCCGCGAGTATGGCGCCTCCATCGGCGTGAACCCGAATACCGTGGCCCGTTCGTACGAGAAACTCACGGACGCCGGCATTATCTACAACAAGCGCGGCATCGGCTACTTCGTGGCCGGTCCCGCCAGGGAGATCATCCTGGCCCAGCAGCGCCGCGAATTCCTTGAGAACGAAGCACCCGCTTTCATCAAGCGCATGAACCTTCTCGGCATCACCCCATCGGATATATTCAACATTCAGTAAAGCAATAATATGAAAAAGAGTTTTGCGTTCATTATCATAGCGTGCGCCTTTGCCGCCGCAACCTCCTGCACTTTCATCAGGATAAACAAGGACGTCTTCAATGGCTCCGGCTCCGAACGTATTGTCGGCAGCAAGGACCTGGTGACCAGGACATATAGTGTCCCCCAATTCACCGGTATCAGCGACTTGATCTCCGCCGATGTAGTATATCATATGACGGACGGAGAGCCTTCCGTAACGGTAGAGGCTCCCGACAACTTCATCGACAAGCTCAACTTCCAGGTCAATGACGGTGTCCTTATGGTCCGTTTCGACGACAATAAGAATTATTCGATGGGAAAGATAACCGTCAACGCGTCTTCCGCGACACTCGAACGCCTGACCATCAGCGGATCCGGCGACTTTGACTGCGCTGACCTGGCTTGCACCGGGATGGACGTAAACGTCAACGGAGCCGGTGACGTCACGTTCGGCAGCATCCGCTGTGAAGGAGATGTGAGCGTATCCATCCGCGGTGCCGGCGACATCGGCTTGGACGGCCTTTCATGCAGGAAAGTGAGCGTGGATATAATGGGCGCCGGAGACGTACGCCTTGTCGGTACGGCCGAGTCCGCAAGCCTTTCCATCAAGGGCGCCGGCGATATCGACGCTACGAGACTGGACTGCCAGGATATCTCCTCATCCGTGGCCGGAGTGGGCTCAATCAAAAGAAAATAACGTTTTTGTGTGTTTTTATCTGAAAATGCGTATATTTGCCCCGGACGTAATCTTTGACCTGAACCGGTATTACTCATAAACCGGATGGGAAAGTCGATAAGGACATTTATACGCATTTTCGTTTTTCTGTCATTGCTCACGGCATTGGCAGGATGCGACAAGCATGACCCTGAGGACTTCCTGGTCCGCAGTTTCTCGGTTTCCGGCACTGTATACGATTCATCAGAATGGTTGCCCGGAGTCCCTCTCGAGGATATCACCGTTTCCGTCAGCGTATACTGGTATTATAATACCGACCGCTCCGGCGATCCCATTTTCTCCGCGGAGATAAAAACCGGCGCCGACGGTACATACGAGTTCTTCAAGTCATGGGTAATGACCATGCAGAATGTGTTCTATGTGCTGAAGGTTTCTGACGATTCCCCGTTGAGGAAGGTTCATTTCAAGCCCATGGAGCAGGAACTCTACCTGCGTCCCAACAACGACGCATACGACGCCATCATGCATTCGTATGTAGTCAGGGGCAATGATTTCTATCTTGTCCCAGAATCCTTCTGATCCAGTAGCGCAACCTGTTTCCACGGCATTCTCTCCACGAGCGGGGGGACATGCCTTTTTCTTCGACGAACGCTTTCCGGAAGTCGCTCTTGTCCTGGAAACCCACCGTCCGTACTATCTCTGCCAAGGTCATTCCAGGAGCGTGGACCAGCAGCTCCCCGGCGTCATGGACTCGAAGACGCTTGCGCAGGGTGAGGAAACGCCCTCCGAGACGGCTGCGGATGAACGATGCCAGTTCCTCGCGTGTTACACCGATCCGGAAGGCGAGGGCCTCCATGCTGTCGGATTCGTCCCAGTATTCCCTGAATAGCACCCAGTCGGCCAAGGTGAGGCCGATAGCTCTATGGGCCGGTAGTGTGCCGGGATTCCTGCGGAATGATGCACGGAGGAGGCGGAGATAGTGCATTCTGACGTCCATGTTCAAGCATAAGGGTCAATTGTTCGGTAAATTTAGCAAAATTGTCTAAATTTGTAATCTTTGAAACCAAATACCGTAAAACGATGCTTGACATTCACGATTTTGAAAGATTCGCTGAAGTGGAAACCCCATTCTACTTCTACGACATCGATCTTTTCCGCAGGACGACGGATGCGCTTGCCGCGCTTTCAGACTCCTACGGGATCAAGATCCATTATGCCGTCAAGGCCAATTCCGAGGAGCGCCTCCTGCGGATGCTGTCCGCCCGAGGCTTCGGCTCCGACTGCGTAAGTGCCAATGAAGTTGTCCTCTCTGCGCAGAATGGCTTCGCGCCCTCCGACATCATGCTGGCAGGCGTTGGCAAGACCGACAAGGAGATCCGCACATCACTTGAGGTCGGTATCGGCTGCTTCAATGTCGAGTCCATCCCCGAGATGGAGGTCATCGACGCCATAGCCGGAGGGATGGGCGTCAAGGCTCCCGTCGCACTCCGTATCAACCCCAATATCGATCCCCATACCCATAAATACATCACGACCGGGCTGGAAGAAAACAAGTTCGGCATTTCGCGTTTCGAGTTCGAGCCTGCTGTCGAGCGGCTAAAGGCATGTCCCAACCTGGATTTCAAGGGCCTTCTGTTCCATATCGGCTCACAGATTACCGATGTCGCCAATGTGTTCGGGCTGGAAGCCAAGTGTGCCCGCGAATTGGTGTCATGGTTCGAGGATCGTGGCCTTAAAGTGGAGCACGTGGATCTCGGAGGCGGCCTCGGAGTGGATTACGATGACCCCGATGGGCATCCTGTAGCCGATTTCGAGACCTGGATGAAAGCGCTGCGCTCCTGTTTCCCCAAGGGCGGGGCTTACAAGCTTCACATCGAACCCGGCCGCTCCGTCGTCGCACAGTGCGGCACCCTCGTTACCAGGGTGGTATATGTCAAGAAAGGCAGGACCAAGAATTTCGTCATAGTGGATGCCGGCATGAACGACCTTATCAGGCCTGCGCTTTACGGCGCCTATCATAAGGTCGAGAACCTCACGGCATCTTACTGCAGGAAGGATAATACCAAGGATTGCGCATACGATGTCGTGGGCCCCATCTGCGAGTCCAGCGACGTCTGGGGCGAGGGACGCATCCTCCGCCAGACCCGCAGGGGTGACCTGCTGGCGATACGTTCCGCGGGCGCCTACGGCCGCACGATGGCCAGCAGGTACAATATGCGCGACCTGGCCCCTGCGGTGTATTCCGATGAATTATAATAGTTTACAATAATATGTTCGAGAATTTATCAGAGAGACTTGAGCGCTCCTTCAAGATACTTAAGGGTGAAGGAAAGATAACCGACATCAATGTCGCCGAAACCTTGAAAGACATCCGCAGGGCTTTGCTCGACGCGGACGTCAGCTATAAGGTTGCCAAGGACTTCTGCGACCGGGTGAAGGCCAAGGCCATGGGACAGAACGTCCTGACCGCGGTCAAACCGCAGCAGATGATGGTCAAGATCGTCCATGACGAACTGGCCGAGTTCATGGGCAGCGAGTTCACCGACATCAACGTAAAGGGACAGCCGGGCATCGTCCTTGTCGCCGGTCTGAACGGATCCGGTAAGACTACCTTCGCAGCCAAACTGGCCAACCACATCCGCAGCAAGAAGGGCATGAAGGTCCTGTTGGCGGCCTGCGACACTTTCAGGCCCGCCGCCATCGACCAGTTGAAGACCCTCGGTTCCCAGGTCAATGTCCCCGTTTACTCCGAGGACGGTGTCAAGGACCCGATTCAGATTGCGCAGAATGCCATCAGGATGGCGAAGAGCGAAGGCTACAGCGTCGTGATCATAGATACCGCCGGACGCCTCGCGGTCGACCAGGAACTCATGGATGAGATCTCCGCCCTGCATGCTGCCGTCCATCCCACCGAGACCCTGTTCGTGGTCGATGCGATGACCGGTCAGGACGCCGTCGAAACGGCCAAGGCCTTCAACGACCGGCTGGATTTCGATGGTGTCGTCCTGACCAAGATGGACGGCGACACCCGCGGAGGTGCTGCCCTCTCGATAAAGGCCGTCGTCGGCAAGCCCATCAAGTTCGTCTCCACGGGCGAGAAGATGGAGGCGCTGGACGTCTTCCACCCGGCGCGCGTTGCGGACCGTATCCTCGGAATGGGCGACGTCGTCTCCCTCGTCGAGAAGGCCCAGGAGCAGTTCGACGAGAAGCAGGCCCGTGAGTTGAAGAAAAAACTCGCCAAGGACCAGTTCACCCTCGAGGACTTCTATGCCCAGATCCAGCAGGTGAAGAAAATGGGAAACATCAAGGACCTCGCCGGCATGCTTCCCGGAATGGACAAGGCTCTGAAGGACGTAGATATTGACAACAAGACTGCCTACAAGGCCACGGAAGCCATCATCCAGTCTATGACCGTCCAGGAGCGCCAGCACCCCGAGATCATCAACGGTTCGCGCCGCAAAAGGATAGCAGACGGCTCTGGAACCTCCCTTCCGGAGGTGAACCGTCTGCTAAAGCAGTTCGAAGGCACGCGCAAGATGATGAAATCCGCTGTCAACGGTTCCCTGATGCAGCAGCTCAAGGGTATGCGCAGGCGCTAGTCGCCGAATACGAGGCGCATGTCGCGGGCGATGGCCGGGCCGGTGATGCGCTCCGGGACAAACTCCCAGTGGCCGATGACCGAAGGGTCGCCGATGACGGCAGGGTCGATGGACCCGTGCTCCTTCAGATACTCGTAGATCATTTCCCGTATTTCGGGATATTTCCTGACAACCCTTTCGTCGATACGGTCGGTATCGATGCCTATCTTGTCCATGGTGCCGCCTCCGCCGGATGCGCGGTAGGACGTCATGGCGACATTGTATGTGGCGTTTGTGTCGAATGCGCTGCCGTCGGCCATGGAGGAGATGCTGATGCGTGATCCTGCAGGCTTGGTGACATCCACGGTATAGTTGATACCTGCCATGGAGTCGAAATTGAAACTGGCATTCACGAAAGACCAGCGCTCGAGTCCGGTACGGGTGTCGGGAGCGTTGCGGATGTTCAGCACGCGGTCGCCGGGATTGGATGCCGTCCTGATCCAAAGGTCGTAGGAGGCCTCGAGGAAATCCTTGACCTCTTGCCCGCTCATCTTGATGACAAACAGTTGGTTCTCATACTGATACAAGGTGAACAAGTCGTTGAATACGAGCTTTCCGGCCTTGATGACGCCGCGCTGGGTGAGGGGAGCGGCCACCGATATCTGGGCCGGCTCACACCCCAGGCTGACAGTGTGTATGAGGTTGAGATAGTCGCTCATACCGGCAAATGCATCGCTGAGGTTGAGGTCTGCCTTCAGTTCTCCGACTTCGCGCAGGGTGAAGGCCTTCACGGCCTCATAGTCCTTCTGGAAGGCCTTGCGCATCTCAGGGTCAGCCTTGCCCTTGTCGATGGCGATGAGCCCGGAAGAAACCGATTTCGCCACGACCTTGCCTTTCTTGATGCTGAGATTTACGATGCCGTGGCCGAGGTTGCGGGAGTGGCTGCCGGAGTTGAGCAGGGCGATGCTGCCGTTGTCGGTCACGAAAGGCCTGTGGTCGTGCGCGCAGACGAGAACGTCCACGCCCTTCAGGCTCTTGTAGAGGTCCATTCCCTGGCTCTCGAGGACTGCGCCGTCACCGTCGCCGGTACCGGAATGCACGCAGACTATCACCACCTGCGGCTTCTCCTTTGCAATGACCATGTCGACATCCTGCTGCACAAGGGGCAGGAGGGACTCGAAACGCATTCCGCTCCAGATGTCCTCGTCGAGCCAGGCCTTGATGTTGGCGTTGTTGAAGCCGAGCACGGCGACCTTGAGCCCGTTCTTCTTCAGTATGGTATATATAGGGAAATATGGCTCCCCGTTATCTTCTCGGATGGCGTTGCCGCCGAGGAAAGGTATGCCGAAACCTTCGATTTCCTTGGATACGCGGTCGTAGACGTCGTGTCCGGGCTCGACATCGTGATTGCCCCAGGTAACTGCATCGTAGTCCATGTAGTCTACCATACGGGAGAAGACGTGCGGCACCCCGGTCTCCACGTAATTGTAGTAATACGCTGCATTGTTACCCTGCAGGAAGTCGCCGTCATCCAGCAGGACGACGTTCTCCTTGCCTACGGCATTGCGCACGCTGTCCACGTAATAGTAGGCGGCGAGCATCGAGTTCTGGGTGCTCCCGTCCACGTAGGTGGAGTCGAAATAGGTCCCGTGCACGTCATTCGATGTGAGGATATGTAACTGGTAATCACCGTTCTTAGGACCGCAGCACGCTGCAATGAGCAGTCCTGCGAGAATGATTCTCAATGTTCTGTGCATATATGGAAAAAGAGTTTGTTTTAGTCTGGATCAAAGGCTGATGAGCGGGCTGCCGGAGACGCGGGACGTACGTTCTCTGCGCTCAGTGCTGCGGGAGCGGCCCGCGGGAGCGCTTTCGCGCGGATGCCGGAAGGCATCGAGATTGAAGAGGAGGGTGGCCTTGGCCTGCATTCCGGTATATGGACCTATATCGCCGGCAAGCGTGATGAAGTGCCCGACGACGGAGAGCCTGGCATTGACGAATCCGGCGTCCAGGGGTTGCCAGTACAGCTCCATACGATTGTACCATGTAGGTATACGCCTGCGGGTGAAATAGTATGTGTCGCCGTGATAGAGCGATTCGACATACATGGCTGCGAATGAAATACCATTGTACGAAGCGCTGTAGTAAACCATCTGGTTGTCACCGAAATAGAAGGTATCCTCCAGCCCTATGTTCCAGTTGCGCGCCCCGATCATGAACTCGGCACCCAGGGGGAAATGCGGAGTCTCGTCCACTATCCTGCGGTCGAACTGATAGGATATCATTGCGCCTCCCTTGGCATACAGTTCCTGGAATCCGGTCATCTTGCTGAAATCGGCTTTCACGTAAGGATTGGCCAGGGCTACGTCTACGTCGTAAGGTACGAGTTCCGTCCCGCTGACGTGGCTGTAGGCGGCTGACCATCCCAGACCCAGCAAGTCCGAAAACTTGAACAAGCCGGCCGTGGAGACCATGCCGCTGCCTATCCTGTCGCGCCCCCTGTTGGAGAAAAGGTCCGCCGTCAGCTCGGCGCTGAAGCGAGGAGCGGAATAGTTGACGGTGACGCCCTCGATGTTGGGATCGTAGTAGATGAGGTCGTCGGCGAAGATGGCCCTGGTATAGGCGCCGTTCAATACCGTCCTGGGATGGATGCCTGCGTAGAATCCCAGAAGACCATTGCCTGAGCGCCGCTGGTAGTTGTAATAGAAGAAGATGTCCTTTATGAGTCTCTTGTTGCGCAGGGCAGGATCGTCCTCATCTTTGGAATAGTCCGCTGTACTGACGGGATTCTCCCCGAGGTTCTTGGTCAGATCGACCCCCAGGGCGAGCCTGTGGGTGATGTTGCGGCTCTGGTCGAAACGAAGCACCGCGGAAGGGGAGAAGCGTGCGACGTTGACGGTCCCGGATGTCAGGAAGATGTCGTCGCTGGCCCCGAAAGAGCGATAGTCGAAGAAATAATGGAAGTCGATATCGTATTCGACCTTCACGGCGTTATCCTGTACGCGCGACTGTGACTGCCGGCCGAACAGGTCCTGGAGGTCCAGCAAAGACTGGGCCTGGACTGCGGACGCCGTCAGGGCAGCGAGCATCGATGAGACAATAAGGGACTTGGCGTTCATGATATTATTCAGTATTTTTGTAAAAACAGGATCCGATATGCTGAAACTTCAGACAAAGGTCGAGTGTGGTACCAGCCCGGTCAAACTCTCTTACTCCGAAAGCACTGTGCTTCTGGGCAGCTGCTTTGCGGACAACATTGGCGCTCGTATGTCCGATGCGGGCTTCGATGTGTGCGTGAACCCTTTCGGGACACTTTATAACCCCGTTTCCGTCCGCAATGCGGCGGAACGGTTGGAGAGCGGAATCCCTTTCACCGAGGCGGACTGCGTGGAGATGGGCGCCGGAGCGGGACTCGTCTGTTCCTTCCATCATCACACTTCCTTTGCGCGCCGTTCGGCCGCGGAATTCCTTGAAGCAGCCAACTCTTCGCTGGCATCTGCACACGCAAGCTGGCGCAAGGCAAACCTGGTCGTCCTTACCCTCGGCTCCGCATACTGCTTCCGTCACCTCGAAAGAGGCATGGTCGTCTCGAACTGTCTCAAGAGACCTGCCCGTGAGTTCGTCCGGGAGCGGCTCTCCACGGAGGAGGTGACTTCGCTGCTCTCCGGCCTTGTGTCGGGTTTCCCCGACAAGCGTTTCATCCTTACCGTCAGCCCTATCCGCCACATGGCCGACGGGGCTCATGCCAACCAGTTGAGCAAGGGAACGTTGCTCCTGGCAGCCGACTCCGTCACAGACGGAGAACGGGTCGTTTACTTCCCGGCATACGAGATCGTCATGGACGAACTGCGTGACTACCGTTTCTATGCCGAGGACATGGTGCATCCCAGTGCCCAGGCAGTCGATTACCTCTGGGAGCGTTTCTGTGATTTCGCGCTTCCCGAGGAGGAGAGGCAGACCCTTCTGGACAACATCAAAGCCTGCCGTTCCAGGCAACACAGGCCTATGACAAGGTAGCGGACAGGTCCGGCTACTTGGCATAAGCCACGGACCTGGTCTCCCGGATCACCGTGATCTTTACCTGACCCGGATAGGTCATCTCTTCCTGAATCTTCTGCGCTATGTCCGTAGAGAGCCTTGCTGCCTGCTCGTCGGTGACTTCCTCAGCACCGACGATAACCCTGAGTTCGCGCCCCGCCTGGATGGCGTAGGACTTGGTGACTCCCGGATAGGATGCCGCCAGGTCTTCCATGCCCTTGAGGCGCTTGATGTACGACTCGATGACCTCGCGGCGTGCACCGGGGCGTGCACCGGAGATGGCGTCGCCGACGAGCACCAGCGGTGCGATGATCGAGGTCATCTCGGTCTCCTCGTGATGGGCTCCGATGGCGTTGCAGATTTCGGGCTTCTCTTTGTACTGCTCGGCGATCTTCATACCCAGCAGGGCGTGGGGCAGCTCGGGATCCTGCTCGGAAACCTTTCCGATGTCATGAAGGAGGCCGGCGCGTTTGGCAAGCTTGGGATTCAGTCCCAGCTCTGAGGCCATGATGGCGCAGATATTCGCGACTTCGCGCGAGTGCTGTAGGAGGTTCTGGCCGTATGACGAGCGGTATTTCATGCGCCCGATGAGGCGGACGAGCTCCATGCTCATGCCGTGGATGCCGAGGTCGATACAGGTACGCTTGCCGGTCTCGAGGATCTCGTCCTCAAGCTGTTTCTGGACCTTTGCCACCACCTCCTCGATGCGGGCGGGGTGGATGCGGCCGTCGATGACAAGCTGGTGCAGGGCGAGGCGTGCGACCTCCCTGCGGACAGGGTCGAATGCCGACAGGAGGATGGCGTCGGGAGTGTCGTCCACGACGATTTCTACGCCGGTGGCAGCCTCCAGGGCGCGGATGTTGCGGCCCTCACGGCCGATGATGCGTCCCTTGATCTCGTCGTTCTCGATGGGGAAGGTGGTAACGGCATTCTCGATGGCGGTCTCGGTGGCGGTACGCTGTATGGTGTTGATGACTATGCGTTTGGCTTCCTTTGCGGCGTTCAGCCTGGCTTCGTCCATCGTATCGTTGATGTAGGCCTGGGCCTCGGTGCGGGCCTCGGCTTTCATATTCTCCATGAGGACGTTCTTGGCCTCGGCGGCGCTCATCCCGGCCAGGGTCTCAAGCTGGCGGTTGACCTGGGAGATGAGGCGGTCGTACTCCTCGCCTTTCTTGTCGACATTCTCGGTGCGGGCCTGCAGGCTCTGCTTGAGGGAGTCGTTCTCCTTGATCTTTCGTGCGAGGTCCTCGTTCTTCTGGTTGAGGGAGTTTTCCTTCTGTTTGAGACGGTTCTCGGCGTCGCGGAGCTGGTTGTTCTTCTCGCTGACATACTGGTCATGCTCGCTCTTGAGCTGCAGGAAGCGCTCCTTGGCCTGGAAGATCTTGTCTTTCTTGATGTTTTCCGCTTCGTTCTTGATCTTTTCCGCTTCGAGACGGGCCTGCTCGAGGATTTCCTCCCTCTTGCCCTTCAGGGTCTGCTTGCGGATGAATATGGAGACGGCCAGGGCGACCACTGCGCCCAGTATTGCGGCCAAAATACAGTAAACCAACATATATGAAAGGTTATATAGTTAATAATAAATACCTTACCCTGCATGCCCGGAAACAACGGACCGGTGCAAGCCTTGGAAGCATGCACCGGCCGGAGTATCTAAAAAAAGCCGTTAGTCAGGTGTCAGAAAAATCTCATGACAAGATTTGAGCTCCGAATCAGTTCCGGCGTCCACCGTCCCGCCGAAGCGGAATCCCTGTTAAGGTGACCTTGGCCTGCCATCCCCCATTCGAGTTACCCGGTTCCGAGGAACTTGTTGTTTTCAGCACGGGGGACTAACGGCTACTTTTTATCAATGCTGTCGAGATAGGAACTGGTCTGGCTGAGCATCCGCTTGGCTTCCTCACTTACGGAGGAAAGCCTTTTCTGGAACGACATGCGGCTGACGGTTTCGTTCAGGGCGACGAAGGAGAGCTTGTCGACAAGTGTCTTGTCCGGGAACTTGGCATCATAGAGGGCGAGCTTCTGGTTGATGGTCTCTGCAGCCAGACGCATAAGCTGCTCCATCTCCGGAGAAGTCGCCTTGAGGGGATAGTCCTTGCCGGCTATCTTGATGGTAATGCTCTGTTCCATATCACTTTTCAAGCAACGAGATACACTTGTTGATCTCCTTTATGAGTTTATCTATCCTTTCCTTCGCACTGTCGGAACTGCCTGTCGGTGTCAGAAACGCTTCAGCGAGCTTGAGGTTCTCTACCTGTCTCTCCAACTCGGCTATTTGCTTCCTGTAGGTGTCATTGGAGGATTCGCTTGCGGCGAGTTTGGCGCGGAGACCGGCGTTGGCTTCGCGTTCTCCCTCGTACAATGCGATGACCCGTTCGAAATTCTTTTGTATGTCCTCAAGCATTTCTATCCAATTTACCCATACTTCGCAAATTTAGTAAAATTGTATAAAAAATGAACTTTTCTCCGGGACAATTTTGGGCGATTTCGTCTATATTTGTAACATTATGCGCAAAAAAGATGTTTTGAAAGTCGCCGCCGCCACTCCGAGGGTGTGGCTTGCGGATCCGTCCAGGAATGCACGTGAGGTCATACGCCTCGTCGGTGAAGCCGCTGAGGCCGGTGCGGACATAGTCGTTTTTCCGGAGTTCAGTGTGACCGGAGCCACTTGCGGGGATCTTTTCAGGCAGGAACTCCTGCTGGAGGCTGCGGGAAAAGCCGTACGGGAAATAGCCGTTGGAACCGCTGCCCTTGACATCACGGCAGTCATAGGGCTGCCTGTGGGGGCCGGCAACGGATACGCATCCGCTGCGGCTGTCATCAAGGGAGGTGAGGTCTTCGACACCGATCCGCGCTTCGCCGTGCTGACGGGAGGCACTATCCCCGGAGAGCTTCCGGCCGGCGCTTCGCTGGTCCTCCAGCTTGCCGCCGTCCCCGAGCTCGTCACGGGCCATGCGGTGCGCAAGCGCGACCTGGCTGCCCTGACCTACAGGACGGGTACGGCCATCGTCTACTGTGCAGCCGGCTATGGCGAATCCACTGGCGATGCCGTCTATGCGGGACCTTCACTCATATTCCAGAAGGGCCACCTGCTGGCGGAGAACGCCCGTTTCCAGACATGTTCGAGCATCATCTATGCGGAAATAGATCCTGCTGCAGAGGCACTGAAGCCCGCTGAGACACCGGTATCCGCCGCCCCGAATCCCCATCCGTTCGTACCTTCCGACCCGGAGGTCCTGGCTTCACGTTGCGAGGAGATACTCTCCATCCAGACCGCGGCCCTCCGCACCCGCCTGGAGCACGTCGGTTGCAAGACCGCCGTACTGGGCATCTCCGGCGGCCTCGACTCGACGCTTGCGCTGCTCGTCACCGTCGCCGCCTTCGACAGCCTCGGCAAGGACAGGAAGGACATAATCGCCGTCACCATGCCGGGCTTCGGAACCTCGAACCGCACGCACGGCAATGCCTCGGATTTGATGGCCTCGCTCGGCGTGGACGCCCGCGAGATCCCCATCGGACCGGCCGTCTCCCAGCATTTCTCAGATATAGGACATAATCCTGAAAACCATAATGTTACGTTCGAGAATGCCCAGGCTCGAGAAAGGACCCAGATCCTGATGGACATAGCCAACGACACGGACGGTCTCGTGGTCGGTACCGGCGACCTTTCGGAGATAGCCCTCGGCTGGTGTACCTACAACGGCGACCATATGGCCAACTATTCCGTCAATTGCGACGTCCCCAAGACCATCATGCAGGCCATGGTGCGCTGGGCCGCGGTGAACCGCTTTCCCGAGGCACGAGAGACCCTGCTGGACATCGTCGATACGCCTATCAGCCCCGAACTGACGCCCGTGGACGAGAATGGAAACATCAAGCAGAAGACGGAGGATATAGTCGGCCCCTACGAGTTGCACGACTTTTTCCTGTACCATCTGGTGCGCCACGCCCGCAGGCCCCGCGAGATCCGGGCCCTCGCCGTCGAGGCGTTCGCGGGCAAATACGACGAAGCCACCGTCGACCGGTGGCTCCGCAAATTCCTCTGGCGCTTCTTCTCGCAGCAGTTCAAGCGTTCCTGCTCGCCTGAAGGCCCGCGAGTCGGCTCCGTCTGCCTGTCGCCCCGTGGGGCCTGGGCCGCCCCTTCGGACGTCTCCGCGGCCCTCTGGGTCTCCGACCTGGACTAAAGTTCCGAAATCAGGCGGGTGAAGACCCCGCACATGTTGTCGGCTGCTGCATCTGCAGCCCTTACGACATCGTCGCCGTCATTGAAATTCCTGGCGACGTTGTCGGTGTTGCACTTGTTGGTAATCACCGACATACCGAAGACGCGTATGCCGCAGTGGCGGGCTACGATGACTTCCGGGATCGTAGACATTCCCAACACGTCCGCTCCCGCCATCCTGTAGAAGCGCACCTCGGCCGGCGTCTCGTACGTGGGTCCCGGACTGCCGAAGTAGACTCCCTTATGGTACCTGACACCCATTTCTCCGGCGATACGCTGCGCCTTTTCGATCAGTTCGAGGTCGTAAGCGCAGGTCATGTCCGGGAAGCGCGGACCGAACTCATCGAAGTTGGGCCCGATGAGCGGATTGGGGAACAGGTTGATATGGTCCTTGATGATCATCAGGTCTCCCACCTCGAAGTCGGGATTGCATCCTCCCGCTGCGTTCGAGACGAAGAGATACTCGACTCCGAGCGTCTTCATTACGCGGATGGGCAGGGTGACCAGTTCCATGGGATAGCCCTCATAGTAGTGGAAACGCCCCTGCATCGCTATAACGAACTTGCCTCCGAAGTCTCCGATGATGAAATTGCCCTTGTGCCCTATAGCCGTGGACACCGGAAAACCGGGAATTGTCCTGTAGGGAATCACAATCGGATTCTCTATCTTGTCGGCGAGCTTGCCGAGTCCGCTGCCGAGGACGATGCCGACCAGGGGAGTCCGGCCTCCTAGCTTATCGAGGATGAAATTCTCGGCTGAATGGATCTTTTCAATTCTGGGGTCCATAGTATGTTTATTTAGCGTAAATGTATCTGTGACAGTACTTTCCTTGCTTCGCGAAGCACTTCCTCCTCGCCTTCGACGACGCGGTGCTTCATCACGAAGCGGCCGCCGGCGATGACTGAGTCGATGCAGTCGCTGTGGGCGGAATAGATGAAATTGGCCATGAACGGGGCGGGGGAGAGGAAGAACGTGGAATCGGTGTCCACGATGGAGATGTCGGCCAGAAGGCCCTCAGCTATCCGGCCTGCGGCAATGCGCAGGGCGTGCGCTCCGTTCACCGTGGCCATATCCATCAACTCATCCAACGGAAGCGCCTTGGGATCGTTTCTCCATGCTTTCTGGAACAGGGCGGAAGTCTTCATGGCCTCGAGCATGTCGAGGTTGTTGGAAGATGCGCAGCCGTCCGTGCCCAGGCATACGTTGGCCCCCGCATCCTTGAGTTCGTGGTAAGGGAAGCGGTATCCGGAACTGAGTTTTGCGTTGGAGTTGATGTTGTGGACGCAGTTGACCTTCCTTTCGCCCAGGATGCGGATGTCCTCCGGGCTGAGCCAGAGGGTGTGTCCGGCAATGACATTATGGTCCAGGACGCCCAGGCGGTCCAGATACTCCACGGGGGTGAGGCCGCCGTGCGCGGCCTTGCAGTCCTCGACTTCCTTGGCGGTCTCGCAGAGGTGGATGTGGAGCGGCAGGTCCCTTGCCTTTGCGAACTCCGAAGCCCAGACGATCATGGGCTCGCTCACGGAATACACTGCGTGGAAGGACATTGTGAACAAGTGCCGGTCATCGGCCACGGCCTGGTAGAGCTTGTAGCGCTCCACGCACTGCTCCTTCTGGCGTTCAGCCGTTTCCGGGTCGTCCTTGTCCATCACGTCGTAGCCTGTGGCGACCCTGATGCCGGCTTCCTTGACTGCCTGGACCGTCGAGGGGAAGGACCAGTACTGGTCGTTGAAGGTCGTTGTGCCCGTGCGTATCATCTCGATGGCGGCCACGCGGCTGCCCCAATAGATGAAGTCGTGGTCTATGCCGGCCTCGATGTCCCAGATGCGGTTGATCCAGTCGGAGAAAACGACGTCCTCGCCGATGCCGCGCATGAGGGACATTGCGGCGTGGGTATGCATGTTGATGAACCCCGGTACCGCGACCTTGCCGGTGCAGTCCATGGTCTCGGCGGCTTCGGGAGAGGGACCTCCGGCCGGAAGTATCCCGGCAATCTTTCCCGCATCTATGCAGATGTCGACAAGTCTGTCGTCGACGAGGATGTTCTTCAAGAGAATATCGGTCATGTGGTCCGGTGTATTATGGTATGTGGTCAAAAAAAGCCGGTGTCTTTCAGACCGGCGGAACAAAGGAAGGCTATTGGAGGCACTTGTCCTTTATGTACCCGATGACTTCGGCAAGGCCCTCCTGGAACTTGTCAAAGTCCTCCTTGTAAAGGAAGATCTTGTGCTTGTCGAACGTGAAGGACCCGTCGTTCTCCTGCCTGCGTTTGCTCTCGGTTATGGTGAGATAGTAGTCGTTGTTTCCCTTCGTGGCCTTCACATCGAAGAAGTAGGTGCGTTTGCCTGCCCTGACCGGTTTGGAGAAAACGTCCTCGCCGCTGCGCTCCTGGGCACCCGTCCTTTCGAAATCGTCTCTGTACATGGTCTTGTTTTAAATGCTTTTCTACGCAAAAATAGGATTTTTTCCCGATTCTAGTGTTATCTTTGCAGAAATTTGTTTGAAATATCATGCTGAACAGAAGAATTCTCAGGATAAAGGCTTTCAAGGTGCTCTACAGCTATGCTGAAGACCCTTCCATGTCCCTGAAAGAGGCCCAGGCGCAGCTCGAGCTGTCCTGCAAGGCCACCCGCAGCCTTTACCTCTTTATGCTCGCCATCATCCCGGCCCTCACCGAAGAGGCGCGCTCCCGCATCGAGGCCGCCCGCCACAAGTTCAATCCCACGGAGGAGGAAAAGCATCCCAATCTCAAGTTCGTCGAGAACGCCCTTGCCGTGCTCCTTACGGAAGATCCTGATTTCCAGAAGGCTGTTAGCCGCGAGAAACTCTCGTGGGAACAGTATGACGCCCTGCTCCGCAAGATGTTCGACAGCATCCGCACAAAACCCTATTACGAGAAATACATGTCCTCTCCGGAGCGTTCGCTCGCGGCGGACGTCAAACTCTTCACCCGCATCTATGAGGAGGAGTTCGTGGACAACACCGACCTGGAGGACATCCTCGAGGACCTCTCCATCTTCTGGAACGACGACCTGGCCTATGCACTGACCTGCTGCTGCCGGACGCTCGAGGACCTCGCGGCAGGGGAGCGCTGGGCGCTTCCGCCCCTCTACCAGAGCGAAATGTCCGGCCGCGAGGGCATGGACAGCGACAAGCTTTTCGTGACCGAGCTCCTTCGAGCCGCCTACAGGGGCTATGACAAGTATTTCGAGAAGATTGCGGCCGCGGTTCCCAAGTGGGACAAGGACCGCCTCTTCGTGATCGACATCGTACTCATCATCTGCGGACTCGCCGAGGCAGTGACTTTCCCCGAGATCCCGGTCAAGGTCACCATCAACGAATATGTAGACATTTCCAAATACTACAGCACGCCCAAGAGCCGCTCGTTCGTCAACGGCATACTCGACGGCATCATATCAGAGATGGTCGCTTCCGGAGAAGTGGTGAAGTCCGGGCGCGGCCTGCTCTAGGCTTGGCAATTTGAAGTTTTCATCCTATATTTGTAGATACAATCTAACAACACCGATATGAACACTCTTTTCATTCCTCTTCAGGCCCAGGCTGCAGGCCAGGCTGCTGCCGGCGGAAGCCAGATGGGCTTCTGGATGATGATCCTCCTCCTTTTCGCCGTCATGTACTTCTTCATGATCCGTCCGCAGCGCAAGCAGCAGAAGGAACTCGAGACTTTCCGTGCCGGCCTTAAGAAAGGCGACAAGGTAGTTACCACCGGAGGCATCTACGGCACCGTGGACGAGGTAACCGACCGTACCGTCCTCATCAAGGTCGACGGCGACGTCAAACTCAGAATGGACAAGAACTCCATCATCAGGGACTATACCAACGCCCAGTAACAGACGTGGCATCCCATGCTGAAGGAGCCGCTCCATAAACTTCTCCGGAAGTCCGGCATCAACGGGAGGGACTTAACAGTTTTTCTGCTGTCTCTCCTGTTGGCTTTCAGCATCTGGATCTCCCACAATCTTTCCCTTCAGTACTCGTCGGTGGTGAGCGTTCCCGTCATCGCCCTCAGCAACATCGAAGGCCATCAGGCGGAGTCCTCGAACACCAGCCCCGTCGTGGCGCGCTGCCGTACGACGGGCTATCGCCTTCTCAGGAAGAACCGGATGTCGCGCAGGGGCCAGTTGCGTGTGTACTTCTCGCCAGACGACCTGCACCAGGAAGACGAGGACCTCTACTATATCACGAGCAACGAACTTTCCGGCTATTTCAGCGAGATCTTCGGCGACAATGTCCAGCTTGAGTCATTCGTCTCCTCCAGGGTGCAGTTCCGTTTCCCGGCCGAGAACCACAAGACGGTTCCGGTGCAGGCCGTAAGCGTCGTGAGTTTCAAGCCGCAGTACATGGCGCTCGGCGCCATGAAGATTGTTCCCGACTCCGTGGTCGTCTATGGCGAACCCCTTCATCTGCAGAATATTGACAGGGTCGTTACCGAAGCCATAACCCTTCAGAACCTCTCTTCCGGTGCCCATGGCATGGCGCGTCTCGAAGCACCTAAGGGCGGCATCCGCCTCTCCGTCAGCGAGGTGAGCTACGCACTCGACGTGACGCGTTACGTCGAACTGCACAGGGAGGTCAAGGTCGGCACCCGCAATGTCCCTGCAGGCAGGGACCTTACTGTCTATCCTTCTGTAGTGGATGTCGTTTTCCGCTGCGTTTTCCCCTTGGCTTACGACCCCACCGAGGGAGTTTCGTTCTATGTGGACTATAACGACTTCGCCAGTTCCATAAACGGTCGCTGCGTGCCTCGCGACAGCGGCCTTCCGTCGAGCGTGATAGACTATTCCGTCGAGCCGAAGGTCCTGGAGTGCATCGAAAATCTCAGATGATGCTTACGGTCTTGGTCACGGGCGGTATCGGCAGCGGAAAATCCGAGGTTTGCCGCCATATCCTTTCCAGGGGATATCCCGTATATGATTCCGACGCACGGGCAAAGAGCCTTTATGACGAAGTGCCCGGGCTGCCGGCACGCGTGGACGCCGCATTGGGCGGCGGCCTGCTCGATGTCGACGGTAGGCTCGACCGCCGGGCTCTGGCCGCAGCGGTGTTCTCCGACCCCGCCGCACTCGCTGCCCTCGAGGCCGTCATCCATCCCGAAGTATTGAAGGATTTCCTCCGCTGGAGGGATTCCCGGGACGCAGGGATGGTCTTCATGGAGTCTGCGATCGCGGCAGGACTGCCCCTTTTCGAGGGCGTCTTCGACGCGGTCATCCTCGTGGATGCGCCTGAGGACCTGCGGGTCGAAAGGGCCTGCAGGCGCGATTCGTCCCGCCCCGGGGCGGTGAGGGAGCGCATCCGCGCCCAGGGTTTCGACGACCTCAGCCCCGATGCCGTCATCGTAAATGACGGAACCCTCGAAGAACTTCACGCGCGTACGGACGAGACGCTGGAAAAATTAGTATATTTGCACCACCAATCCAAAAAGAGAAAAGAAATGAAAACCGATCTTACGAAAATCCTCTCCGTATCCGGCCACCATGGCCTGTACCAATATATCGCCCAAGCCCGCAACGGCGCCATCGCCGAGTCCCTGGCTGACAAGAAAAGGACTGTCTTCGACATCCGCAGCCGCATCACCACCCTCGCCGACATCGCCATCTTCACTTCCGAAGGCGAGTTGAAGCTTAAGGATGTCTTCGAGTCCCTGCACGGAGTTCTCGGCGAGGAAGAGGCCCCCGGCGCAAAGTCTTCCCCCGACGTGCTCAAGGACCTCTTCGCCAAGGCAGTTCCCAACTACGATGAGGACCGCTTCTACGTGTCGCACATGAAGAAAGTGGTCGAGTGGTACAACGAACTCAAGAAATACGCCTCCCTCGACTTCGCCGAGGAGGAAGAAGCCGTCGAAGCGGCTTCGGAGGACCCCGCCAATGAATAAGCGGCTCCAGGTCGTCACGCTCGGATGCTCCAAGAATACCGTGGACACCGAGCATCTCCTCTCGCTTGTCGGACAGGCTTATGAGATCGTGCCCGAAGGCGTAGAGGAGAAGGTCGACGTCCTGCTCCTTAACACCTGCGGATTCATCGGCGACGCCAAGGAAGAGTCCATCCAGGCCATCCTCGAGGCTGCCGAGCGCAAGAAAAACGGCCTTGTGGACAAGCTGATGGTCTTCGGATGCCTGTCCCAGCGCTATTCCTCCGAACTGCCCGGCCTCATCCCGGAAGTGGACGCCTGGTTCGGCGCCCGCGACCTGGATCCGGTCGTCCGGGCACTGGGCGTCGAGCCTGACGGCGCAAGACGCCTCGAGCGGCACCTCACGGGCTCCGCTCCGGGCTATGCCTACCTCAAGATATCCGAAGGCTGCGACCGGCGCTGCTCCTACTGTGCCATACCCTTCATCCGCGGAGCCCATCGCTCCGTGCCTGTCGAGGACCTTGTCGCCGAGGCTCGTTTCCTCGCATCACAGGGAGTACACGAGCTCGTCGTGATTGCCCAGGATACGACCTATTACGGTCTGGACCTCTATCACCGCCGCGCCCTCGCGGAACTTCTCCACCGTCTTTCAGAGGTCGAAGGGATAGAGTGGATACGTATCCATTATTCCTATCCCGCCGATTTTCCCGAGGACGTCCTGGAAGAGATGGCGACCAATCCCAAGATATGCCCGTACCTCGACATTCCGTTGCAGCATGTCTCCGACAAGATGCTGGACATGATGCACCGCCATGTCGACGGCGCCTGGACCCGGGCCCTCATCCGCAGGATGCGGGAGAAAGTGCCCGGAGTCGTGCTGCGCACCACCATGATCGTCGGGCATCCCGGCGAGACGGAGGCGGAGTTCGACGAACTCCTGGACTTCGTCCGCGAAGCCCGCTTCGAGCGGCTCGGCGCCTTCACCTATTCCGAGGAGGAGGGGACTTATGGCGCTGAACATTTCGAGGACGATGTCCCGAAGGAGGTCAAGGAGGCCCGCCTGGATGCGCTGATGTCGCTCCAGAAGGAGATATCGCTCGACTTCAACCGCTCTCGTGTCGGTTCCGTCGAGCGCGTCCTTGTCGACGCCTGGTCTGACGGCATCCTCGTGTGCAGGAGCCGTTACGAGAGTCCTGACGTCGATGGCGAGATTCTTGTAAGGTATCCTTCCGGGTCACCCGTCGGCAGTTTCGTGAACGTACGCATCATCGGGGCCGACGAGTATGACCTCATAGCTGAAATGGTAGAATGATTGATAATATGAAAAGGATTTCATTCATTTCACTGGTCGCCCTGGCCCTCCTGGGCCTGGCGTCCGTATCGTGCGCTCCTTCCGCATATGTCATGCAACTGGAGTCGCGCAGACCTTCCGAGTCTGGTCTCGACCTGGCCGGAAAAAGCCTGTCGGTCGTCTATCTCGAATCTCCGGACGGACGTGACTCGCTGTTCAACAACCGTGCGGCCGATGCCCTTGCATACGCGCTCGAGAACGAGTATTTCGACGGAGCAGAGTCCGTCAAGGTCTATAATCTGGTGAAGGACGCCTCTGGCGACTATGCCTCGAAGGACACCGCTTCGCAGTACATCATGCTGCTGGACAGCGACGTAGTGATGATCCTTGATACCCCCGTAGTGTCGGAGAGCGTAACCGGGCGCAGCGCTCCCGTTGCCAGCCAGCTCTATGTTTACGACTCGATGGCAGGGAAGGACGACGGAGTTACGGTGTTGAAGAGTTCGACGACCATCTCCGGACTCGACGACTCAAGCCGGGCGATGAACATCGGCAACTCGCTGGCCAAGCCCCTGAAGAGCCAGTGGGAGAGCGAGCAGTACACCGTCCTCTATTTCGACGGCCTCGGCCGCAAGTGGATCGATGCCACCCTTAAGGCAGATTCCATGAAGTGGGATGAAGCCATCACGCTGTGGATGGACCTTGCAAAACTGAAAGACCGCACGCAGTCTTCCTGCGCAAGGTATGACATAGCCCTTGGCTGCTATATGCTCGGTCAGTACGACCTCGCCCTGGAGTGGCTGGATTCATCCGACGCAACGCTCCCTCTGTCCCTTAGCAAGGGACTGAGGAAGAGGATATTGGATAAGAAGGGCGCTACTTCTTGAAATTAGCCTTTTCCTTGATTTTCTTTTGGATCTCCTTCCGCTTGATCTCCCAGCGGAAGGCGATTTTTTCTATGTTCTTTTCACCGAAATGGGGGAAGCGTGCCTTTATCCATGCTATCTTCTGCTTCATGTATGACTGGACGTGACGCTCTTTCTTGTCGGCGTACATCTCGTCGAAACTGACCAGGAAGCCCGTGTCGAGCACGTCGCCGAAGAAAGGATTGTGCGATGTGCCGAAGACCTTGAGTGACGGTGAAGTGTTCATATAGGAGTTGACGAGCGGCGGGATGTTGGTTCCGAGCCGGCGCACCGCATCCTTGAGGTTCTTGTAGTCATCCTTGAAGCCTTCGTCCTTGAGCACGAGGTCCATGAGTCTGGGGTCGTGCTTGAACTCCAGGGGGTACAGGGGGGTGACCAGACCTTCCTCGGCCTTGAAGTGCTTGTTGAGGAAATACAGGATGAGGTCGCGCGCGCAAGGGTCGAAATGCTCGTAAATGGTCACCTTGCCGAAAAAGTATGTCATGTTGGGGTGTATGACCATTAGGATGGTCAGTCCGTCCCAGAGATTGTCCATGGCGAAGATGGCCTTGGCGCCGGCCTTGGAACTCTGATACTCCGGGGTGACGAACGAACGCCCCAACTCTATGGTGTTGGGAAGATACTCCTTGATGAACTTGTCAGAGAAATGGAAGATCTCCGAGGTGGACAGCAGCGGCTGACCGTTCTCTCCGAAGCGGATTTCCGGTCCCAGGATGAAGCGGTAGCCTCCTAGGATGGCCTCGGCGTCGGGGTCCCAGATAATCAACTGTTTATAAGGATTCTCCATGAAGTCGAACTCGTCCAGGTCGACGGACTTGCCGACTCCGCCTCCGGCGTCGCGGAAGGTTATCTCGCGTAGACGGCCTATCTCCTGCATGGTGTTGGGAGAGTCCTTCCAGTCGATGATGTAGATTTCGTTGCCGCCTTTGTTGGTGTCCCTGAGTTTCTTTTCTGGGGTGAGCTCGGCCTTGATGAGGTTGACGTCGATAGGGTCGATGATCTTTTCCATAATTCTTAAGTCAGATGGTGTAAATGAGCTGTCTGAACCATTCCGCCCACTCCTGTGGGGTCTTCGAGGAGTCGAAGTGCTCCGGCGGGATGGGTTTGCCAATCTTTACGGTGTATGAGCCATGCATGCCGCGGACCATTTCGTCCGGCAGGAACAGCATCGGGATGTTGAACTTGATTTTCAGCGCCTTGCAGATCTTGTCAATGCGGTAGAAACGCGGGGAGTTCTGGCCTATGAAATGGACCGGGACTATGTAGCGCCCGGTCTTGACGCTCCTGGTGATGAAGGTCTTGCCCCAGGGGAGATCCTGGACCTTGCCGTCAACCTTGCGTGAGCAGATGCCGGCAGGGAAGATGATCATGTGGTTGTCGGAGGAGAAGGCATCGTCGATGAGGCGGGGCAGCTCACGGGCCTGGCCGCCGAGCTTGTTGATGGGGACGCACATCGGAGCCAGGCCCTTGAGATTCATAAGGAGGTCATTGACCAGATACTTGATCCTGCCGTCGAAGCGTTTGCCGAAGACCATGCCGAGAGCAACGCCGTCTATGCCCCCAAGGGGATGGTTGGACGCAAAGGTGAAGCGGACATCGTCCGCGAAGCCGTCGAGGTTCTCCATACCTTCGACATTGATGGTCACGTCGAGGGCCTTCATGCATTCCTCGCAGAATTCGACGCCTTCGTACCCTTTCTCGAGAAAACTGTTAAGCAGGTCCTGGTGGATGAATTTCTTCCCCCAGTCGATGACAAAGCGCGGTACGCGGCCCTTTCCGCCGCGGCCGTTGATGATCTTCTCCAGATCTATGCACAAGGAGGGATCAGACATTGGTCAAGGTTTTAGCTGCACAAAAATAACAATTATTCTTTATAATGCTACTTGAGTGCAGACAAAAATAGATGCTTTAAGGAAGCTTAACTGAGGTCGAAGGAGAACTTTTCCCAAGGGAACTCCGCGTCCTTGCCCTGGAACAGGACGCCGTAGAGATGCTCGATGAGCGGGAACTCCGCCAGGTCGACCTTGCCGTATGCGGTCTCGAAGCCCTTCGCGGCGAGTATGGAGATACTGTCGTAGAGACTTCTCACTGCGCTGATGGACTCGAGGGTGATGCCTTTCAGGCGCGTTTTCGCCTCCTCCATGCTCAGGCCTTCGCCGAGCAGGATGCCGAAGGAGCGGGTGCGGCCGCCCTCGACGGTGACGAAGAGGTCGGCGAGCCCCATCGAGATGCAGTCCGACTCGGCACCGACCGTGCGGAGGATGCGGCGCATCTCCCTGGCCGCCTGGAAGAAGACCGCGGCCTGGGCGTTCACGCCGGTGGGCCGCTCGGCTTCCTTGCGATGGCCGAGGCCAATCGCTATGGCAGGTCCGAGAGCGTATGCGTTCTTGATGGCGACTGCGTACTGGAGACCGGTCACGTCGTGCGTACGCGATACGTGAAGGCGGTCGGTCTCGAGGCAGTCCTTGATCATTTGGAGAACGTCGGGGTCCTCGCCGCTGATGGTGGTCACGGTGTGCTCGCCGTCGATGATGTCCTGGGCGATGCCGGGGCCTCCGAGCATATAGACCTTGCGGTCGATGCCCTTCTCGGCCATCCTTTTCTCCCAGTACTGGGGCCAGGTCGAGAGCGAGCCGTCCTCGTTGACGCGCAGCCCCTTGACCACGGTCATGACGGGAATCTCCACGGGAATGTGCATCATCACTTCCTCGAGGAACCACTCGGCGCCGTAGGAGGATATGCCTCCGATGACGAAATCGGAGCCCGGGATCAGGTCTTTCCAATCCTCGAACTGATGGAACGATATGCCTTCGGGGAAGGGGCGGGAAAGTTTGGGATTGCGGCCGGTGCGGATACACTCGTCTATGACCTCGCTGTCGAAGGGGGTGCCGGCAATCCTGATGCGTACACCGTTCTTCGAGAGGGGAAATACCAGAGCGGAGCCCATCACACCCAATCCTATTATGGTAACTGTCTCAGACATTATAATCTTGATTTGTGCTTTCTCTTGGGAAAGGACTGCAAAGTTAACGTTTTGAGTTGAATTTCGGAAATATACCGTTTCTTTCGTATCTTTGCAGACTGAAAGGTGGAGCGATCTGCCGCGGTTCAAGCCGAGGAAAGTCCGGACAGGGCAGGGCACCCCGCTGCGGAAAGCGCAGGTGGGAGCAATCTTACGCCGGCCGTAACAGAAAACTACCGCCGCCTTCGCTGTGAGGCTTGCCTCAAACGGAAGACGGTAAGGGTGAAAACGCGAGGTAAGGGCTCACGACACCGGACAGCGATGTCCGGCGGGTACGGCACCGGGGCCTGCAAGACCAAATATACTGGCAGATGAGGGCGGCCCGCCCGATGCCAGGGGGTAGGTTGCGAAGATAAATGGCAGATTCAAAAACAGAAACCGGCTTACGGCTCCGCCTTTTTTTGTATTGAAATGATTCTCTAATCTTATGACAATGAGAAGGATATATCTGGTGCTTTCCATCCTCGCCACGGCGCTGCTGTGCTGCGCCTGCGAGACAAAGGTCAAGGAGTACAAGGTCAAGGTCGTGAAGGAATACCCCCACGACACCGACTCATATACCCAGGGGCTGTTCTTCCATGGAGGAGACCTCTACGAGAGTACCGGCCAGTACGGCTCGTCGACTTTCCGTAAGGTAGACCTCGCCACGGGCGAGGCATTGGAGAAGCTCGATTTCAACCGCAAGTATTTCGTAGAGGGCTCAGTTGTGCTGGGGAACAATCTCTATATTCTCACGTGGGAGAGCAAGGTAGCTTTCATCTATGATGCCGCGACCCTTGAATACAAGTCCACCTATACCTATCCCCGCGAGGGCTGGGGTCTCACCACCGACGGCAAGCAGCTGATCGCGTCGGACGGCAGCGC
Source organism: Bacteroidales bacterium (assembly GCA_017519865.1). Lineage (GTDB taxonomy): Bacteria > Bacteroidota > Bacteroidia > Bacteroidales > UBA932 > Cryptobacteroides. The sequence goes on along the minus strand of JAFWRQ010000033.1, from coordinate 6,242 downwards.
CAGGCTGTACTTCCTCGACGGGGAGTACAAACTCCAGCGGAGCGTCGAAGTCACGCTGGACGGACGCCCGGTCAGGTATCTCAACGAACTGGAGTTCATCGACGGCCGCGTCTGGGCCAATGTCTATACGACTGACCTTATAGTCATCATCAACCCGTCTACAGGCGCCGTCGAGGCAACGGTCGACTGCACCGGCCTTCTGCCGGCCAAACTCCGCGACAGCCGCACCGACGTGCTCAACGGCATCGCCTTCGACCCCGTCTCTCGCAAGACCTATCTTACGGGCAAGTATTGGAAGCGGCTTTATGAGGTCGAACTCGTAGAGAAGAAATAATTCAGGAACCAGCAGCATCCATAAACGAATTAATCCCGCATCACTGCGGGATTAATCGGTTAGTTAGTAGTGTATTTACCTCTGAAAAGGTTAATTATTGTTGGTTAGATCTCTTTTGCAAGAGTAGAGTGTGTTCTATTTGTAACGTTTTAATTCCAATGCAAAGGTAGTGAACTTTTAGTAATCTGCAAACTTTTTTAAGAAAAAAACTTTACTTACGCTTATTTTTTAAGAAGTCCCGGACGAAGGGCCTTTGTGCGGGTGATCGCCTGCTCGTCCTGCCATGCCCTGATCAGTTTGGGGTTGCCGCTGAGGAGCACGTCGGGAACCTTCCAGCCGTTGAATTCTGCAGGACGGGTATATACGGGAGGGGAGAGGAGGTCATCCTGGAAGGAATCGCTCAGGGCTGACGTCTCGTCGGTGAGGGCGCCGGGGATGAGGCGGATGATGCTGTCGGCCAGCAGGGCAGCCGGGATCTCGCCGCCGCTGACTACGTAGTCGCCGACGGAGATCTCGCGGGTGACGAGATGCTCGCGGATACGGTGGTCCACTCCCTTGTAATGACCGCAGAGGATGATGATGTTCTCCTTGAGAGAAAGTTCGTTTGCCATGCCCTGGTCGAGGATGTCCCCGTCGGGGGACATGTAGATGACCTCATCGTAATCCCTCTCGGCCTTGAGTTCCTCGATCATACGGAAGACAGGCTCTACCATCATGACCATGCCCGCATCGCCCCCATAACTGTAGTCATCGACGTTCTTTCTGGGGCCGATGCCGTATTTGCGAAGGTTGTGGACATGTATTTCAACCAGTCCTTTCTTGACGGCCCTTCCGACTATGGAATGGCCCAGCGGACTCTCCAGCAACTCCGGTACGACGGTCAGGATATCTATTCTCATGTGCGGTCTTGTAAAATCGAATATTAGTTCTGCAAAAATAGCGTTTTTATCCAATATTTTGGTATATTTGCGTTCTACAACTTTTATTATTTACTGATACTCTACTGATTATGAGCGAAATTATCATCCCTGAGGAGAACCTCTCTTCAGATGTACTTGAAAACAAGGACGCAGTCGCTGCCGAGCCTGTCACCACCGAAGTTGAAACCGCACCTGAGACCGTAGCCGAAGCTCCGGTCGAGGAGCCCGCCGCCGTCGAGCCTGAAGCTCCCGCCGCAGAGGAACCTGCCGCGGCCGGGGAGCCCGCTGCAGCCGAGCCTGAAGCCCCTGCTGCAGAGGAGTCTGCTCCTGCAGAGGAGCCCGCTCCCGCCGAGGAGCCGGTCAACTTCGCCGAGAAGACCCTCGCCGAGCTCTCCGAGCTCTTCGAGAAGCTGGGCACCGGCCTTGAGCGCGTGAAGCGCTCCAAGGAGGCCGAAGCGATCAAATCCGCCTTCTACAAAAGACTCTCCAAGGAAAAGGCCGACGCCGGCCTGGGCTCCGTAGATGAGCCCGCCGCCGACGCCCCCGTCGAAGAGACCGCTGCCGCCGCAGGCGACGAGGTCGTGAAGGACAATCCTTTCGAGGTCATCGAGGCTGGATTCAAGTCCCTGTACAATGATTACAAGAAGGAACGTGCCGAGTTCAACCGCCAGCTCGAGAAGGAGCGCGAGGACAACCTCGCCGCCAAGCAGGGCATCATAGAGGAACTCAAGTCCCTGGTGGAGAACTCCGAGGATGTAGGAGCCTCGTTCCCGGTCTTCCGCGATATCCAGAACCGCTGGAGGTCCACAGGCCCCGTTCCCGCCCAGAATTTCAGAGATATCAACGATACCTACCAGTACTATGTCGAGAAGTTCTACGACATGGTCAAGATCAACCGCGACCTCCGCGACCTCGATTTCAAGAAGAACCTCGAGGCCAAGGAAGCGTTCTGCGAAGCCGCCGAGAAGCTCTCCGAGAACGAGAATGTAGTCGAGGCCTTCCGTGAGCTCCAGAAACTCCACGAACAGTGGAAGGAGTTCGGCCCCGTGGCCAAGGAGTACCGTGACGACATCTGGAACCGCTTCAAGGCCGCCACGGCCGTGATCAACAAGAGGTACCAGGGCTATTTCGAGGAGCAGAAATCCAAGCAGGCCGACAATCTCGTGGCCAAGACCAAGCTCTGCGAGCAGGTCGAGGAGATCGCCGAAAAGGAAGTCACTTCCTCCAATGAGTGGAACGCCCTCTCCAAGGAGATCGAGGACATCCAGAAGCAGTGGCGAGGCATCGGCTTCGCCTCCAAGAAGGAGAACCAGAAGATCTACGACCGCTTCCGCGCGGCCTGCGACAAGTTCTTCGAGAAGAAGCGTGTATTCTACACCTCATACAAGGACAGCATGAACGAGAACCTCGACAAGAAGATGTCCCTCATCGAGCAGGCCGAGGCTCTCAAGTCCAGCACCGAGTGGAAGAAAGCCACCGACCAGTTCATCAACCTCCAGAAGCAGTGGAAGGAGATCGGCGCCGTCCCGCGCAAGAAGAGCGAGCAGCTCTGGAAGCGCTTCCGCGCCGCCTGCGACGAGTTCTTCGAGAACCGCGACAAGCACGGCCGTCCCGAGAACGACTTCTACGGCAACCTCAAGGCCAAGCGCAAGCTCATCGAAGAGATCCAGGCCTACGTCCCCGCCGACGCCGAGGCCGACGCCGCCGCGCAGCAGGAGTTCACCGACAAGTGGCAGGCCATCGGCTTCGTGCCTTTCAAGGAAAAGGACGCAGTCAATGCCGCCTTCCGCGAGGCCATGCAGGAGAAGTTCCCCGGCTACGGCTCCAGGCAGCCCAGAGGCGGCCGCGGACCCGCCAAACCGCGCAGCGAGAAGGATATCCTCATCCAGCGCTACAACACTCTCCAGTCGGAGATCGATACATACGAGAACAATATCGGTTTCTTCGCCATGTCCAAGAACGCCGAGGCACTGATCCAGCAGATGCAGAAGAGGATTGAGGATGCAAAGGGAGAGCTCAAGGAGCTCGAAGCCAAGATCAGGCAGGTGGAGGAGGCTGCAGCGGAGGAGTAATATGGATAAGAATTCGATAATCGGACTCGTCCTCATCGGACTGATCCTCTTCGGTTTCACCTGGTACCAGTCCAGGCAGTTCAACAAGCAGATGGAGGTCCAGGCCCAACTGGACTCCATCGCCCGAGTTGAGGCGCTTGAGCGCGCAGCGCTGGACTCGGCGGCGGCACTGTCCGCCATGCCGGACAGTCTGGCCGACGCCGGGCTGGCTGCGCAGCAGGGCTCCATCTACAAGGACTCCCTTCTGGAGCAGTCCCACAACGCTTCTGCGGAGATGTTCACCCTCGAGAACGAAAAGCTCGCGGTCACCTTCACCACGAAGGGTGCACAGCCCTATTCCGTGAAGATCAAGGACTACAAGACCTACGAGCAGGAGGACCTCTATATCATCAAACCTGACAAGGGCAACTATTCCATCCGCCTCTATGCAGGAGAGTACATCAACACTTCCGACTTCGTCTTCTCCGTTGCGGAGCGTACTGACTCGTCGGTCGTGATGCGTCTTCCTTTCGCCCAGGGCGGCTACATCGAGCAGCGTTATGTCCTTAAAAAGGACTCCTACTCCGTTGACAATCTCCTATCGTTCGTGGACATGCAGGGCATCATCCCCCGCAACGTCTCTTCGTTTGACCTTGATTTCTCCGTCACCGTACCGCGCATGGAGAAAGGCTACCGCAACGAATCCCAGTACTCCAAGATCGACTACTACTTCGAAGGTGACAAGAAGCCTGAGGAGGTCGGCCGCGGCCGCAACGGCAGCCGCCGCATCGACTCCAAGTTGTCCTGGTTCGCTTTCCAGCAGCAGTTCTTCTCGGCCATCATGCGTGCCCCGCAGCAGTTCGCTTCCGGCCAGCTCGCCGTAAGTTTCGTGCCCGAGGGCGACGAGAGCCATGACCTCATGGCCTGCGCCGCAGACATGCGCTGCGAGTTCATGCCGGGACAGAACGTCTCCATGCCTTTCGAGTTCTACTTCGGGCCGAACCACTTCCAGACCCTCAAGTCATACGACCTGAAGTACGAGAAAATCATCCCTCTGGGAGGATGGCTCGTAGGCTGGTTCACCCGTTACGTCATCATCCCTCTCTTCAACTTCCTGCACAAGTACATCGGCAACTTCGGTATCATCATCCTCCTGATGACCATCATCATCAAGATCGTCGTGATGCCTCTGACGAACAAGTCCTATATGTCGTCGGCCAAGATGTCTGCGCTCAAGCCCGAGCTTGAGAAACTCAACGAGAAGTATCCCAAGCAGGAGGATGCGATGAAGAAGCAGCAGGCGACCATGGAGCTGTACAAGAAAGCCGGAGTCAGTCCGGCGGGAGGCTGCCTCCCGACCCTCCTGACTTTCCCTATCCTGTGGGCCATGTTCCGTTTCTTCCCGGCCTCCATCGAGCTGCGCCAGCAGCCTTTCCTGTGGTGCCAGGACCTCTCGGCGTATGACTCCATCCTTGACTACGGTACAAGGATCCCCATCCTCGGCGACCACCTCTCGCTGTTCGCCCTGCTGATGGCCCTGACAATGTGGTTCTACTCCAAGATGACCATCGGCAACCAGCCTTCCGGCAACGATCCCAGTGCACAGAGCATGCGCTTCATGAGCCTGTGGATGATGCCTATAATGATGTTCTTCATCTGTAACAACCTCTCCGCGGCTCTTAGTTACTACTATCTGCTCAGCAACCTCTTCATGATGCTGCAGAACTGGATACTCCGCAAGTTCTTCGTCAAGCCCGAGGAGGTCCTCGCCAAGCTCAAGGCCGCCGAGAACAAACCCGTCCCCAAGAGCAAGTGGCAGCAGCGCCTCGAAGAGGCCCAGCGCATGCAGCAGGCCCAGCTCAAGGAGCAGCAGAAGAAACAACAGAGACGCAGATAATGATCGAAGAGAATCTCAATCGCATCAAATCGGAACTGCCATCAGGGGTGAAACTGGTGGCAGTTTCCAAATTCCATCCCATGGAAGCCATCCTCGAGGCCTACCAGGCCGGCCAGACCGTCTTCGGCGAGAACCGCCCGCAGGAACTGGCGACCAAGGCCGTCCAGCTTCCGCAGGATATCGAATGGCATTTCCTGGGGCACTTGCAGACGAATAAGCTCAAGATGGTCCTGCCCTACGCCACGCTCGTGCAGTCGGTGGATTCCGTCCACCTCCTGCAGGCCATCGACAACTGGGGCTCCAACAACGACAAGGTCATCAGCGTGCTCCTCGAGCTCCATATCGGTGCGGAGGAGACCAAGCAGGGTTTCCATGAAGAGGAGATCCTTGACATCCTCTTCCATGCCGAGGACTATAAGAACATCCGTTTCTGCGGCCTTATGGGCATGGCCTCGCATACTGATGACCTTGAGGTCATACACGCCGATTTCGAGCGTATAGACACCTTTATGGCCTATCTCGTAGACCTCTTCCCGGACATCGAGGATTTCAACCAGCTCTCCATCGGAATGTCCGACGACTGGCCCGTCGCCGTGCAGCACGGCTCCACGATGGTCCGCATCGGGACGGCCATCTTCGGCGCGAGGGAATACTAAAAAAGCGGCTGCTTTCGCAGTCGCTTTTTTAGTACTATGAGGTAAGTAATTACTTCATGATAACCTTGGCCATTTCGCAGACCTTGTTGGAGTAACCCCACTCGTTGTCATACCATGCGCAGAGCTTGACGAAGGTCTTGTCGAGCTGGATACCGGCCTTGACATCGAAGATGGAAGTGCGGGGATCGTTGCGGAAGTCGGTGGAGACCACAGCCTCGTCGGTGTAGCCAAGGACGCCCTTGAGCTCGCCCTCGGAAGCCTCCTTCATGGCGGCGCAGATCTCATCGTAGGTAGCCTCATTTGCGAGCTCGACGGTCAGGTCAACGAAGCTGACGTCGGAGGTGGGGACGCGGAGGGACATACCGGTGAGCTTGCCATTGAGCT